>DIAV01000033.1 GCA_002415895.1 Anaerolineales bacterium UBA5069 | reverse complement strand
CGTTCTTTCCGCCTTTGCGTTGAGGCGTTGTTGCCGTTGAGGTTTGACTTCAGGCGCCGGTGCAATTCGCCCGATGCCGCCGCCTCTGTTAGCATGGCAGCACATTGATGCGCGCACACAGCGCGTGCTTTCTTGGGGAGTGAACGGGGTATGAACATTCAGGAACTCATGCGCATTGTGCGCAGGCGTGGATGGATTCTGGTGGCGGCAACGCTGCTGACGGCGCTTGCTGCATGGGGCGTCAGCCTGCTGCAAAAGGATCTCTACAGCGCCACGGCCTTCGTGAGCACCGTACCCGCGCGCCCCGACATGGGCCTGGGGATGACGGCCAAGGATCTCCTGCGCAACTTTGCCGAGAACATCAAGACGCCCGAAAACGCACAGCGCGTCATCGAGCGCGCCCAACTCGACATGAATCCCTACGATCTGCTGGGCAACCTGCAGGTCGAGCCGGACAGCAGCACCTTCACCATCAAGATTGAGGCGCGCAACGCCGATCCCGAGGTGGCCAAACTCATGGCGCTGACTATGGCCGATGAGTTTGTTGAAGAGCGCACGCAGTACTACGCGCAGCTCGACAAGAGCGACCGCATTGAGGTCAAGATTCGCAGCCGCGCCATTCCCTACGCGCAGATTCAGCCCAAGCCACTGCTCAACGCCATCGCGGGGGCTATGCTTGGCCTGCTGCTGGGCGTTGCGCTCGTTTTTGCGCTCACATGGATGGAGACCGACTATCTGCGCACGCCCGCGGCTGTGGAGCGCACGCTGGGCGTGCCCGTGCTGGGAGCCGTGCCCGCCTCTTCAGTCAAACGCGCCGCGACGCAAAGCGTACCCCAGCCGCAGCGTGTCGGCACAACCTCCACCGCCTGACCGCGCCCCTGCATGACCTCCACCTCGCCACCTGCCCCGCCTGCCGAACAAACCGCCACGGCGCGCCGGCGCTTCATCTCCCGCGCCTCGCTGCCCCACCGGCTGCCCCGCCTGTTGCTCTGGAGCGCGGTGCTCCTCTACGCCCTCTATTTCGCGTGGCTCACGCTCACACGCTATGCGGCGTTTGAGTCGCGCGCGTTTGACATGGGCAACCTCAACCAGGCCATCTGGAACACGGCCCACGGCAACTGGTTCCGCCAAACGAATCAGCCGGGGGCCATTTCGCGCCTGGCGCTGCATGTAGAGCCAATCATCCTTGCGCTTGCGGCCCTCTATCGCGCGTGGCCAGGGCCGCCTTTCCTGCTCGTGCTGCAGGCGGTGATCGTCGCGCTGGGGGCTGTGCCGCTCTACTATTTGACCATGCGCGAAGTGCGCTCGGCGTGGCTGGCGCTGCTTTTTGGCGCGGCGTGGCTGGCCATGCCCGCGATCCAGGCGGCCAACTGGAATGAGTTTCACCCTGTTACGCTGGCGCCAACGTTCCTCATTGCGGCCTTCTACTTCCTGCGCACCAAACGCATTGGCTGGTATGCGCTCTTTGCGCTGCTGGCGGCGCTCTGCAAGGAGGAGATTGGGCTGCTCATCTTTATGCTGGGCCTCTATGCGCTGCTGGCGCAGAAGCTGACACGCGTGGGCGTTGCGACCATGGCGTTGGGGCTGGGCTGGTCGCTGGTGGCGGTGCTGGGCATTCAGGGCCACTTTGGCGGCAACATTCACTGGGGGCGCTACGATTATCTGGGCAGCGGCCCAGCCGCCATGGTGGCAACGCTGATCACGCAGCCGGGCGTGGTGTGGGCGCAGTTGCAAGCGGCCAATGCCCTGGGCTACCTCTTTCAGTTGCTGCTGCCTGTGGGCTTTGTGGCGCTGCTGGCACCCGAGGTGCTGCTGCTGGCGCTGCCCTCGCTCGCGCTCAATTTGCTGGCCGACTTCACACCCATGCACCAGGTGGATTGGCTGATGTACGCCGCGCCGATTGCGCCCTTTATCGCGCTGGCCGCCGTTATGGGCACGGCGCGCCTCATGCGTTGGTTGCGGCGCGACGCAATGGGCGATGCAGCGCGCACCGCTGCGCCCTGGGCCGTGGCGGCGCTGGTGCTCTTTTGCGCCACCCTTGCCCAGATCCTCTATGGCTATTTCCCCGGCGCGCCCCACTTCAACCTCTACGCCATCACCGACCACCACCGCGCCGCCGCGCCGATCATTGCCGCGCTTGATCCTGCGGCGGTTGTCTCCGCACAGGACAAGCTCAACCCGCACACAAGCGGGCGGCGCACAAGCCTCGTCTTCCCCACGCTGACCGCCGACGACGCCACACAGGCCGACACCGTCTTTGTGGATGTAACAGGGCCGGCCTGGCCGCAGCACCCCAACGATTTGCGCGCCTCCATTACCCGCCTGCTGGATGAGGGCTGGGGCGTTGCAGTTGCCGATAACGGCTACTTGCTGCTCTCCGCCACAGGTGGCGATAGCTATTCGGGCAGCTTTGCGCCCTCCTTCTACACACCGTGGCTGCCGGGCAATGTGACGCCACGCAATGCCCAGCAGGCCACCTTTGGTACTGATCTGCGTCTGCTCGGCTACGACGTGCTTGATGACGCACATGGTGAGTTGATCACCCGCTTCTACTGGCAAACTGACGCCCCCATCACCACGCCGCTCACGGTGAGCATGCGCTATATGGATGAGGCAGGCGCGCCCATTTTCGACAGCCAGTTCTATCCCCCCGTTGCGAGCCTGTGGTATCCTGTGACACAGTGGCCCACGGATGAGACGGTGCTTGTGCAGAGCCTGCCGTGGGCGCTGCCGCAAGGGCGCTTTGCGCTGGAGGTGGCTGTGGCAGATAGCGACAATGCGCTGCTGCCCGTGCGCACGCTGTCGCCGCTGCGCCCTGTGGTGGATGGCGGCTGGTTGCGGCTGGGAAGTTTTGAGCGCACGCGCCGCGGCTGGCAGGCGATGCCGGAAACCACAGTTGCAGGCGCGGCGTTGGATGCGCGCTTTGGCGATAACATTCGCCTTTTGCAGGCAAGTATTGCGCCTGTCGCGCGCGGCGCGACAACCGCCACCGTTGCGCTGGCGTGGCAGATAGAGGCCGCGCCGCCGCTCGATTACTCGCTCTTCATTCATCTTCTCAACGCAGCGGGCGAGAAGGTAACGCAGTTGGACACGCAGCCGCGCGACGGCTTCGGCCCGCTGCCCATGACAACGTGGCCCATGAACGCGACAATCGCCGGCAACTATGCACTCCCGCTGCCCGTCAACCTGCCGCCCGGCGAGTACACCGTGATTGTGGGTCTCTATGATTGGCAGGCAGGTGCGAACCTTGCCGCCACAGGCAGCAATGTTCAGCCGGGCCATATTGTCGACATTGGCAGGCTGCGCCTACCCTGAACAACGCGCGTGGCCGCAGCACAAGCTGCGGCAATGCAATGTACACTCTCGCACAGAGGGAATACCACCATGTCGAAGCTGATTACACTGGACGATCCACGCAGCCCCGCCGCCGAGGCCTACCAGTCACTGCGCACCAACCTCGAGTTCTCGGGGCTCAACAAGGCGTTGCACACAATCCTGCTCACCAGCGCCGACGCCGCGGTTGACAAGAGCAGCGCCATTGCCAACCTTGCCGTTGTCATGGCGCAGGCGGGCGACCGCGTGATTCTGGTTGATGGTGACCTGCGCCGCCCCATGCAGCACGATCTCTTTGGCGTGAGCAACGCGCGCGGCCTTGCCGGCTGGCTTGCCGAAGGGGGCGACGCGCCGCTCCTCAAGACCGAGGTGGAGGGGCTCATGCTGCTGCCTGCCGGCCCTGCGCCCGCCAACCCGATTGCGCTGCTCAGCGCACGCCGTCTTGAAGAGACACTGGCCCACCTGGCCGAAAAGGCCACATACGTGCTCGTGGATGCGCCCCCCGTGCTGACTGTGACCGATGCCGCGCTCTGGGCCAACAAGGTGGATGGCGTTGTGCTGCTGGTCAACGCGGGCAGCACCAAGCGCGAACATGCGCAGCGCGCCAAGGCCGTGCTGGCCAAGGTGCAGGCCAACATTCTGGGTGCGGTGTTGCTCAATGCCGACCGCGACGCCATGTTGGCGGGTTACGGCGGCTAAATGGTGCATCCTGCAAGTACGCGAGGGATTACGTAGCGGCGGCTTCAGCCGCCGTTGGCATGAAAGATGTCGCGTCCTCGAGAACGGCGGCTGAAGCCGCCGCTACGCACGCTGCCTCTTACTTGTGAAACGCAGCACTAAAGCGATACAAGCATGAAAGCAACAGCCTGGGTGCAAGGGAACAAGGGCGCAGCAGACAGCAATCACTTGAACTGCCGGCGCTGCCATCGTTATGGCTGATACGCCGCTACCGTCGTTGTTGCCGCCACGCCTGCCGCCGTCGCTGCCCGCGCTGGCATGGGCATTGCGCACCCTCTCCACCTCGCCTGGCGCTGACGCGCCCGTCGCCGCATTGGCCCGTGACGAGTTGGCGCATTTGCAGGCGCTCGTGCCCGCCTTTAGGGTTGCAGCCGCACCCGACCGCCTGCCCGAGTCCACGGCCTACGTTGTGCGCCATGCCGCCGACCGGCTGCGCCGCCTCAACGGGGCCTATGGACAGTGGCAGGCGTTCGATGCCGCGGCCTATTTTGACCTAACGGCCGCGCAAACGCTCCTGCTGGTGCAGGTGGTGGAGCGTGTGCGCCTGGTGCATGTCACCTTTCACATTGATTTGCTGCTGCCCAGCTTCCAGACCGCAGTGCGCACGTGGGCCACACAGTACGCACCCGCGCGCAGCGGCCTGCAGCGCGGTGATGTGGAGGCGCTGGAGGTCTACGAGCACGCTGTTGCGGCCATGCAGGCAAGCTGGCGCGTGGCCGCTTCCGACATTCAGCAGGCGCGGCGGCTGCTGGCCGGCGACATTGGCTACCTGGCCGCGAATGGCGCAGACGAAGAGCGCGCACGCTGGGCAATTCCCGCAAATGCCCAACCGGGCATCCTGCCTGCAGAGACGCCGCTGCCCACACTGACACTCACCACAGACTTTCCGCTGCCTTTGGCGCGCCAGCCGGGGCGACAACGCAGGTTGCGCCGCCACCGCGCGCGCAATCTGCGGCGCAAACGACGATAGATGCGTTTCCCCTCTCCCGGGCCGCACGCATGGGGCCGCACGCATAACAGTGGCGAAGGGCCGGGGTTGAGGTGCAGTCACGGCCGCACATCCCTTCATTCCGCATACCGAAACGGAGACAATTATGCAGACCTTGCTTGTTACAGGCGGCGCCGGCTTCATTGGCAGCAATTTTGTGCGCTATGTGCTGGAGCAGCACACCGACACCACTGTCGTCGTCTACGACAAACTCACCTATGCCGGGCGCATGGAAAACCTTGTGGATGTGGCCGAGAACTTTGCCGGCCGCTACCACTTTATGCAAGGCGACATCTGCGACGCGCCCGCAGTCAACGCCGCACTCGACCAGTTCGGGATTGACACGATTGTCAACTTCGCCGCCGAAACCCACGTTGATCGCAGCATTCTTGACCCCGACGCCTTCATGCGCACGGATGTCTACGGCACCTACGTGCTGCTTGAGGCTGCACAGAAACATGGCGGGCTGCGCTACCACCAGGTGAGCACCGACGAGGTCTACGGGCACATCCACGGCGACCATCGCAGCCTTGAGACTGACTGCATGGCCCCGCGCAGCCCCTATGCAGCAAGCAAGGCCGGCGGCGACCATCTGGTCAACGCGTACCACATTACCTATGGCCTGCCGATTACCATTAGCCGCGGCGCCAACAATATCGGCCCCTACCAATATCCCGAGAAGGTCGTACCGCTCTTTGTGACCAACGCGCTCAACGACATGCATCTGCCTGTCTATGGCGACGGCGGCCAGCAGCGCGATTACCAGTATGTGCAGGATCACTGCGCGGGCATTGACATGGTTCTGCGCCGCGGCGTGATTGGCGAGAGCTATAACGTGGGCACCGGCAAAGAGATGACCAATCTGCGCATGGTGGAGATTCTGCTGGACGAGCTGGGCAAGCCCGCAAGTCTGATTCGCCATGTGGAAGACCGCGCTGGCCACGACCGTCGCTACTGCATGAATGTGGACAAGCTGCTCGCGCTGGGCTGGGAGCCTGAATACACACACGAGGAGGCCATCCGCGCCACGGTGCGCTGGTATGTGGCAAACCCGTGGTGGTGGGAACCCATCCGCAGCGGTGAGTTCAAGGAGTATTACCAGCGCGTCTACGGCCAGCGCAAAACGTTGAGCACACCCGCCGCCTGATCGGTGCATCCTTCAAATAGATCGCATCATGTGTAGAGGCGGTGCAGGCCGTCGCTACGAAAAGCAGGTGCGCGATTACGAGATGCACCACGAACGCAGCGCCAACTTCATCGCTGTAGTCCTATAGCCGCTGCCTCCCTAAACAACCTATGAGCCAGCTCTCCGTTGCAACCGTTTCCCAACTGCGCACCATTCAGCAGCTTGTGCGCATGGGACGCTATGCCTACTGTGGCGTGGCCGATGAGGACATGCCCGGCATCCTAGCCAAGAGAGCCACCATTCTTGCGGCGGAACGGGAGGCCATGTGGGGCGTGATGATGGTGGACCCCGAGGCGCGCCCCCTTACACTGCCGGCGGCGGCGGCCAACCGCGCCCAGTTGCGCGCGCTGGCGATGCGCCACGGCCCCTGGCTCGAAACGGGGACGGGCGAACTGATTGGCGGCCTCCAACGCCTGCTGCCTGATGCACTGCGACCGCTCATGCTCTCCACCTACGCCACAGAAACGTGGCTGCACGCCGGGCTCATGCGCGCCGGCTTTGCACTGGCCGATACGGTGATCTACTACCGGCTGGACTTGCCGCCGCAGGACGCACCGAGTGCGCCGAATGCAAACGCTGCGCATCCCGCTGGGCTGCATCTTGCGCAACTTGGCGAAACGCAGGCGCTGGCCGAAATGGACGCCGAGATCTTCGATCCACTCTGGCACTTTGGCGCGGCGGAGATTATGGAAATGCAAGTGCGCGGCCGTGTCATGATAGCCACGGTGGAGGGCGCGCTAGCGGGCTATTCGGCGCTGCTCGCGGGGCCGCGGCGCGAGGCGCACCTGGCGCGCCTGGGTGTACACCCGCGCTGGCAACGCACAGGCATAGGCCGGCAACTGCTGACCGAAGTCGTGCACTATGCACAAAATGAAGGCTTTAGCGCTGTGGCCCTCAATACGCAGGCCTCCAACCTGCGCTCGCAAACGCTCTATGCCAGCCTTGGCTTTGCGCCCAGCGGCATCGAGATACCCATCCTCACCTACCAGATCAACTGACAAAGCCGGGCGCACTTGTGCAAGGCGCACGATTGGCAGTGGCTATGCGCATTGCGATAGCCACTTTGGCGCGCGATTCTTTGCATTCGGGGGATAAGTTTGGGGATAACTCGTGAATCCGTGGATAAAGTGACATAACGACACCAATCCAGAGGAGCGGTGGCGAGGTTGCCGTTGGCACATCCCCAAAGAACAAACCGGCCCTCCGCTTGCGCAGAGGGCCGGCCCATCACACTGTCATTCACCAACCAGCCAGTCAGCCAACCAACCAGCCAGCCAACCAGTCAACCGGTTGCCCTTCAAGCGGCTCAGTCGTCGCCTGCGCTCATCTTGGTGGCAGGCACGGGCGCATCGCTGGTGAAGTTGTAACCCGACCCCGAGAAGCTGCGGCGCAGCGCCCAGAAGATCGCGATCAGGCCGAGGATGATCACCGTACCGGTGCCCCAGCTCAGATCCTTGTACTGCACCACAATCGGCGCAATGATCAGGCTGACAAGGTTGATCACCTTGATCATGGGGTTGAGTGACGGGCCCGCGGTGTCCTTCAGCGGGTCGCCAACGGTGTCACCCACAACGCCTGCCTTGTGGCGCTCGGAGCCCTTGCCGGTATTGGCGGCAAGGTTGCGCGGCTCATCTTCGATCAACTTCTTGGCATTGTCCCACGCGCCACCCGACGTCGACATGAAGACGGCGAGCAACTGGCCCGAGAGGATGACGCCGGCAAGGAAGCCACCCAACGCCTCCACCTGCAGCGCCAAACCCACCACAATCGGCGTAATCACCGACAGCAGCGCCAGGCTCACCAACTCCTTCTGCGAGGCGGCTGTGGCAATGCCCACGGCTTCGGCGTAGTCAGGCGTAACCGTGCCTTCCATAATGCCGGGCATTTTGAACTGACGGCGCACGACGTTCACAATCTGGCCGGCGGCGCGCGCCACGGCGTTGATGGCCATGGCCGAGAAGAGCCACGGCACGGCGCCGCCAATCAGGAAGCCCACAAAGACCATGGGGGCCGAGATACGAATGCCGAACTCCAGCGCCTGCGGGTCAATCTTGGCCACATCGGTAAGATAGGAGCCGAAGAGTGACACGGCCGCAATCACTGCCGAACCGATGGCAATACCCTTGGTGATGGCCTTGGTGGTGTTGCCCACAGCGTCCAGGTCGGCCATGATCTGGCGTGCTTTTTCGTCGAGGCCGGCCATTTCGCCAATGCCATTGGCATTGTCGGAGATGGGGCCAAAGGAGTCCATGGCGACGTTGTTGCCTGTGAGGGTCAACATGCCGATGCCTGTGAGCGCCACGCCGTAGAGCACATATGCCGTCTGCTGCACGGAGACACCAAAGGTCATCACCGTGCCAAAGACTTCACGCGTAATCGGCTCCAGGTTCATACCCGAGTAAATGATGACCGAGGCCAGAATCGTCATGGCAATCACCACAGCCGACCACACGGTGGACTCGTAACCGACGCCAAGGCCGGCCAGAATTGTGGTGGCAGGGCCGCCGCCTGTGGCAGCCTTAATGTCCTTGACGGGCTTGTAATGGGTGCTGGTGTAATAGTCGGTCAGGCGGTCAATGGCAATGGCAAGCAAAACGCCCAACGCGGTGGAGAGGAACGGTCGCCACCAGTTGCCCGGCACAGTGACACCCAGCGGTGAACCCCATGTATTGAGGTAGAAGAAGGCGACGGCGCCGAACGAAACGACCGAGATGGCAGCCGAGGTGAGGAAGCCGCTGAAGATGGCCGACATGGCGTTGCCGCCCTCATCGGGAGCCTTGACCAGATAGGTGCCGACAATGGAGGAGAGGACGCCGATGCCGCGCACAAGCAGCGGGTAGATAATCCAGCGAATGTCGCCGGTGAAGCTCACCAGCGCAAGACCGAGGATCAACGCCGAGACAATTGTGACTTCGTAGGACTCGAAGATGTCGGCGGCCATACCGGCGCAGTCACC
>DIAV01000351.1 GCA_002415895.1 Anaerolineales bacterium UBA5069 | reverse complement strand
TGCGCAGCTTGTGCTGCATGTGGACTTCACTGGTGGCCAGGAAGGTGTGGATGCGCGGGCGAATCGCCCCCTGCACCGCCTCCCACGCTTTGTCGATGTCATTTTTGGCGGCGCGCGCCAGCCCCGCAATCACGGGCGGCGCGGTGACATGGCCGTCCTTATCGACGCGTGGCGTGCGCCCCACAGTCTGGGCAATCTGGCGCACAGCGGCAAGGTCGCCCGGGGAGGCGGCAGGGAAACCGGCCTCCATGATATCCACACCCAGGCGCGCCAACTGGTGGGCAATGTCGAGCTTTTCCTGGCTGTTGAGCGTTGCGCCCGGGCTCTGCTCGCCATCGCGCAGCGTGGTGTCAAAGACAAGCACCGTGTCGCCCTGCGCAACGGCACGTGCATAGGCGCGCATGTCGTCGATTCTGAATTGCTCTACGTCAACGGATTGTTTCGGTTCTACGGAAGACTCCGCTTTGGCGGCGGAGCCGCTGCTTTTTGTGTCCACTGGGATCCCCCTCCTGGGGGGAGGTGCATGGCTGCCATGCGGCGTGCCGCCACACAGAATGCAGATTGAGTGTACTGTAGCGCAACTTTGCAGGGTTACCAAGCATTAAATCACCAGGCAACAAGTCACCCTGCTTGCCTTTCATAAGGTCACCAAGCGCATCGTCCATGCACATCACCCCCTTTCGTGGACAGAGCAGGTTTTGGGGATCGAAACGCAATCCTTGCCGCCGCCGGCCATTTCAGTCGTGTATCCGCTTTCCCTCGTTGAGCATAGCCACCATTTCGGCAATTTTGCGCACACGCGTTTCGGGCTTCTTCGGTGATGTGACGCGGTAGAGCACAGCATAGCGGTTGGCGCTGTTCAGCGCTGCGAAATTGGCCTGCGCGATTGGGTTTGCCTCCAGCGCGGCAAGAAAGGCAGGGGGCGGCTCAATGCTGCTTGCTGATCCATAGGCTGCGGCCCAGCGGCCGTCGGCCTGCGCCCGTTCCACCTCGGCCAGGCCCGCCGGCTGCATACGCCCGGCGGCCAGCAACAGTTGCACCTTTCCCACGTTGATTTGCGACCACATGCTCTGGGCACGCCGCGGTGTGAACTTCTGCACCCAGTGCGTCGCATCAAGCTTGCGCGACTGGCCGTCAATCCAGCCATAACAGAGCGCTTCTTCCACGGCCTCGGGGTATGTCACGCTTGCCATGCCCGAGGCTTTCTTTGCCAGTTGCAGCCACACGCCCTGCACCGTTGCATGGTTCTGGGCCAACCATGCGGACCACGCTGCGGCGGATTCAAAGAGGAGCGTAGGATACGCCGCCGAGGCTGTCTGCTTGCTTGTCATTGCTCTCCTGCGCGGCCTTGCGGCTAAATAACAGAGTAGTTTAGCTACAGTACGTAATTCTGCCGTGCGGTGTGTGCCATAACCGCAGGCTGCACTGCACCCTGGGCCTCGCGATTGCTAATACGCGTGCCATCCTGCGCGTGGGGCGGCAGCGTGCCCTGGCTAATCACGCGCATTGTGCGCACTGCCTGCACAGGATAGGCGCCCACAGCCGTCTCGCCGCTAAGCATGATGCCGTCGGCGCCGTCGAGCAACGCATTGGCCACATCGCTCACCTCGGCGCGCGTGGGGCGGTGGTTCTGAATCATGCTTTCGAGCATTTGCGTGGCAACCACCACCGGCTTGTTGCCCTCGCGGCAGGCGCGCACAATCTGTTTCTGCAGCAGCGGCAGTTGCCAGGGGCTTGTCTCCAGCGCCAGATCGCCGCGCGCCACCATCACACCATCACTCGCACCGATAATGGCGCGCAGGTTTTCCACGCCATCGGGACGCTCAATCTTGGCCATAATGCGCGGCGGCACCTGCTCCAGCACCGAAGCGTGGGCGGTCAGCGCGCGCAATTCATGCACATCGGCGGCGCTGCCTGCAAAGCTGAGTGCAATCCAGTCCACATGCAGCGAGACAGCATAGGCAGCGTCGGCGCGATCCTTGTCCGTTAGGGCGGGGATGGGCAGGCTCGTGTAGGGCACATTGACGCCCTTGCGCGACTTTACGTCGCCTCCATGCACCACACGGCAGTGGACATGGCTGCCGCGCACTTCCTCTACGGCGATTTCAATGTTCCCGTCATCAATCAGCACGGTGGCGGGCACCTTGAGGTGGGGTGCGAGGTCAAAGTCCACCGGCAGCGTCACGGCATTCGCCTCATAGGCGTGATGCGGCTCGCGCGCGTCCTGTTCCGGCCCGATCAGGATCACCTGCTGCCCTACAGCCAGGGGCACAGGCTGCGCCAGCCAGCCAATGCGCACCTTGGCTCCCTGCAGGTCTGCCAGCAGTGCCACAGGCGTACCCACCACATGCGACGCCTCGCGTACCAGTTCGGCCATACGCGTATGGAAGGCGTAGTCACCGTGGCTGAAGTTCATGCGCGCCACGCTCATGCCGGCGCGAATCATCTCCGCGAGCGTCTCTACAGATGCACAGGATGGGCCAAGCGTTGCGAGAATGTCAGTCATGGATGCTCGGGTGTCGGGTGATCGGGTGATCGGGTGGCGGGAATGGGGGGTGGGGACTGCGTGTGGTTGGCTGCTAATCAGTCAGCGATGATTGATCATTGATCATTGATCATTGGTGGCGAATGCTCGCATCATTCAATGATTACTGATCAGTTGACTACGATCAATTATCAGTTGTCCGACCACCCCACTCCCGACTCCCCACTCCTCACTCCCCGCAGTTGCTATTCCGTCACTTCTTTGGCGTTCAGGAAGGTCATCATACGACGCAGGTCCTTGCCCACTTCTTCAATCTGGCCGGTCTGTTCCAGCTTGCGGCGGGCAAAGAAGTTGGGGCGACCGTTGTGATACTCGTCCATCCACTCCTCAGCAAACGCGCCCGTCTGAATGTTGGTCAGAATCTGCTTCATGGCCACGCGCGTGTCGTCGGTGATCACCTTGGGGCCGCTCACATAGTCGCCCCATTCGGCGGTGTCACTCACGCTGTAGCGCATGTACGAAAGCCCGCCCTGGTAAACAAGGTCGACAATCAGTTTCAACTCGTGCAGGCATTCGAAGTAGGCAATTTCGGGTTGATACCCCGCCTCAACCAACGTGCCAAAAGCCGCCTTGATCAGCTCGCTCACACCGCCGCACAGCACGGCCTGCTCGCCAAAGAGGTCGGTCTCGGTTTCTTCTGCAAAGGTGGTTTCAAGTACGCCGGCGCGCGTGGAGCCAATGCCCTTGGCATAGGCCAGTGCGTTGGCCAGCGCGTTGCCCGTGGCGTCCTGCTGCACGGCCACCAGCGCGGGCACGCCCGAGCCTTCCTTGAAGACTTCGCGCACGCGGTGGCCTGGCGCCTTGGGCGCAACCATGGTCACATCAATATTCGGGGGCGGCACAATTTGCCCAAAGCGAATGTTGAAGCCGTGGGCAAACATGATCGTGTCGCCCGCCTTGAGGTTCGGCGCGATCTCGTCGTTGTACACCTGGCCCTGGATGGGATCGGGCAGGAGGATCATGATCATGTCGGCCTCGGCGGCGGCGTCGGCCACGCTGAGAACGCGCAAGCCATCGGCTTCGGCCTTGGCCTTGCTGCGAGAGCCTTCATGCAGCCCCACACGCACATCGGCGCCCGAATCGCGCAGGTTCAGCGCATGCGCGTGCCCCTGGCTACCATAGCCGATAATGGCAATCTTCTTGCCCTCGAGCAGTCCCAGGTCCGCCTGATTCTCGTAGTAAATCTTTGCCATGAGGTCGTTCGTCTCGATTCTATGGTTAGGGTTTGTGTCAATTACCGATTACCAATGACCAATGACCA
>DIAV01000169.1:6010-6426 GCA_002415895.1 Anaerolineales bacterium UBA5069 | reverse complement strand
CGCCCGGATTGACGCCGTCGAACTGAGCGCCAAGTGGCGGACTTCTTCGGTGTTGCGCCTGCTGTATGCGCAGCACACGCAGCACACGCAGTGCCAGACGCCGCAAATGCACCACCACTGCCGGTATCTGGCGTGCGATGGCAAAGTGCTCAGAGTCAACCACCGTGGCGGTGCAGAAGCCTGGCTCTCCTGAACGTTCCCACTTCTCCAACATCCGGCAAGCCATGCGCCAATTCGCCGCCTACCTCCATGAGGCTCTCGCACTCTTGATTCCCATACCATGCTTTTGAGAAACCCTACTCTCGTTCCCAAGGCTTCTCAAGGGTCGCTGGAGCAGAGCATGTAGACACAACAACTTCACCTCTGGCGTGACTTTTATTGCCCTGGTGGGGGCAGGGCTTCTCAAAAGTCAGGGA
>DIAV01000169.1:0-5820 GCA_002415895.1 Anaerolineales bacterium UBA5069 | reverse complement strand
TGCAAGCGCGAATCCCTGACTTTTGAGAAGCCCTATGGTGGGGGAAAGCGCGCTGTGTGGATTGAATATGCCTGTGCTAAACTGTAGTGCGTGCGCGCCCTTAGCTCAGCGGATAGAGCACTAGTCTTCGGAACTAGGTGTCGGGGGTTCGAATCCCTCAGGGCGTACCTGTTTTATCCCCATCAGCCGCCTTGTCCCTTGCTCAAACAGGAGTGATACGTGCCCTGGATTCACCAGGTGGCCGATGAAGATGCCACCGGGCTCCTCAAACAGGAGTATGACAAGGCAATCAAGCGCGCCGGGCGTATCTGGAACATCGTGCGCATTATGAGCCTCAACCCGCGCGCGATGAAGGCCAGCATGGAGCAATACGGCACGCTCATGATGGGACAATCACCCCTCAGCCGCGGCCGGCGCGAGATGCTCGCGACGGTTGTGGCGGCAACGGTGGGCTGCGTCTACTGAACGCAATCACACGCCCACGATCTCCGTGCCGAGATCGCCGCAGACCCGACGAATTACCCATTCACAGCGGCTCAGGCCGACGCCTTTGTCCACGCATTGGTGGCCGATTGGCGCAGCGCCCCGCTGGCGGCGGCGGACGCCGTGCTTTGCACCTACGCGGTCAAACTTACCCTCCATCAAAAGGAAATGACCCCGGCGGACCTGGAGAGGCTGCGCGCGCAGGGCTTTGACGACCGCGCCATTCACGACGCGACACAAGTGATAGCCTACTTCAACTACATTACACGTGTGGCCGAAGCGCTGGGCGTTGAACCCGAGCGCTTCATTGCACCGTGGGGCGCGCCTCTGGGCTGAGCATCGACGCGCACCACGCGCACCACGCACACCACGCACACCAGACGCACAGTCGACAAATCCTCGTTGTCTGCGCGTATTCTTTCCGTATAATATATGCCTTTACACGTATATAACTGTATGGTAATATAAACACGTGAGCACAATCTTTGAGGTACTGGCGGAACCCAATCGAAAGCGCATTGTTGAACTCCTGCGCGACAGGCAGCTGGCAGTCGGCGAGATCGTCGACGCGCTGGGCATGAGCCAGCCGGCGGTCTCAAAGCATTTGCGTGTACTGAAGGATGCAGGCGTGGTGGGTGTGCGGCCCGATGCGCAACGCAGGCTTTATTACTTGCGCCCGGAGCCTATGATGGAATTGGATGCATGGTTGCTTCCCTATCGCACCCTTTGGGAAGAGCGGTTCGACCGCCTTGACGCGTTACTAAAGGAGGTGCAGGACAGCGAAGAGAGTAGCACGCAACAAACGGAGTAAAAGCGCGGAGCGGCCGGTCTTGGACTGCTCCAATGTACAGTGCGGTGACACGACAGGATGCGGACAGATGGCAAACGCAGAACAGAGCAAACAGCAGTTGACACTCCCCTCGGCGCACGAAATCGTCATAACGCGGTGGTTTGCTGCACCGCCGCACCTCATTTGGCGGGCGCATACCGATCCGGCGCTCATTCCCCAATGGTGGGGCCCGCGCTATTTGACCACCACCGTTGACAAGCTGGATCTGCGCGTGGGCGGACAGTGGCGCTTTGTGCAGGTTGCGCCCGATGGCGGGCAGCATGCCTTTCGCGGCGAGTACAAGGTGATTGAGCCCACGGCGCGGCTCTCCTATACCTTTGAATATGAGGCGATGGCCGGTCACGTTATCCTGGAGACCGGCACCTTTGTCGAACAAGATGGCGGCACACTGCTTACCATGCATGCACTCTTCGCCAACCAGGAAGACCGCGACGGCATGATCGCTTCCGGCATGGAGGAAGGGCAGAGTGAAGGCTGGGAGCGCCTTGACGAACTCACGGCTGCGTTGGCCCAGGGTGACGCCACGGCGTAACTACGCCGCAGCCATGACGTAGGGGCAACCTGCACCAAAGAGCATACTGCAGATTGTCATACCAAAATTTGATGCGCGGAATGGTCCGCCACTACACAGGAGATGGAACAGCATGAGCACAGCAGCCAAGCAGCCGGCAACGCAGGAGACCGACCTCGTTATTATGCGCGAAATCGCCGCGCCGCGCAGCAGGGTATGGCAGGCATTCACCCAGGTCGAACAACTGGCCAAGTGGTGGGGGCCCATTGGCCTGACGATGGAGAGCGTTTCGCTCGATCTGCGGCCCGGCGGCGCCTTTCACTACGGTATGCGCACGCCTGGCGGCGAAGAAATGTGGGGCCTCTTTGTCTACCGCGAAATCGTCCCCGAGGAACGGATTGAGTTCGTCAGTTCCTTTTCCGATGCCACAGGCGGCCTGAGCCGCCACCCAATGGCCCCGGATTGGCCCGTGGAGATTCTCAACCGTTATTTCTTTGAGGACCTGGGCGACCGCACGCGTATGACGGTGCGCGGCACACCCACAAACGCCACACCCGCAGAAGTCGCCGTCTTTGCCGCCAACCATCCCTCAATGAATCAGGGCTTCGCGGGCACATTCAAGCAACTGGACGAATTCCTGAAGCAGGGCTGATTGACACGCCCATCCATACAAAAGCAGCGAGGCTTCCCCGTGCGGGGAAGCCTCGCTGCTTTTGTATTTCTCGATCGCAGTGCGCTCTGCCTGGGCTACTGCAAACACCGGCCTGCGCACTTGTCAATATGCGTTCTGGTTCGTGCCCATGAGCGTTTGCACAATGGTGCGCAGAATGATCTTGATGTCGAGCCAAAGCGACCAGTTCTCAATGTACCAGAGGTCGTATTTGGTGCGCTCCACAATGGAGGTGTCGCCGCGCAGGCCATTCACCTGCGCCCAGCCTGTGAGGCCGGCCTTCTCGCGGTGGCGATCCATATAGCGGGGGATGCTCTGGCGGAACTGCTCCACGTAGACAGGGCGTTCAGGGCGCGGCCCCACCAGGCTCATATCGCCCAGCAGCACATTGATCAATTGCGGCAGCTCATCAATATTGAAGCGGCGCAGGAAGGCGCCCAGACGCGTCTTGCGCTGGTCGTCCGGTGTTGTCCAGCCCGGGCCGTCTGTTTCGGCGTCGGCGCGCATGGTGCGGAACTTGATAATCTTGAAGGGGCGCGCGTCGAGGCCCATGCGCTCCTGGGCATAAAACACGGGGCCGGGGCTGTCCAGTTTAACAAAGAGCGCAGCCAGCAGCATGAACGGGCTGAGCACAACCAGCCCAAAGCCGCTGCCCACAAGGTCCAGCCCCCGTTTGAGGGAGACCTTCCAGCCTTGCAGCGCAACATCGCGGATGGTGAGCAGGGGGAGGCCACCCAGGTCGCCAATGGTCACTTCGCTCGCCATAATCTGGAAGACGTCGGGGAAGACGCGAATGCCCACCTTTTCGCGCTCGCACAGACTGATAATGTTGACTAGATCCTGGTGGCTGCTCTCGGGCAGCCCAATGAAGACCTCGTCAATGGCATACTTGTCAATAATGCGGGGGATATCGGCAAGGGTGCCCAGCAGCGGCGCATCCAGCCCCCACTGCCGGCGCTCAATGCGGGCGTTGTCCACCACGCCCACAATCTGAAAGCCCAATTTGGGGTTCTGCTGAATGCGGTTGAGCAAGAGTTGGCCAATGTCGCCCGCGCCCACAATCAGCACACGGTCGTCACCCACACCGCGCGCCTGCACAGCCCACTGTACTTGCGCGTGAATTGTGCGCACAGCGGTGAGCAGCACAATTGTGACAGCCCAGGCAATGATGACAATTTGGCGGTGATAGCGAAAATCAGGCAGGAAAAGGGTGAGCAGCGCAACGGTCGTGAGCGTGGCAAAGCTGTTGTACAGCGCGATTTTGAGGAATTCGTCGAGATGGCTCACCGGCCGCCGCCGCTGATACATGCGGCGCGAGAAGAACGTGAGCAGCAGCACGGACACATGAACGGCAGGCAGCGGCCAAAATTCAAGGAAGGGACCAATGACATTCTGCGGGTTGGTGCGCGCAATCAGCCAGCCGATGTAGTACGAGAAAAGCACAGTGGCGACATCAAGAACGAAGAGCACCACCATGAAGATGGCTTGTGTGCGCTTTAGACGGCCCGGCCGATGACCGCTGCGCAGCAGGAAATCGTCCATTGTCTCTTCGGCGGCCAGCGCACTGGGCGTTACCGTTTGGGCACGCGCAGCCCCGCTCGCAGTTGTACCTGGCCGCGAGGTCGGCGTGCGTTTTGTGTTGGAGCGTACCTTGCTTGCGCTCACATCGTTCCGTTTGCTGAATCGTGCGCCGCGCCATATGCCGCTGACGAAGTCGCGGTAGGCGACGTTACAACTGCTTGTTCTGCGGCGCGCGTGCATCGAGTTGGATCGGCTCGCTGCCTGTTCCGCGCATGCTGCGGTGGCAGTAGCGCCACAAATGGCGGCCCACATCGGCGCTGCCTTTGCCCACAATCCCCAGCAGGATCATCCAATCAAGCAGCACATTGGTGCGGGCACGATAGTGTTTCGCGTAGAATAGCCACATCGCCTCATAGAAGTCAATCCGCGCCTTGGCGCTTTGGCTGCTCGCGGCTTCCTTGACGTGGGTAACCTGCACCTTGCCATTGTACCAGACCTGCCATCCGGCATCCTTGATGCGCTTGGCCCAATCGAGATCCTCGCCATACATGAAGAAGCGTTCGTCTAGCAGCCCTGCCTGTTGGATCGCCTCGCGCCGCACCTGCATATACGCGCCCACCACCGAATCCACGGGATGGGTTGCGTCCTCGGGCAGGTACTCAAGATTATAGGCATTGAAGCGCCGGCTGCGCGGAAAGAGGCGGCTGAACCCCACCATGCGGTAGAAGCTGACTTCGGGGGTAGGGAAACTGCGGCGGCAGGCACGGTCGAGCGAGCCATCGGGGCGGCGCAGACGTGGCCCCGATGCGCCGATCTGTGGCTCTGCGTCCATGAACGCAACCATGTCCGCGATGGCCGTGGGTGGCACGATTGTGTCGGGGTTGAGCAGCAACGCGTAGCGCGGCAGTGTGTCGGCAGGCCGGCGGGCATCCATGTAACCAAACCAGCGCAGCGCCGCGTTGTTGCCGGCGCTGTAGCCCACGTTGGCGCGGTTGGCAATCAAATGCACCTGTGGAAACGCACTTTGCACCATATCCACGCTGCCGTCGCTGCTGGCGTTGTCCACCACGCAAATGCCAAGGCGCACGCCTTGCGCCGCGGACAAGGATTGGAGGCAAGCGGCGAGCAATGATGCTGTATTGTAGTTGAGAATGATCACGGCAACGTCCCACGGCAACGCGTTGGCCTGCGTTGCGCCTGTGGGCAATGCGTTGCTGTTCGCAAGGGGGGTGGGAGTCAAGGCAGCCGTAATAGCACCAGTAGGAATCGCATGGACGTGGCGGTTGGTATCGCGCGCCATTCTAGCATGTCGCTTTGGCGCGGGCAAAGGTTTGGGCGCACACAAAAAGCAAGGGGGGCCGACCACGCTGTCGGCCCCCCTTGCATTTACTTTAACTGCAATCCTGCCTGGTTAAGCGCTCAAACACTTGCTACGACGGTAGTGGGACTGCCATGGAGGTGCGGCCTGGCCCCCGTCAGGCGACACGCTCCATCCGGTCTGCTGCATCAAAAAGACCAATGCCCGCTGCTTCACCTGCCGCCAGCGCCTCATCCGACGTATCGTCGCCCAACTCGGCGCCCTCAACTGCCTCGACGGCAAGGTCCGTCACAAAGCCTACTGCGGCGCGAATCACGGAATCGATCTCGGCCGAAAGCTCAGGGTTCTGGTCGAGGAAGGCCTTTGCCGCCTCGCGACCCTGCCCCAGGCGCAGGTCGCCATAGGAGTAGAATGCGCCGCGCTTGGTGATGGTCTCCGTATTGACGCCGAGGTCAATGAGGTCACCG
>DIAV01000257.1 GCA_002415895.1 Anaerolineales bacterium UBA5069 | reverse complement strand
AGATTGTGCGCGTGGCCTGTGGCAAAGTTGTCCAGCCCCACCACCTGCTGGCCCAGCCCCAGCAGCGTCTCCAGCAGGTGCGAGCCGATGAAACCGGCAACACCCGTTACCAGCCATGTGCGCGGCGCGGCGCGCAGCGTATTCTGCACTTCGGAATAGGCGCTCATGCAGGCAGCAGTTCTTCCTGTGCCGGATGGGTGTCGGCATGCGCCTGCTCCCACGCCAGCACATCCGCAAGGATACGGTCCAGCCGGTGCTGCGGCTGCCAGCCCGTTACATGATGGAGCTTGGTCGTGTCGGGCACACGCCGGCGCATGTCCTCAAAGCCGGGCGCATAGGCCTGGCTGTAGGGAATATGCTGGATACCTGCTGCGGAGCCTGTCAGCGCCACAACGTCCTGCGCCAGCGCGTTAATCGTCACCTCTTCGCCGCTGCCAATGTTGAAGATCTCGCCTGCCGTCTGCTCGGGCTGATCCATGAGCGCCACCAGCGCGCGCACCGTGTCGCCCACGTGGCAGAAGCAGCGGCTCTGCTCGCCATCGCCAAAGACGGGGATCGGCTTGCCGGCCAGCGCCGCGCGCACAAAGCGGGGGACCACCATGCCATAGCGGCCGGTTTGGCCGGGGCCCACGGTGTTAAAGAAGCGCAGAATCGTTACGGGAAGCCCAAATTCGCGGTGCGCTGCCAGGCCCAGGAATTCGTCGAGCAGCTTGGAGGCCGCATAGCTCCAGCGGCTGCGGCTGGACGGGCCCAGCAGCAGGTCGTCCTCTTCGGCAAAGGGAATCTTGACACCCTTGCCATAGACTTCGCTGGTGCTTGCCAACAACGTGCGGCAGCGATAACGGCGCGCCGCGCCCAGCACCGCATGGGTGCCCAGCACATTGGTCTCAATCGTTTCCGTGGGACGCTCCACCACCAACTGCACGCCCACAGCCGCCGCCAGGTGCACAATGGCATCGGCCTGGCTGGCAAGGCGATCCAGCACCAACGTGTTGTTGATGTCGTCAATGGCAAAGGTGAAGCGTGCATCGTCGCGAAAACGTTTGATGTTCTCAAACGAGCCGGTGCTCAGGTTGTCGAGCACAGCCACACTGTCGCCGCGCGCAAGCAAGGCCTGTGTCAGATGGCTGCCGATGAAACCCGCACCACCCGTCACCAATACGTGCATAATGCCTCGCTTACTCCGCAACAGCCATAGCGGCGGGGAACTGGCGCTTCTGCTCGAGCGCATAGAGCAATGCCTGGCCATATTGGTTCTGGCGCATGGGGTGCGCGAGCGCCGCCAGTTGCGCATCATCAATGAAGCCCATGCGCCAGGCAATCTCCTCCGGGCAGGAGATGGTCATCCCCTGGCGATCCTGAATGGCCTGCACAAACATGCTGGCCTGGAGCAGCGACTCATGCGTGCCGGCATCGAGCCAGGCGGTGCCGCGGCCCAGCTGCTCCACACGCAGCGCGCCCCGCTGCATGTAGACGCGGTTGAGGTCGGTGATCTCCAGTTCGCCGCGCGGGGATGGCTTGAGGTTGGCGGCGACCTCACTCACCTGGGCGTCGTAAAAATAGAGCCCGGGCACGGCAAAATTGCTGCGCGGGGTCACAGGCTTCTCTTCAATGCTGATGGCTTTGCCGCTATCATCGAACTCTACAACGCCGTAGCGTTCAGGGTCGCGCACGGGGTAGGCAAAGATCAGCGCACCATCGCGCAATGCCGCCGCCTGGCGCAACTGTGCGGGCAGGCCGTGGCCATAGAAGATATTGTCGCCCAGAATCAGACAGGTGGGGTGGCCATCCACAAAGGCGCGGTCGAGCAAGAAGGCCTCGGCCAGGCCGCGCGGCTGATCCTGCACCACGTAACGGAACTCCATGCCCCACTGCGCGCCCGAACCCAGCAGATCCCGAAAGAGGGGGAGCGCCTCGGGGGTGCTGATGATGAGCACCTCGCGAATCCCCGCCAGCATGAGCATGGAAAGGGGATAGTAGATCATGGGCTTGTCGTAGACGGGCAGCAACTGCTTGCTCATCGCCCGTGTTAACGGGTAGAGCCGCGTGCCGTGTCCCCCTGCCAGAATGATGCCTCTCATGCGCGTGCCTCCAAGCGGACGAGCGTGCCCAATGCGGGCGCTAGGCCATGCTGCCGCCACAAATAGCGTTATGCGGCCTGCTTGCGACTTGAAAGAAGTGGTTGGCCGCCCATGGCCTCGGCAATGAAGGCCACCACCAGCCCCAGCAGCAGCCCCATGGCCGCACCCAGCAGGCCGTAGAGCTTCCAGTTCAGCCCGGCATCGGCGCGATCAGGCGCGACGGCAGGCGCGGCAAAGCGCACTTCGCTGTCTGCCGCCGAACGGGAAACAGTCAGTTCGGCCACCTTGTTGCTGACAGTTTCGAAGGTGGTGGCCGCCAGATCGCGCGCCTTGCTCAATTCATTTAAGCGCGCATTTTCCTGCTCAAGCCGGGAACGCAGCAAGCGCACTTGCTCTTCCTGAGCGGCAATCACATCAATGGTCCCTGCACTGCCCGCCTGGGCAACGGCAGCCAATTCTGCGCCAGGGAAGAACTGCGCCATGCCGGCGGCTGCGGCGTTGCCCGCGGGCGCGGCAGCGGTGGTGTCCGTCACAGCACCGGTGCCCAGCACGTTCTGATCGAGAAATGACGGGGCGTCATTTTGCAGCGCCTGCACCAGCGCGCTGCCGGCGGAGTCCGTGGGAAAGAGATTGGTATATGCATCGCCGCTCAACAGGCGCGCGCTTAGGGCATCAATCGCGCCTTGCAGCGTCGTTTGCCGCTCGGTCAGCACGACCGTGAGCGCATCCAGTTCATCGAGCAGCGCCTGGCGGCTCACGCTCCCGGCATCGCTTAATTGAATCTGCAGCGGCGTCGCACCAATTTGCACCTGAACAGGCTGATTGGTCTGCACCGTGGAGGGCACGGCCACGACGGGCGTGTTGTCACTGTCGCTCGTGGCCGTAAGAGAGGCGGGGCCAGTGCTCAGGTCGGACTGCTGCGCCGGCGGCTGCGGGACGTCGGTAGCCTGCGTAAAGGCCTGCAGCTTGAGCAGTGATGCCACCAGTGCGCTGCTGCCCGGGACATCGGCTCCCGTGGTGGCGTTCACCAGCGCACGCAGCGACTGCGCGCTGTCCAGCGCGCGGGTAACCTGCGCCAAGCTGCTGTAATAGCTGCTGAGCAAAGCCTGGTCGCTCTGCACCTGATCGGCCAGCACGCTTGTCTGCCCGCCGTAGAGCGCATCAATCGACGCGACCACATAGGCGCGCTTGGCGGCCTGCTCGGCGGCATAGGGTTCGGTCATGTTGCGCGCCTGTTCGTCGGCCTGATTGCGCGCAATCGAGCTATACGCCTGCACAACGCCGTCAATTGCGGCGACCTGCGCATCCTGCCGCCCCTGATAGAGCGCTTTGATGGAATTCTCGGCATCGGCCACACGGCGGGACAGCTCCCAGTAGGAACTCGTCTTGAGGTACTCGCTATAAGTGGCCTGCGCTGCATCATAATCGGCCCTGGCGGCTGTCTGTTGGGCTACGACCGAGGCCAGCCTGTCATCGGGGACGCTGCCGTAGACGCCATTGACCTGCTCCACATAGGCGCGCGCCCACGTGGTGGCAACAAGTGCGGAGCGCTCGGGATCAGCGGAGCGCGCCGTAATGCGAATCAGGTCACTGTCGCCGCGACCGCCATTGGTTGCCATGGCAGCGCTCACAGTGCGCGCCAAGGCAGCCGGATTGCTGGCACTCTCGGGCAGGCTGTCGCCAAGTTCTTCAGCCACCTGCGCAGCCAGCGCAGGGCTCACAGCCAGCGCAAGCAGTGCATTGCGGCGCGCGGCAATGTTGGCAGCGGCCACGGTTTCGGGCTGTGTGGTGAAGCGCTCGTCAAAGGTGACGTCGCTCACCGTGCGCACAATTGCCACATCGGCGTAGGCGGCATAGCTGGGTGTGTCGAGTGCCGTCAGCAGCCAGACTGCGGCTGCGGCCAGAATCCCCAGCAGCACGGCAATCAGAAGGATTTCGCGCCACCAGCGCCCAATTGCCGCAATATAGCGGCGCAGATCGATGACATCATCGTCTGGCGCGTCGTTCTGCTGCGGAACCTGCGTGCGCTGGGGGTTGTCAACGGTTTGCACTGCCACGGGCACCGTGTACCTTTCGTTCACTCCGGCTGCCACAGAGCAGCCCTTTTATTCAAGCGGCGCGATCCTGCGCCTAATGCAAAACAGGCGGTTTGGGCGCGGCCACAGTGGGCAGCACGCGGCGCGTGTCCACAGCCGTCACGGCCAGCGCCTTGACGTGCGCCCAGTCATACACGCTGTGGTCGGTGACGATTACCACGCAGTCGGCGGCGCGCAAGCCTGCGTCAAGATCGGTAATGCCCGCCATTTCCACACCTTCGTGGTGGAACGCGGGCACATGCGGGTCATGATAATCAACGTGCGCGCCCTTCTCCTCGAGCAAGTGGATGATGTCGAGCGCGGGCGACTCGCGAATGTCGCTCACATCCTTCTTGTAGGCTACGCCCAGCACCAGCACGCGGCTGCCCTTGACGGCTTTGCCAGCGTCGTTAAGTGTGTCCTGCACCTTCTGCACCCAGTAACGCGGCATCTCGCTGTTGATCTCGCTGGCCAGTTCAATGAAGCGTGCGGTGTATTGCAAGGTGCGCAGCTTCCACGAAAGATAAAGCGGATCAATGGGAATGCAGTGGCCGCCCAGCCCGGGCCCGGGCGTGAACTTCATAAAGCCAAAGGGCTTGGTCGCGGCTGCGCCCAGCACTTCCCATGCATCCAGCCCCAGCTTGTCACACATGAGCTGGAGTTCGTTGGCAAGGCCAATGTTGACGGAGCGGAAGGTGTTTTCATAGAGCTTGACCATCTCGGCGGCGCTGGCCGATGTGACAGGCACGAGCGTATCAATCGCCTCGCCATAAAAGGCAGTGACGACTTCCATGCATGCGTGCGTCACGCCGCCGATGACTTTGGGGGTGTTGCGCGTCGTCCAGTCGGTGCGGCCGGGGTCCACACGCTCGGGCGAGAAGGCAAGGAAGAAGGCCTCGCCGCAATGCAGCCCGCTTTCTTCCAAACGGGGCAGCAGCATCTCGGTGGTGGTGCCGGGGTAGGTGGTGCTTTCCAGCACAACCGCCATGCCGCGGTGCAGATGCGTCGCAATCGCCTCGGTGGCCGAGACGATGAAACTCATATCGGGGTCGCCCGTCTTGTTGAGGGGCGTGGGCACGCAGATGGAGACGCCATCGCAAGCGGCCAGCAC
>DIAV01000269.1:3464-4132 GCA_002415895.1 Anaerolineales bacterium UBA5069 | reverse complement strand
GCGCTGCTGCTGGCCAGCGGTGCGTCCATCAACGAGATGAATGCGGTGCGCAAACATCTGTCACTCGTCAAAGGGGGGCGGCTGGCGCAAGCGGTGGCCCCGGCGCGCCTTGTGACGCTGCTGCTCTCCGATGTGGTGGGCAGCCCGCTGGACGTCATCGCCTCCGGCCCCACGGTGGCGGACACATCGACGTGGGCGCAGGCGTGGGGCGTGGTTGAGCGCTATGTTCTCGCGACGCACCTGCCCGTGCCTGTGATGGCGCACTTGCGTGCCGGATTGGAGGGCAGTCTCCCCGACACACCCAAGGCGGGTGATGCTGCTTTTGTCCGCGCCACCACGGTCATTGTGGGCGACAACGCGCACGCCGCTGCAGCCGCCCGCGTGGCAGCCGTGCAGGAGGGTTACAATGCGGCCATCCTCACCACATTCCTCGAGGGGGAGGCGCGCGAAATTGCGCGCGTGGCCGTGGCTTTGGCGCGCGAAGTGCAAGCCCACCAGCGCCCGCTGGCGGCCCCTGCCTGCCTGATTCTGGGGGGTGAAACCACGGTGACACTGGGTGAAACGCACGGACGCGGCGGACGCAATCAGGAGATCGCGCTGGCTGCAGCGTTGGCGCTGGAGGGGGCTGAGGGGATTACGATCATTGCGCTGGCCACGGATGGCAGCGA
>DIAV01000269.1:3069-3321 GCA_002415895.1 Anaerolineales bacterium UBA5069 | reverse complement strand
GCCACGATGCCTATCCCCTGCTGGACGCCGCAAATGCGCTGCTGCGCACTGGCCCCACACGCACAAACGTCAACGATCTGCTCTTTGTCTTTGTTGAGTAAGTGCTGCATCTCGCAAGAAAAGTAGCAATGCGTAGCGGGGGGCTTCCAGCCCTCCGGCTCTTGTGCTGCGCAGCCTGGTTGCACAGGCCACAGCGCCGGCGCAACGCGTCACGTCGTGCCATGCGGGGTCTGAAACGGAGGGCTGGAAGCC
>DIAV01000269.1:0-2995 GCA_002415895.1 Anaerolineales bacterium UBA5069 | reverse complement strand
GATCGCCGCGCACTTCAGAGACGCGCCACTTCAGCTGCCGCTACGCAACATCGCGCAATTGTGCATTGCACACCGGCTTTTTAGTCAGGCGGGGTCAGGATAGTGTCCGCGAGCGCATCCACAATGGATTCTACAATTGCCTCGGGTGATTGATCCACCCCTACCCAGAGCGCGTCGTGTGGCTCTTCCAGCGTTGCGAACTGGCTTTGCAGCAGGCCCGGCGGCATGAAGTGGTCGCGCCGCGCCGCCGCGCGCGCTGCCAGCGTTGCCTCGTCACCGTGCAGGTAGATGAAGCCGACGCGCGCATCCACACGCAGTTGATCGCGGTATGCTTCTTTAAGCGCTGAGCAGGCCAGCACGAGCGGCTGCCTCTCGCTGAGCGCAACTGCAATCAGGCGGCGCAACGTGGCGAGCCAGGGCGCGCGGTCCGCATCCGTTAGCGGGATGCCAGCGCCCATCTTCTGCACGTTGGCGGCGGGATGGTAGGCGTCGGCGTCGGCAAAGCGCCAGCCCAGCCGCTGCGCCAGCAGGTTGCCGACGGTGCTCTTGCCGCTGCTGCTGACCCCCATGACGACGAGAACCGAGAGTGCTGTCACTGCGGTGCCTCCCACTTGCGCGTTGAAAGCGAAACGGCGCGCCTCACTGCGAGGCGCGCCGCTCTGTTTGCGTATTCCAGCCGCACACGCTGCCTAGCGCGCGAACCAGCCTGCCTCTGTGCGCGAGCAGACTGCCTGTTGTGCAGGCATGCCCACAAACATCACCATACTGCGCACGGTGTTGGGCGGGCAATTGCCCCAGATCACAACCGGCCCTTCCATGGCAATCGAGCCCTGATTGGGCGAATCCCACTGGCCGTCCGGCACAAAGCAGTTCACCTGGTGTGTGTTGTTCTGAATGCAGGGCGTGTAGTTGCCAAAGCGCGTTTGCACGCTGGTGGCCGACGGCTCGGGCTGTGTGATGACGGGCGGCACGGGTGCAGGGGGCGCGCCCACCAGGCTCCAGTTGACGAAGACATAGGCCATCTGCGTGAACTCGCGGTAGTCAACCTGCATCTGGTACCAGCGGCTATCGCGCAGCGGCACCGTGACACTGATGGTCTTGCCGCTCTGCCCCTGGTCGCGCGTGTTAATCCACGTGATGCCATCAATCATCAGCGACACTTCGTCATCGGCGAGCGCGGTGAAGGTGTAGGTTCCCGCCTGCAACCAAACGCTGCTCGTTGCGCGCATGGTGAAGTTGTCAACCGGGATGCCGCTCATGGGTGAGCCAAGTCCCCAGTTGAAGGAAATCTGGCTGCTTGCCGCCTGGAAGGGCGAGAAGCCCCCTTGTGAGAGGTTGGGCCAGTAGGTGATGTTCCACACGTTGCCCGCTTGCGCCTGCGCAGGCATGGCAGGCAAAAGCAGGGCGCAGAGCAGCGCCAGCAGCGCGACTGTGCGTAGGATTCTCTTCATTGTTCCATTCTCCGTGCTGGTGCGTTCGCTTGTCATTTGCATGGTCGCTGCCGCCTAGTTCGATGCACCTGCCGGGGCCATGGGCTCCAGCAGCACAGGGGCGCTTGTGGTGTCAGTGGTAACGGTAACCTGGGCGTCGAGGGGCGCTTCCGCCGAGAGGCGGCCCACCGCCACGCCGTAGTTGCCCGCAACGGGGTTTGTCAGGTCTACAACCGGGTTCCTGTTCGCACCCTCTTCACTGTCATCGGCGCAGGCGAAGGTGCCGTCGGGCAGGATCACCAGCAGAGTTGCGTCGCTGGCGGCTTCGGCAAAGACGCGCACCGCTTCAGTGCCTTCGGCGACGCTGAAGACCAGCGCCGGTGTTGCATTGGAGAGGCCATTGCAAACGGGCGCAGGCGACAGTGGCGACACGGGCCACACAAAGCCGGGCAGTACGCCTGTCACTGTGGTGGTGGCCGTCAACGCGGCGTCGGCAGTGAGCGGCTGGGCGCTGGCGGCATTGGCCAGAGCGGTTTCAATCGCGCTTTGCACAGCGCTGGCGTCGGCCAGGTTGAGGGTATCGACTGCCTTGGCAAGCTGCTCACGCATTTGCGGGCGGCGCACCAGACCCGAAAGCTGGAAGCCACCGACCGAGACATCCTGCTTGGTTGTCAGAACGAGCACGGACGGGATCAACCCGATCTTGTCCTGATTGCCCACCCAGACATTGTATGTGCCGGTGGCCGGTGCATTCAGCTGCACCTGGGGATCAAAAAGCATCGCGTTGGTGTCACCGCTGCATACATAGGAGCCGTCGGGCAGTTGCACAACCAGCGAGGGATTGTGATCGCTGTAGACAAAAATGCGGGCGAAATCCGTTTCGCCGCTCCAGTTGAGTGTGAGCACAGGATTGCTGCTCACCATACCCGTGCACTCGGGGCTTAGTGTGGATGCGTCAACCTTGCCGCCGCCATTCACGCTGACAAAGAAGGGGTCCAGCGGGAATCCCGCGGCGAGATCGAGGGTGACGTAGGCCTGTGTTGCTTCAGCAGCGGTCATGCTTGCATCCGTCGCTTCTGCATTATCAGAGACATCAGGAAGTGTGGGAACGGTGCCGGCTGCCGGCGTTGTGCCGGTATCCTGCGCGAAGGCGATGGCGACGCTGCTCAGCAGCGCGATCACCAGCACAGGGAGAATCATCCATCTACGCATGCATCTCTCTCCTTGATTTCTACGAGGCGTTCATTGTGTGTTCGCACGGGCAGAGTGCTGCATGGTGCTGCGCAGTGCGTGCAACGTGCGGCCGGTGTGACAGGTGTCGTGTTAAATTCATGCAAGGGCTGATCCGCTGTGCCGGCAGGACGCCGCGCGGCATTTTTAGCCGCGGCGCGCCGGCACACGGGCACTACAATACCACAATGTACACAAAGTGATTGGAACGATATGCGACCATTTGCCTACCGTCTTGCCTACCGCCTGCCCGCCGCGCACACTGCCTACAGTGATACCGGCATGAAAACAGCATCGCAACGCAAAGTGGCGAAGGTGCGCAAAGCAACGCATAG
>DIAV01000072.1 GCA_002415895.1 Anaerolineales bacterium UBA5069 | reverse complement strand
TTGTGGCCTTCCTATGCGTTGCTTCGCGCTCCCTTGCGCTTCTTCGCGACTTGCGTTGCGATTTGGCTGTGGGTTTCACTGCGGTATCATTTTATGCACCCAGACTACGGCACTTCAGTCTGCAGCAGCGTGCCGTAAATCAGCACCTTGCCATCGCTCGAGCGGCTCGAGCGGCTCGACAAGAAGTTGGAGACGCTCTGGCGCGAGGCAATGACCGTGGGCAGCGTGCCATCCGGCGGCACCATGCTGGCGAAGACACCCGTTACGCCGCTCAGGTCATTCACCATGAGCACGCCATCTTCTGTTGGCGTCAGTCCGGCTGTCCATGGCGAGTAGGCCCGAATGGGCAGCGTGCTGCCAGGGGCCAGGTTGAAATAATCCTGGCTCGACTCAACGCCGCTGAAATCGACCAGCGGCGCAATCTCACCGCTGGCAACGTCGGCATAGGTGACCACTGCAAAGGGTGTGCGCGCGTCACCCGCCGAACTGAAGGCCACTACGCCTGCGCTATCGCCCGTCCACGAAAGGCCTGTGGCCACCGGTGCAAAGGATCGCCACGCCGGCACTGCTGCCTCAAAGTCATCAGCCGAGATCAGCTCCACAGCATCAGCCGACGCATCAAGCGGAATCAGCCAGACGCTCGAGAGTGTGGGTCCCAGCGACTGGGGTGTAGAAAGAATCGCAGCAACTGCGCTGCCATCAGCCGCCAGCGCAGACGGGCCATCCATGGACAAAGACTCTGTGCGTATTGTGGGCACGGAGTTGGGTACTGCCTCGCCAAGCGAGCGGATTAACTCAGGCTCGGAAGCGGCATCAGCCAGCCGGTAGAGGCCCAGATCATAAGTGAGTCCGCCCAGCGGCGTGACGCGCCAGAAGACGAGCGATCCGTCCGTCTGGTCCCACATGGGCAGGTAGTCGAGATTGATGTCATCTTCAGTATCCAACCAGCGCCACAGGCCGGTGAGGCCGTCATCCGTTACGTTCAGGAACGCGGCCCCAGTTACGTCGTAAGCCCAGATGTCGCTCTCATTGCCAAGCTCGACGGGATTCTCGCTGAACGCAATGGTTGTGCTGTCGGGCGACCACTGCAATGCGTAGGGCAAGCCAGAGAAGCCCGCGTCCAGCAGCGTGCACACCTTGCCCGCATTGGAGAAGGTGTAGACACACAACTGGGCGTCGCGATTGCGACTGCCGCCATTTTGATTGATATAGGCAAGGAATGCACCGTCCGGCGAGAGTGCAGGCATCCAGACATCGCGGTCGCCCACAACATCGGGCAATGCGCGCGCGCTGGTGATGGTTACGAGCGGGGTTTCGTCCTGGGCCGCAGGGGCAGCCATGGCCGACACAGGCAAGAGCATACCGAAGGCTACCAACGGGGCAACGAACGCCGAAATGCGAAATTTCACAGTGTGCCTCACTTTCCTGATGTGAATTGAGGTGCGGATGACGGGTCACGTGATCGTTACAGGGATGCGCTGCGCCTGCATCAGTGCAAGGAGAGACGCAGGAGTGCAGTTCGCGCAAGTGTGCGAATGACAATTGTATGTGCATACAATATCTGCAGGGAAACGCCGCCAATCGGGTCGGCACGCAGGTATTACTGCGCGCTCGCGCAGCAGAGCATAACCCGCACGCCACAGCGCAGAACGCGCGGCGCCTGGCCTTTGCCCACGGCGCCTGCACGCCTTGGCTGCGCTGTGGCCGGACGCTGTGCATAGCTGCCGGCACATGCATCATAACCGCAAAGCGCGCGTGTTTGAAGAGCCATTTGCACATATCAATGGAAAATCAATGGATAGCTTGTACACGCGGTTGCCATGCTCGTATACAATGGTGTCCAAATGACCCTCAGAGAGATTCTGCGCTCACTCGACAAAGTACGAAAGCGATATACTGCGCATGTCCGCACCCTCTATTTCCATACGCCATGCAGTTGATCCTCTCCCCTCGTGGCGCGATGGCACAACGAAGCGCGCCATTCTCGACTTTGTTGCTGCGGTGACAAACCCCGACAGCGCAGATTACGTGCCGCCCGCCGAGCGCATTGCCACCTTTGACAATGACGGCACCCTCTGGAGCGAGCACCCCCTCATTCAAGGTGTATTCATCATGACGCGGGCCAGGGCCATGGTCGCGGCCGACCCCGCGCTCGGCGAGGAAGAGGTCTTCAAGCGCGCGCTGGCCGGCCAGATTGCCATCCCGCAGGATATCAAGCTCGTGGTGGAACTGGCGGCGCGCACCCACACNNGATTTTCTGGTTGCACATGGCTTCATCTGCTTCATCTGCACCGGCGGCACAATTGACTTTGTGCGCATCATTGCGCAGGAACTCTACGGCATCCCGCCCGAGCAGGTGATTGGCACCGACTGGCAGACGCACCTTGAGGAGCGCGAAGATGGCGTCGAATTGATTATCGATCCCACGTTGCGCACCTTCAACGACAAGGCCGCCAAACCAGGGGCCATTGAATTGCACATTGGTCGCCGCCCTATTCTTGCAGGCGGCAACGTGGGCGGCATGGGCGACATTCAGATGCTGCGCTACTGCCAAAGCCGCCCGGGCAAAACGCTGCAACTCCTTGTAAACCATGATGACGCCGTACGCGAGGCCGCCTACGCAGAGCCATCGGGCGCATCACTTGAAGCCGCGGAACGCTTTGGCTGGACGGTCATCAGCATGCGCGACGACTGGTCGCAGGTGATGGCCGCATAGGGAGTCTTTATGTCAACCGATGCTACACCATCCGACCGCGTGCCATCCGCTCTGGCGCGCTGGATCCCAATCTTGCAGTGGCTTCCTCGCTATAATCGAGCGTGGCTGCGCGGTGATATTATCGCCGGGCTTACCCTCTGGGGACTCGTCACACCGGAGGCGATGGCCTATTCGGGCATTGCAGGCATGCCGCCACAAGCGGGCCTGTATGCATTGCTTGTCTCTCTGCTGGTGTACGCGCTGCTTGGTACCGCGCGCCACTTGAACGTCGGTCCTACCTCTGCCGCGGCAGCACTGCTTGCCTCCACCGTGGCAACCGTTATGGCTGGCGCCGCGCTTGCGCAGACCAGCGATGCTTCCGTTTATCAGAACTACGCGCTGGCCCTTGTGATTGTGGTTGGCCTGCTTTTTGCCCTTGCGGCATTTGCCAAATTGGGCTTCGTTTCCCAGTTTCTCCCCAAGCCAGTGATGGATGGCTTCGTGCTGGGCCTGGCAATCTTCATTGCCGTAGGCCAATTGAACAAGCTTTTCGGCGTTGCCAAGGTGGAGGGCAATACGATTGAGAAGTTCATCAACGTCATACGCGAGTTGCCGAATACGAACTGGGCCACCTTCGCTATTGGTTTCACAGCATTGGCCACACTCTTCCTGCTGCCGCGCCTGAGCAGGAAGCTTCCTGCGGGGCTCATTGTCCTCGGCGCTTTCATTCTGATCAGCACTGTATTCGATTTGCATGCCCGCTTCGATGTGGAAATTGTGGGCAAGCTGCCCCAGGGGCTACCCTGTCTCTTATACACATCT
>DIAV01000176.1:5036-8134 GCA_002415895.1 Anaerolineales bacterium UBA5069 | reverse complement strand
CAATCTCACTTGCAAGACGCAGCATTTAGGTGGCGCAGTGGCAGGTGCGCGGTGCACTGAGCCGCTGCGCGACTTCGGGCAGGTGCGCCATGGCATGTTCGAGGCCGCTGCGCACTTCGCCTTCGAGCGCCTCGCGCACCTGATCGCGGCTGTATGCATCCACTGTGACAATCGCTGCAAAGCAAATGCCCAGTTCGCGCGCGAGAAAGACCTCGGGCGCGATATTGGGGCAGATCACATCTGCGCCCAGCGCGCGGTAGGCGCGCGCTTCGGCGGCCGTTTCGCGGCGCGGGCCATCCACGCCCACAATCACGGCGGGCGGCGCTGCGGGGAAGAGCGCGTGCAGCGCGTTGGTGGCATCCGGGCAGAAGGTGGCGCTTTCGACGCTCTCGCCCAGGCCGACGAGCGCCTCAAATCCCGCCGCCTTGAAGAAGGTGCCGGGCTGCTGACGTGTGGCGTCGATGACATCCACTGCGACTACAGTCTGGCCGCGTGGCAAGGCATGGTTGACGGCGACGCCTGTATCCCACGTGAGCACGCGCTGAATGCCCAGCGCCCGCGCTGCGTAGATGGTGGCGCGCGGGTCTGTGCGTGTGGGCAGCCCGCTGTAGGGCTGCACCCACAGGGACTGGCCGCTGCCGGTGCGGCGTAGCGCCAGCGGCCCCACATTGCCAAAGGGCGTGCGCACAATGCGCTCTTCAACCAGCAACCCGAGGGCATCGAGCGAACGGGGGGGCAGCAAGACGGCAACCATAATCAGGACAGGCGCGTGTTCGGCCATGGCGGGGATGGTGGTGGGTGGAGTGAAAAGAGCGTATACCTAAAGATTGAGTCTGGTCTACGGTAACATTGGTTATACGCGAAGGCAACTGCCAGGCAACGCACATGAGCTGGAACAGGGATCAGGGCAGGTACAGCAGGGATCACGACGGAAAACGATGGATAGCCATCGTGATCTTTGCTGATTCCACCATGATCTCAGTTCCGTAGTTCTTGCTTTGCAGGCGCGAGTGCCTGGCCCAATCCGGCCTGCCATGTGTGACGGGTGCATCCTTAATTGTTGGTTGTCACCTCGACAACGATTCCCGCCGCGGCGCGCAGGCGCGGAACCGCATGGCGCCCTGCCAGCCAAATGGAGATCGCCGCCAGCAGGCGCAGCGCGAAGCCCACCAGCAATGCTTCGCGAATGCCCACCCAATACATCAGTACAGGCCCTGCCAGCGAGCCGCCCAGAATGCCCGCATTCAACGCCAGGTTGTACCAGGCGAGGTAGGCGGGACGGTCGTTGATCGGCGCCATCTCCAGCAGGTAGTTGGCCAGCGCACCCCCCACCAGCGACCACGCCGCGCCGCCCACCACCGAGGCCACCAGGTAGAGCAGCATCCCCTGCGCCCCGGCCATAATCAAGGGGTAGAGGCTCAGGCCGGTGACGCCTACGTACATGATCCACAAGTTGCCTTTGCGGCGTGTGAGCCAGCCCAATTGCAGCGAGCCAATCAGCACCAGCGCTTGAAAGAGTGCCGTGCCAATGCTGATCTGCTGGTCGCTCAACTGCAGCTCGTTGACATAGAGCAGAGGGAAGAGCGCAATGGGGATGTACTGTGCAAAGTGAAAGAGCAGGAGTGACGCAATGACCCAGCCAAAGGGCGTGCGCAGGATTTCGGGGCGCAGCACCAGCTTTGTGCGCGAGAAGATGCGCAGCGCCACGCTTGAGCGTACGCTCATGCCCATGAAGCGCATGCTGCCGGGGCGTGCGTGGTCGCCAAGGGGTGCGCGCACTGCATCGGGATCGATACCCTCATCGCCGCGCACATCGCGCAGAAACCAGACATGCAGCGTGCTCATGGCCGCGCCCACGAAGCCCAACGCAAAGACAATGGGGTATCCCACATCAAGGGGCATGCGTGTGAGGATAAATCCCGAGAGGAGCGTTGAGGCGACATAGACCACAGCCAGCACTGCGTTGCGGATGCCCGCCACCTCACCGCGCGACGCAGGCGGCACCGCTGCGGCGTAGAGCGCATTGAAGCCCACGGCCAGCACAGTGCCGGGAATGGCCATCACTAATGTCACAATAATGATGGCCCAGATTTGCGCGCCGGGCGGCAGCAGGAGCGGCAGCAGCGCCATAGGCAGAAAGAAGATGCGTGAAGCAACGGCGCTTGCCAGCACAGCGCGCCCAATCAACCGGCCATGCAGCCAGCGCCCCGCGGGCATGGTGAAGAGCAAGCCCACCAGCGCGGGCCCGGCGTTGAGCAAGCCAATTTGCCACGAGGTTGCACCCAGGCGCGTGATGTAGACTGTAAGGAAGGCGAGCGTGCTCCCTGCAAGCAAGCCATACCACGCTACATCCCAATACAGATGGCGAAACGCGCGCCGCATCTCCGAGGGGATGGGAAGCGGCTGCATTGCAGAATTTGTACTCAAGTTCAATGCCTCAATTTGGGCGTGGTCTGCCGATACAGTGCATGGCTGCCCACCGACTCGACATCCACAATGATTCCATTCAACATCCAACACAATACTGGAGTGTAACACATGCAAAAGACGCCCAAACAAATGAACGTTGCGCTCATTGGCGCAGGCATTTTTGCGCGCGATGCGCACCTGCCCGCCTGGGCCAAGCTGCGCGACCGTGCGCACATTGCCGCTGTGTGGAGCCGCACGCGCGCAAATGCCGAAGCCCTGGCCGCCACGCTGCCTGGCCCCGTGCAGGTGGCCGATGACCTGGCCGCCTTGCTTGCCAACCCGGAAATTGACGCGGTGGATATTGTATTGCCCATTGACGCCCAGGCCGCCATCATCGAGCAGGCGCTGGCGGCGGGCAAACACGTTGTCAGCGAGAAGCCAATTGCGGCCACCAGTGCGCAGGCGCAGGATTTGATCGCGCTTTGGGAGCGCACGGACAGGGTGTGGATGGTTGCAGAAAACTGGCGCTACGAGCGCGCTTTTCAGCACGCGGCTGCCCTTGTGCACGATGGCGCGATTGGCGCACCTGTCACCGTCTCATGGGGATTGCACCTGCCGGTTGATCCCGCCAACAAGTACTATCACACCGCGTGGCGACGTTCCGGACAATTTCAGGGCGGCTTCCTCCT
>DIAV01000176.1:0-4920 GCA_002415895.1 Anaerolineales bacterium UBA5069 | reverse complement strand
CCCCACCTGGACACACCCAGCGAAGCGCTGCGCGACCTCGCCGTCATCGAAGCAATGCTCAAGAGCGCGCAGAGTGGTCATATGGAATATGTGGCGCAGGTGGCGTAAGCCACGCGCGCGGGTTGGCGCAGATACGCCGCAACACCGCCCAATTTGCCGCATACTGCAAAGGCGAGGCGCCCGATTCGGACGCCTCGCCTTTTTTGTAGTATGCCGCTCTGTACTGCTTTGCGTAATTGTCGTGCAAAACGCTAACATCACCATGCGTGAATTGCGCAACCCTTTCAATCCCAAATTCGTGTTAAATTGACAAAATTGCCTATTGACACGCGCGCTGGCGAGTGATATAGGTAAGGTGACATTAAGTGCAATGCAAGTCGCTGTTGCACTCTGTCGTGACCGCGTATTCACTGGCTGCCTTGTCCCCCACAGGAGGTTAGGAGCGATCGAAGAACAGAAGCAGTTCAACACGTTGCATACTCGTCAGCTGCATAGTTGTCCAAGGGTATCTTACAAACCCGGAATGGAGCGTGTCACAATGTTCCGCAAGACGATGCAAGTCTTTCTGGTGCTTGTCGTTCTTTGCAGTTTTGGCAATGCGTCTGCCGCGTATGCACAAGATCCCAACGGCGACAGTGTCCCCACCGCATACCTGCCTGTGGTCGTTTCCGGTGTTAGCGCCACAGAATCCGCAGTTACAACAATCGAGATCTCGGCCGCCGAGCAGGAAGCTGCGCTGGCGTATATGACGCGTGAACGCATCGCGTCGGCCGAAGCAATGGAGATGCAGCAGGCCACTGTGCCCACGGCTGCCGAAGCTGCTGCCATGGCTGCAGAGGCCAAGGCGGCGCCGCTGGGTGCGCCTCAATTTGCAAAGCCGGGCAGGGCTGCGTTGAACGCTGATCAGGTTGCCGCCGCAGCGTATGCAGCCGACTGGGCACAGAGCGCCTTGACTGCAGAGCAGGAAGCAGCGCTTGAAGCCGGCCTTGAGGCAGAGGCGCAAGCAGCCGCGGCTGCGCCAGATGCTGTGGACGGCACAAGCCAGATTTACACAAGCTACATTGCCAACTGGGTGTCGGCAATGCAGACTCAGTATCCGCACAAGTGGGTTGGCCGCCTGACCTTTTCGACGCCCTCGGGGACATCCTACTGCTCGGCAACTGTGCTGGGCGGCAACAACATCGTGACTGCTGCGCACTGCCTCTATGACACGCCGAGCCGCAATGCCTGGTATACCAACCGGGTATTCACGCCTGCGTACCGCAATGGTTCGGCCCCGTATGGATCCTTTGCTGCGAGCACGTGCACAATTCTGACTGTCTATGTCAACAAGTCAGGTGCGTACAACATCGCATCATGGGCGCCCTTTGACATTGGTGTATGTACGATGGGCAGGAACAGCGCCAATCAGACGATTAACACGGCTGTCGGCTGGGCCGGGTCTGCGTGGGACTACGGTTACACGCGGCACGTTTTCAACATGGGTTATCCCCTCCGCAACAATGGCGGCACATTGCTCTCCTGGGCAGGGGCATACCTGCGCCTTTGCTCGGCCGAGACCTTCAACTATTCCACCAACGTGCGCGGCATGGGCTGCAACTGGGGAGGCGGCATTAGCGGTGGGCCGTGGTTCGACCACCGCACGCTGGCTTCTCCAACGGCGTATGGCACTGACGGCTACTGGCCCGGACGCGTATCGGGCTATGTGACAAGTGTGAACTCCGGCGGCTTCGTGGGCGTGCCCAATATCTACGGCGCACGGTTCACGAATACGAACTTCCGACCACTCTGCGACGTGCGCGGTTGCTAAGAATAGGGGTCTACCTGGAACAATTGCGCCCTGCGCAACGTCCCGGTTCCAGGTAGACCCACGTTCTATGCGCCTTGCACACCCTGTGTATAGGCACGGCATTCTGCAGAAGGGAGCGCGTTGCCTATGTACATGCACAGGTTGATTGCCGTCGGTTTGTTGTGTCTCGTTCTGCTCGCTGCCTGTTCCTCGGGGGCGCCGGCGGCTGACGAAGCGCTGCCGACAATGACCCCTTTGCCAGTAGCGCCAGTGGCAGCAGCTGCTGCCTCCAGTGAAGACGCTGCTGCGCCCGCACAAACCGCTGCCGAGGTCGGCAGCGCTGCCATGACGGAGACGCAGGCGTTGAGCGCGACTCTGGGCGAAAACGCCATGTCTGTGACCACAAGCGACGCAATAACGCCGCCTGTGGATGCAGGCGTCGTGACAAGTGATGGCACCGTAAGCAGCGCGCCTGCCGGCGCGGCCGGAGGCGCAGCGGGAAGCGCGGATCCAGGCGCAGGGGCCAACGACAGCCCCGCAGAGGCGCCGCCATCTGCCGCAGTCCTCTCTGGAGAGGTGATGTCATACGCCAGCACGAACTATGGGTTTGAGATCGTCTATCCAGGAGAGTACGTCTTTTCCGAAGTTGCCGCAGGTGCGCTGAATCAGCTGATCCCAGTTCCCGTTGCCGGTTTTTCGATCATGAATCCCACGCTGGCAGCAAGTGACGTGGCCGAGCTCGAATTGCCGGACCTTCAAATTCGCGTCTTCCCAACCAGCGGCGCCGCCTCACTGGACGCGTGGCTGGCTGCCGCTGGACGCACGCCGCCTGACTATGAGGCGGCACAGCCCTTCCAGGCCGCGCAGGTGAGCGGTGTGCGTGTTTGCCACACAATGCTGGTCCCGGGCTGCAGCCATTTCATCATGGGCGACGCATGGGTCTATGAGTTGGTCCCCGGCTCGCAAATTGGTGAAGTGCTCGTGGATCGTTTCGCTTTGCTGCAGTAGGCCGCCGGCAAGCGCACGCAGCGTGCAGTTGCGCGCTGGCAAACCAATGCCGTCATGTTGAATCGCGACCGTTGGCATCAAGCAAGTTGTCCTGCCGCACAATCGAGTGCGTGGCGTCAACAAGCGCAGTCTCAATGCGAAGCGAGGCTTCCGATTTACGAAGCCTCGCTTCGATCGCGTTTACCCCATTTGTGCTATACTCCCAACCCTGCTTGTGGGTTCCAGCCCCACCCGGTAACCGCTGCCGGACAACTCGAAGGATAAGGAGTATGCATGGCTCTGCACACGCCCAAAGAAATCACGCGCGCCCTCAACCGGGTGCTGCACCAGGTGGAACAGCCCGCTCGCTACACGGGCGGCGAGCTGAACAGCATTGTCAAGGACTGGAACGACCCTGCAATCAAGACCAGGGTTGCGCTTCTCTTCCCCGATATTTATGAGCTGGGCGGCAGCAACCTGGGCCTTGCCATCCTCTATGATTTGATCAACAAACGCCCCCAAATGCTGGCCGAGCGTGCGTACTGCCCCTGGCCCGACTTCGAGAGCGCCATGCGGCGCGACGGCATCCCCCTCTACGGCCTCGAGACGCGCCACCCCGTTGAGCAATTCGACATTGTCGGCTTCAGCCTGCCCTATGAACAGTTGTATACCAATGTGCTCACCATGCTTGATGTGGCACGCCTGCCGCTGCGCGCCGTGGAGCGCAGCGCCGCACACCCATTGGTCATTGCCGGTGGTTCAGGCTGCTATAACCCTGAACCCATGAGTCCTTTCTTCGACGCGATGGTGATTGGCGAGGGCGAAGAGGTCATCTTTGATGTGATTGCGGCGTACGCCGAATGGCGTGCGGCGCGCGACGCAGGCGCTGCGTTTGCAGACGATGCACCCGCCGGCGTTGATTCGGCGCGCTACGCGCTGTGGGTGCGGCTGGCACAGGTGCGCGGCGTCTATGTGCCCGCACTCTACGATGTGGCGTACGCTGCCGATGGCACGACGGCCTCCGTGCGCCCCAACCACGCGGTTGCGCCTGCCGAGGTGCTCAAGCGTGTGGTCACTGTGCTGCCACCGCCCGTGACCAACTTCATTGTCCCGTACATTGATGTTGTGCATAACCGCGCGGCCATTGAGATCATGCGCGGCTGCACGCGCGGCTGCCGCTTTTGCCAGGCGGGGATGATCTTCCGTCCTGTGCGCGAGCGCCCCGCCGAAGAGGTGCTGGCCGCGGTTGAGGCCATGATTGAGCAGTGCGGCTTTGAGGAAGTCAGCTTCCTCAGCCTCAGCAGCAGCGATTACAGCTACGTGGAGGATCTCGTGCGCCGCACAATGGCGCGCCACGGCGATCAGCGCCTGAGCATTGGGCTGCCCAGCCTGCGCATAGAGTCCTTCAGCATCGAGCTTATGGAGATGCTGGAGAAGGGGCGGCGGCGTTCGGGCTTTACCTTTGCTCCCGAGGCCGCCACCGATCGCCTGCGCGATGTGATCAACAAGCCCATCGCCTCGGCCGATCTGCTGCAAACCGCCGAGGAGGTCTACAAACGCGGCTGGACCACAATCAAGATGTATTTCATGATTGGCCACCCCACGCAGACCCTCGAGGATGTGCAAGCCATTGCCGACTTGTCCAAAGAGGTGCTGGCTGTAGGGCGGCGCGTGCTGGGCAAGAAGGCCACCGTGCGTATTGGCGTGAGCACGCTTGTGCCCAAGCCGCAAACCCCCTTCCAGTGGGTGCCGATGGAGAGCGAAGCGGTCATTCGCGCGCAGATTGCGCTGCTCCAAAAGGAACTGCGCGGGCCGGGCATCTACTTCTCGTGGAACAGCCCCACAGAGACGCTGGTGGAGGCTTTTCTGACGCGTGGCGACCGCCGCATGGGCGATGTCATCGAAATGGCGTGGCGCAACGGCGCCAAGATGGAGGGGTGGGGCGAGCACTTCAACTTTGGCGCATGGCAGAGCGCCTTTGCCGCTTTGGGGCTGGACATGGACTGGTATGCGCGCCGCCCGCGCCGTGAGGATGAGGTGCTGCCGTGGGAGCACATTTCCGCAGGCGTGAAGAAGCAGTTTCTGTACGAGGAGTATGTGCATACCTACCAGGGTGGCGTGGTGGACGACTGCCGCGAGCACTG
>DIAV01000086.1:769-3954 GCA_002415895.1 Anaerolineales bacterium UBA5069 | reverse complement strand
CGGCTTGCACCGCCGCTACGCAATGCTTCGCATACCTGCCGAATGCACCATTGAGCGATCGATTTCGATCAGCGGGCCGCAGTCGAATACCGCCGGTTACTCGATCTTTGTCCACGTGCCGCAGCGCTGTGTTTGGAAACCAGTGTCTTCTGCGCGCAACGTCACAATCGTGCTGCCGCTCAGGAGGTCGTTTGCGTGCAGGTCGCGGAACTCACCTGAAAAACCAGAGAGTGTCGCCCAATAGCATGTTCCGTCGTCACCGCTAGACTGCCACATGCCGGGCGCGACATCCTTGCCTACAAAGTAGAAGCCATCGCCAAAGGGAGCATTCGGACTGGATGTAATGGGCGTTAGGTCGAGGGTCCACGTGCCACAGCGCGTCGAATCAAAGCCGCGGTCGGTTGCGGAGATTGTCACAATTTGGGGGCCGAAGCTCAGTTCATTCGCTATGATGTCGCCCACTGTACCGCCAAAGCCGCGCAGCCGCTCCCAGTAACAGAGATTGCCGCCGGGCGCGCGATAGGTGCCCGGTGCAATATCACGTCCCACAAGCTGCGTGCCGGGGCCGAAGGTGGCAATCGCCGCGATTGGCGCGGCTGCCACTGGCGCAGGCACTGCCGTATCATCGAGCCTGAAGATGCGAATGTGATAGGGCGTGCTGTCGACAGCCACCCAGAAGAATTGCTCCCACTCGATCACATCACGCACGGTGGCGGCGTATGGTAGCTCAACACCGGCGTCCACAATGCCTATCAGTTCGGTGTGCTTGTAGAACTTGAGTGAAGCCGAGTCCCACTCAAAGCGATAGCTGCCCCCCTTGCTCGCCTTCCACTGCACTGCAACGTCCCCGCGTTTGTCGGCCTTGATGGAGTCGGCGCAAATTTCAAGGCCCAGGTTCGCCGTATCTGTGAAGCAACGGTCGGGGTTCTCCTGACGCATGTCCCGCCAATTGAAGTTGTTGCGTCCGTCGCTGTAGAGATAGGCCCAGAAGTTGTGCTCCTTGCCGCCGGGCCAATCCGTTGTCGAATTGGCCGCAAGCGTAGCGCTACCTCCCGGCGCTCCCGGCGCGACAGGCGCAGCGGAAGCGACAGGTGCGGTGACCGCAGGGGTCGTGCTTGCGCTTGTTACGACGGGCACCTCCGGTGCGTTGTTCACGAGTTGCGCAAAAATCCACGAATCGTCAGCCAGTTTGTACCATGTGCCATCAGCATTCTGGGCAACGATGGCAAGCGACTGACCGGCCGCAGCACCGCCCACAATTGCGAAGGTCGTGCCCGGCCCGGCGCGCAGGTTGGCGCCGCGCGTTGCGGTCGCATCGCCCACCGGCGCTTGCGCCAGGAGCGGTGCGGCGGGCAGCAGGAGCAGAACGAGCAACATGGTATTGAAAAACTTGCGTAGGCGCTTTGTTGTGGAGATCATGAGGCAGGCCTTTCCCGGGGTGATCTGGATGCCATCCATGCTCATTGTTCTGATGCCGCGGTATGAAACGCGACGCGTGGCACGATTCATAACGAAGCACCGCAAAATGGCAACCCTCGATTACGACCTGCGTGCGAAGTAAAGCCCCCACACACCCTTGCCGTTGCGCGCGCACCACTGCTCGCGGTGCGTGGGCGCATAGGGGCCGATCCGCTCGGCCAGTGCGGGATCATGGGGTGCAAAAGCGGGCTGCTGCTCCACCAGATAGCGCACCAACGCGCTGTATTCCTCCACATCGCTCTTGAAGTGGAGCAGGCCGCCGGGGCGCAGGGCGCGCGCCAGCAGGTCCACAAAGGGGGGCGAGAAGAGGCGCTTGATGCGATGCTCGCTCTTCCACCACGGGTCGGGGAAGAGGATGTGTACTGCCGCGACGCGCGCGGCGGGTAAAACGCGCGGCAGGCTGAAGCGCGCGTCGTCATCGCTGAGCCAGAGGTTTTGCAACTCAAAGCGCGCCACACGTGCCAGCGCCAGACGCGTGGCCTTGGTCTTTGTCTCGTAGCCGAGGAAGAGGGTGCCGGACGCGCGCGCGGCACGGTCCAGCAGAAAATCGCCGCGCCCAAAGCCGATTTCCACTTCAACCGGCGCGTTGCCGGCTATCATTGCGCGCAGGCGCGCGCCATTGGTTGCGCGCGCATCATCCAGCGCAAGCGCGCGGAAGAAGGGCTGTTCCAGCCCCCACGGCGGCAGCAGGTGGGAGTTGGGGCGGTAGCGGGGGTCGCCCCCAAGCAAGCCGCGGCCCGCCTCCCAATCGGCGTAGGCCTGGGCGCGTTCGCTGTCGCTCAGTTCTTCCCAGGCGAAGTCCATGCGTCCCTGGGAGAAGTGGGTGGGGCCGTAATCAAGCATTGGGTGTCGGGTGTCGGGTGTCGGGTGTCGGGTGTCGGGTGTCGGGTGTCGGGTGTCGGGTGTCGACTCCCCACTCCCCTCTCCCTACTCCCGCCTTACTCTATCCAAGCCTCTGCGCAATGACATCGCGCACGGCGTTGGCGTCGGCGGGCAGGTAGACGGGCGGGTTGGCGAACTGGCTTTCCACTTCGGCCAGCGTGCCCTCGTGGTAGCCCACCTTGAATGATGTGAATTTGAGGCCGTGCGCCGTGCTGATGACAACCACACGGTCGGTTGATCTGATTATGCCGCGGTTGACCAGTTTGAAGAGCGCGGCCAGCGCCACACCCGTGTGCGGGCAGGTGTACATGCCTGTGAGATCGGCGCGCGCGGCGGCTTCGGCCATTTCGTGCTCGGTGGCTTCCTCAACAATGCCGTTGCTCTCCACAACGGCCTGCACGGCCTTTTCGTAGGAGACGGGATCGCCAATTTGAATGGCCGAGGCCAGCGTGCTCTGCGCGCTGATGGAAACCTTGTCGCTGAAGCCCTTGAGGTAGCTCAGATAGAAGGGGTTGGCTTTGCCCGCCTGCGCGGCGACGAGGCGGGGTATCTTGTCGATGAGCCCCAGGTCGCGCAGCAGCTTGAGCCCCTTGTAGAGCGCGCTGATGTTGCCCAGGTTGCCCACGGGAATGATGATCCAGTCGGGCACTTCCCAATCAAACTGGCGCAGAATCTCAATCGCAACGGTCTTCTGCCCCTCAATGCGCAGGCTGTTCATGGAGTTGGCAAGGTAGAGACTGTTGTCGCGCGTCACTTCGCGCACAATGCGCATGCAGCCGTCGAAGTCGGTTTCCAGCGCAAGCACATGCGCGCCGTTGGCGACA
>DIAV01000086.1:0-621 GCA_002415895.1 Anaerolineales bacterium UBA5069 | reverse complement strand
CGCGCCGTTGGCGACAGGCTGGATCAACTGCGCCGTGCTCACCTTGCCCGCAGGCAGGAAGATCACTGCGGGAATGCCCGCCGCGGCCGCATAGGAGGCCAGCGCCGCGCTGGTGTCGCCCGTGGAAGCGCACGCCACCGCCTTCACAGGGCTGCCGTTCGCCATCATTTGCTTGACGGCGCTGACGAGCACAGTCATGCCCAGGTCCTTGAAGGAGCCGGTGTGGCTGTTGCCGCAGAGCTTGACCCAGAGATCGGGCACGCCGATCTGCTTGCCCAGGCGCTCGGCCCAGTAGAGGTTGGTGTTGCCTTCGTACATGCTCACCACGTTGTCATCATGCAGCGTGGGCAGCACCCACTCGCGCATGCCCCACACGCCGCTGCCATAGGGCCACGTTGTGGAGCCGACACGGCTGTCAATCAGCCGCCGCCATTCTGCACCCGTGTGCGCGGCCTGCAGCGCAGAAATGTCGTGGTGCACCTCAAGCAGCCCGCCGCAGGTGGGGCAGGTATACATTACCTCGTAGACGGAATACTCGCCCGGGCAGCCGCGAAAGCAGCGATAGTGGGCAGAGAAGGTAGGCGCGTTGGTTGCTGGATTGGCAGCTGGGGCGTGCATTTC
>DIAV01000092.1 GCA_002415895.1 Anaerolineales bacterium UBA5069 | reverse complement strand
AGATGTGTAGAATCCAGCACCTTGGGCGCAAGCAGCAGGAAGAGAACAAAGGTGGGGATAATCGCCAGCGTTGTGCCAGCCATAAGCCCCGTCCAGTCGGGCGCGCCCTGGGGTGTTTGCGAGCGGAAAATGCCCAGTGCCACAGTCAGCACGCGCACGCTCTCGTCTTTGCCCACAATCAGCGGCCACAAGTAGTTATTCCATGAGTTGATCAGCGTCACAATCGCCATGGTTGTGAGCGCGGGCATGGTAATGGGCACCACCACACGCACAAACGACTGCGCAATGCTCGCGCCGTCAATGCGCGCCGCCTCTTCCACCTCGCGGTTAATGCCCAGGAAGAATTGGCGCAGGAAGAAGACGGCGAAAGGCGTCATCAGGAAGTAGGGCGCAACCACACCCTGAAAGGTATTGAGCCAATCCAACTGGCGCATGAGGATGAAGTTCGGAATTAATGTGACAATGCCCGGCACCATGAGCGCCGAAATATAGAGGAAGAAGATCTGGTCGCGAAAGGGAAACTTGAGGCGTGCAAAGGCATAGGCGGCCATGGCGCAGAAGGTCACCTGCCCGAGCACAATCAGCACAGATACAATCAGCGAGTTGCGCATGGAGAGCAGAAAATTGATGGATTGCCCCGATCCACCCAGCGCAATGCTCGTCTCTGCATCCACCAGCCCCAGCACGCGCATGAAGTTGATCGTGGTGGGATCAGGGGGCAGCAATGAAGTGGTGTCCTTGAAAACCGAGCCGGGCATGGTGAGCGCCGTGCGCAACATCCAGTAGAAGGGAAAGAGCGTAACAACCAGGAGCACAATCATGCCGACCCAGGCAAGGAGCTTGCCCCAGGGAAATCTGCGGCCAGGTTCTTTGACAATGCCGGTGGGCGCTGTGGATGCTGCATGGGTCATGGTTTGGTCACCTTTGCTGGAATGCAACAATCATGGAGATCCGTATTCACTGCGGGCTGCTCGTGCAGCCACACCCAACGCACCGGCTACATGTCAGACTCATTTGCGCGCGAGAGGCGCATTTGAATAATGCTGACCACCACCAGGATGAGGAAGAGCACAACCGAGATGGCCGTTGCATAACCCATCTTGAAGCGCTCAAAGGCCGTGCCGTAGATGAGCCAGTTGATCACCTTGGTGGCGTTGACAGGGCCGCCCTTGGTGGTAATGGCAATCGTATCGAAAATCTGGAAGGAGCCAATCACCGACGTCACCACCACAAAAACGAGCACCGGGCGGAGCAGCGGCACGGTAATGCGCCAAAACATTCTCGATTCGGAGGCGCCGTCAATCGACGCGGCCTCGTACACAGAGCCTGGGATGGACTGCAAGCCCGCAAAGATGAGCAGCGCCGTATAGCCCACATACTGCCAGATGTTGATCATGGCAATGGAAGGCATGGCGAATTTAGGCAGGTTGAGGAAGGGGATCATGGGCAGCCCCATGCCTGTAATCCATGAATTGATGACGCCCAGCGCCGGGTCCAGCAGCCACAGCCAGAGCAAACCCACCACTACAGGCGGCATGAGCCAGGGCAGAATGATGATGGAGCGAATGAGCATGCTCTGCGTAAGCCGGTGCATCATGACGGCAATCACAAGCGCCAGCAGCGTTTGCAGCGGAATGTTGAGCACAACGTAGTAGACAGTGACCTTGAGCGCATTGAGGAACTCGGCATCCTGAATGAGGTTCGTATAATTCTGGAAGCCGATGTACTTGGGGTCGCGCAGCAGGTCCCAGTTGGTGAAGCTGATCATGAGGCCGCGTACAGCCGGCACGGCATAAAAGGCAATAAAGCCAATCATGCTGGGCAGAATGAAGAACAAGGCCGTGATCGCCTCCCCGTTGAGAAAGGGGCGTCGTCGTGCGTTTTGGGTTTTGAGAGGGGCAGCCTGCGCACTTACACTCATCCGATTTGCTCCTTGTTCAGCGGCGCCGCCGTGGCATCCAGGAGGCGCTGCAATTCGATCACCAACTGCTGTGGGGAAAAGGGCTTGAGTAGATAGAGCGCCGCACCCATGGCATAGGCCGTTGCGCGCTCGTCGAGTACGCTGCACACCACAAACGGAATGCGCCTTGTGGGCGCTGCGCCTTCGGTCCGGGCATCAGCGCCAACCAGCAGCGCTGCGCCTTGCTGCAGAAATGCCCAGGCCGCCGCCATGCCCGCGCCGCCTGCCTGCCAGGGTTCAAGGACAACCGCAACCGGCGTCTGGCTGGTAAAGTGTTGCTGCGCTTCATCCACATTCTGCGCCTGCAACACATCCCAGTAGCGCGCCAGCTCACGTGCATATAGCTGGCGAGTGGCATGGTCCGGCTCCATGAGCAGGAGCGGCGGGCGAGCCTGAGTGGAACGTGGCGTGTTCGAGCAGCGATCCATGCTGGGCTCTCTGCAGACAATCACCGAGAAGGGCGGTATGCGCCGTTCTGTGTGGCGCAGTCACAGCGTACAAGCGCAGTGCGTGGAATGCGCAGTGCGTGATTGATGCAAAGCAAAGGGATTCAATTGGCAGTGGTTGGGCTCGTGTTGGAACAAGCATAGTACACAATGTGCGCCCGCGTAGAGACTATTGTGCACAGCAACAGGACAATTATGACTGGTTTAATTGTAAAGCAGGGAAAGATGGGGAAAATCGGGGAATGCGGATCTTGCAGGCAACGCGCAAAGAGCCGGTGCCTGCAAGATCAAAGCAAGGCTTCCAAAAGCGGAAGCCTCGCTTTGATTCTCACTCTACTTATACGCCCTTGATGGCCACGAACCTGCCGTACGCATCATCCCAGCCGGCGCTGGGGTGGGGATCAAAGTGCTCCTGCGCGATGGAGGCGCCAATCGCGGCGCGCCCCTCGGCAATGCTGCCCAGGTGGCCCGTAGCAATGGCCTGCATCATCACATTGCCCAGCGCCGTCGCCTCCACAGGGCCGGTGACAACCAGGCGGGTAGAGGCGTCGGCCGTCCACTGCGCCAGCAGCCGGTTCTGGCAGCCGCCGCCCACAATGCGAATCGCCGTATAGGAGCCGCCCAGCGTGCCGGGGCCGCGCCCCGTCACCCGCTCCACCACCTCCACGCCCCAGCGCGTATTGAGCGCCAGGCTCTCCAGACAGCAGCGTGTCACCTCGCCCGCGGTCTCGGGCACACGCTGGCCGCTGGCCGCAGCATAGGCGCGAATGGCCTGCACCATGTCGCCGGGCGCGAAGAAGGCATGATCATCGGGGTCCACCAGACAGCCAAAGGCGGGTGCGCGTTCGGCCTCGGCCATGAGCTGCTCCCAGGTAAAGTGCTTGTTCTCGCGCTGCCACTGCTGTTGGCACGCCTGTAACAGCCACAACCCCGTAAAATTCTGCAGGAAGCGAATGGTGCCCGCCACGCCGCCTTCGTTGGTGAAACCGTAGCGCAGCGCCTCATCCGTCAGAATGGGCTGCGGAATTTCGGCCCCGGTCAGGCTCCACGTGCCGCTGCTGATGTAGAGACTGTTGGCGTCCAGCCCGGGCACGGCAGCCACAGCAGAGGCGGTGTCGTGGCTGGCCACGGCAATCACGGGCGTCGCTGCATCC
>DIAV01000079.1 GCA_002415895.1 Anaerolineales bacterium UBA5069 | reverse complement strand
AGATGTGTATAAGAGACAGGCACGACGTGAAGCGTCGCGCCGGCGCTGTGGCCTGGGCCGCCAGGCTGCGCAGCACAAAAGCCGGAGGGCTGGAAGCCCCCCGCTACGATCGCCGCGCATTTGTGAGATGCAGCAATAAGCCGCCGTTACGCAATCCGCGGCGCGACGAATCGCCAACTCATCGACCCGCAACCCTGTTCACCCGCCCTTGTCACCCGTAACGGCGAGCGCCACGGCCCCCAGCAACCCTACGTCGCTGCCCAGTTCCGCAGTCACAATGTCGAGCCATTGCCAATATTCCTGCGACTGCGCCCTGTCGCGAATTGTCTTCCACAGGCTCTCTTCCATGTAGGGGCGGCAATGCATCCACACGCTGCCGCCAATCACAATTCGCTGCGGGTTGAAGGTGTGCAGCAGGTTGGTGATGCCCACGCCCAGATAGCGCCCGGTCTCCTCGAATTGGGCGAGGGCAAACGCATCACCCTGCGCGGCGGCGTCGCCCAACTCGCGCGGCGAAACATTGTCGATATTGCCGCCTGCCAGTGCAACGGCGAGGCTCTGCGCGCCCGCGCGCAAGCGGCGCTGGGCGCGGGCAGCCAGGTCGGGGCCGGCGGCCAATCCTTCGAGGGTGCCCACCACACCCTGTGCGGGGTTATCCTGCGACAGATCAATCGTCATGTGGCCGGCTTCGGCGGCCAGCCCCTGTGCGCCCACAAGCATGTGGCCATCCACAATAATACCCATGCCAATGCCTGTGCTTTGTGTGATGTAGATCATGTGGTCTACACCGCGGCCGGCGCCGTAGCGGTGTTCAGCCAGCGCGGCAAGGTTGGCATCATTGCCCACGAAGACGGGCACGCCAAAGGGTTCGTAGAGGGCGTTGCGCAGATCGACATGCTTCCACCCGGGCAGGTTCGGCCCCATTAGGACAATGCCGCGGTGGGGATCAATGGGGCCGGGCGCACCAATGCCAATCGCCGCGACGTTCGCATCGCCCGTCACTGTGCGGATTGAATCGATGACACGGGCAATCACGGCAGCAGGGCCTTCGTCGGCTTCCGTCATGCGCTGGTCGCGTGCGATGACAGTGCCCTTGCGGTCGGCAAGCACTGCGCGAATCTGGGTGCCGCCCAGGTCAACGCCAACAACATGTTCAATCATTGCAGAACCTGATTTCTGTGGTGTGTGTGCGGGTGCACCGCTACGGCAACGGTTCATCGCTGGGCAAAAGAAAATCCAGCGTCAGCGCATCGGCGCAGGCGGCCTGTTCGCGCGCGGCCGGATTGGCGTAGAAAAGCTGCATCATGGCGGGGAGACAGGTATCACCACCGGCCAGCAGCGCGTGGCCGGCGCCAGGGAAGAGCTGCACGCGCCCCTGCTCCATGGCGGATGCGGCGCGGCGCGCCCATGTGGGTGGCGTTTGCACATCATGCGTGCCGTTAACCAGAAGCACCGGCGCAAGAATGGGCTGCAAGAGCTTCTCGGAGAGCGGCAGCGGCGGCATCTGCCAGAAGGTGCAAATGGCGTTGACGCTAGCCGCATGCGCCACGGGCAGTGTGCCAAACTGGCCGGGAATGCGCGCGGCAACGCGCTGCAGGTCGGCGCGTGTGAAGAATGGCGCATCCTCCGCGCACAGGAGGGTGGCTGCCAACCCCTCGCTCACCCGATCTGTTGTGGGCAGTGGCGCCTCGGCAAGCANNGGGTCGTCTGCATTGGGCAAATGATTGCGCCATGCGCTTGTTTGTGGTGCGGCGCGCTCGCTTGTCACGGAGACGGCAGCGCCGCCAGGCGCGCCACAGCCGCGCGTCGGCGGCAGCACGGCGCAGGCGGTGGCAAAGTCTTCGTCAAAGAGCGCCGTGACAATTGCAGGGATCACGCTGCCGCCCTGTGCCATCTGCGCGACAAGCAGCGCCAGGATGTCGCCGCCGCTGCCGTAGCCCATGGGCGCAGGTGTGGCATTGAAGCGATCAATGACCTCAAGCAGGCGCGCTTCCAGCGCAGGATAGGCAGCGTTGCAGGCGGGTGTTGCTGTGCAATCCTGTGCCACGCGCTGAATAGCTGCATAGAGATTGAGCGGTTGCTCGAGCAGTGCGTTGGCCGACACCGGCAGTACGCCATCCAGCACCATGCTGCGCACCAGATTGGGGTGTCTGTCGGCCAGCAGCGCGGCTACGCGTGTGCCGTAGCCTGTGGCGTAGATGTTGAGCGTGCCAATGCCGAGCGTTTGCGCCAGGTCGGTGATGTCGGCGACCTGTGCGGACGAGGTATAGGCGCTGAGGTCGCGCCCTGCGTCCAGCAGGCGTGTGTAGCAGGCGTGGTAGGCCTCCAGCAGTGCAAGACTGTCGGGCGCGGCATCGTCCACTTCGGGGCAGTTGAGCGAAGGAGTGGAATAACCTGCACCGCGCGGATCGAACAGGATGATGTCGCGATTGCTGCGGAAGGGAGCGCTTATGGCGCTGTAGAAGAGTTGGCGCTGGCTCGTTCCCTCAGCGCCGGGGCCATCGGGCAGCACCAGAATCGGATCAAGCTCCGGTCGTCCCAGGCTTTTGAGGATGGTGATAAAGAGGCTGATGCGCTCGCTGTCGGCATTGGCGCGATTCTCGGGCACCTCGAGTTCGCCACAGATCATCTCCTGGTTCCAGGGCACAACAAATGGGCATTCCACCTCGGCAAAGCTGGTGGTGTACTCGGGCGCGGGTGCGGTGGTGAGGGGATTTAGCAGCCCGTCGAGGGGATTGACGAGCGTGATGGGTTGCGTGATCGCTGTAGCGGTGGCCGTTGCCGAGGTGCTGGGCGTTGGCGTCGCTGCAGGCGTCACCTGGGCGCGGGCATGGCCGGCCGCAAGCAGGGCATAACAGGCGCAGGCGACCAGCAGCGCCAGGCGCTGCGGGCGCACGCGCAGGCTGTGGTTGTAACGAGCATTCGCGATTGCGTGCGGCATGGGTCTCTTATACACATCT
>DIAV01000163.1:15372-28703 GCA_002415895.1 Anaerolineales bacterium UBA5069 | reverse complement strand
GCGAACCAGTCGGGAAGGAAGCGGTCCTGGGCTTTCATTGGTCACTCCGGGTTATGGGGTGATGTATTCCCTTTGGGCTACGGGTTCAGCGCGCGAATCAACTCGTCGTGAATCGTACCGGCGGTGGCAACTGTGCTTTGGCCTGATGCAGCATCGTTCCCCTGCCAGTCCGTAATGCGCCCGCCCGCGCCTTCAATAATGGGGACAAGCGCCAGCAGGTCCCACGGCGACATCACAGGGTCGGCCATAATGTCGGCGCCCCCCGTTGCCACAAGGAAATAGCCGTGGCAATCGCCCCACGTGCGGTAACGCAGCACCCTGCGCGTGATGGCCTCATACGCCGCCACATTCTGATAGCCGTTAACGGCCGTGGGGCTGGAGGTTAGCAGCAGCGCGTCCTCAATGCGCGCGCAGGGGCGCACCCGCACCGGTTCGTCATTGAGCCAGGTTGTTGCCCCGTCGCCAATCAGCAGATCGCCCGTCATGGGGTGATGGATGACCCCCAGAATCGGCTTCCCCTCGTAGAGCAGCGCAATCAGCGTGCCAAAGAGATAGGAGTGGCTAATGAAGTTCTTGGTGCCATCAATGGGATCCAGCACCCAGCGGTACGGCGCGTCGGGCTGGTGCAGGCCGAATTCCTCGCCCAGAATGCCATGACCGGGGAAACGCGCCATAATCAGGGCGCGCATGGCCAGCTCAGCCTCGCGGTCGGCAATGGTCACGGGCGATTCGTCGTGCTTGGTGTCCACCGCATAGGCCGTGCGGTAGTAGCGGCGGATAATCGCGCTGCTGGCTGCCGCAAGTTCTTTGCAGAAGGGAATCAACGTACTTGAATCATGGATTGCAGATGGCATGGGTATCGATCTATTTGAACTGGAATGCAGGCAAAGTGAGTCCACAGATCAGGGCGGAAACAGCAGGGATAACGACGGATAGCCGCTGTAATCCCTGCTGTTTCCGCCCTGATCTGTGGACTCACTTTGCCTGCATTGCTGCTTACACATCAATTTCCCGCTTCACAGTGTGGAGCAGCGTGTCGGCGCGCAATTCGGGCAGATTATAGCAGGTGCCACCCAGCGCCTCGGCCAGCTTCTGCGCCAGGCCGCGGTCAAACGCGGCGTGTTCCATGTTGATCACAATCGAGCGCATACTGTGCTGCTCAAAGAGCTCGGCAATGCGATTGGCTTCCTCCTGCGCAGGCATGCCCGTCATGCTGACATTGCCCGCACCGTCGGTGAGCACAATCATGAGCGGGCGGATTTCGCCATCGCGCCGCTTGGCCGCCTCCAGCACCTGCCAGGCGAGGAAAAGGCCACCGCTCAGGGGCGTCTTGCCGCCCACGGGCAGGTCGCGCAGCGCCTTTTGCGCCAGTTCCACGCTGGAGGTGGGTGGCAGCACCAGCCGCGCCTTGTCGCGCTGGAAGACAATCAGCCCCACCTGATCGCGCCGCTGGTAGGCATCCAGCAGCAGGCTGAAGATGGCCCCCTTGGTCGCCTCCATGCGTTCGCTGGCGGCCATGGACCACGAAGCGTCCACCACGAAGAGGATCAGGTTGCCCGTGCGGCGCACACGCACCTTACGCTGCAAGTCATTGCGGCGTAGCTGCAGCGCAAGGTCATTGGTGGCGTCGGCCAGCCGCTGCGCCTGATAGGGGGCAGCGGCGCGCAGCGTGGCATCAAACGCGATATCCTGCGGATCGCTGCCCGCAGGACGTGCCTTGATATAGCGCCCCCGCTTGCGATCGGTGCGCGTGTACGAGCGCTTGCCGGCGCGCTCGCGCGTCATCTTGTCCAGAGGTGTATCGAGCCGCTTGGCCTCGAAGGTGTCACCCACCTTCACGGGCTTGCGTGCGCCTTTATCATCTGCGGGCGATGAGCTTTGCTGGGGGGAGGCATCGGGTTCGGCCACGCCGCCCTCGCCCCCCTCCGGCGATTCGCTCAGTTCTTGCTCATCGCCCTCGCTGCTTTTTTTTCGTCGGTGCTCCCAGCCCCTTCGCTTTCCTGCTCTGCATCGTCGGGCACATTCTTCTCGGCCTCGGCGCGTGCCTGGCGCATGTTGGTTTGCAATTGTTCGGGGTTGAGCACCGAATCCTGGAAGGGCTGCTTCTTCATGCGGTGGGGCAGCGCCAATTCGGCGGCCAGCAGAATATCCTTGTCGGTAATCTCTGTGCGGCCATCATAGGCGGCCTGGGCGCGCGCCGTGCGCAGAATGACAATGTCGGCACGGTGGCCGTCCACGCGGAAGGAGGCCGTCAGCGTGGCAATGGTATAGAGGTCCTTGTCCGTATACTTCACAAGCGGGTAAAGCTGGCGCGCCATGATAATGCGGTCGCACTCGGCTTCCTCCGCGCCTTCGTAGGTATCTGCAAAAACGTCGGGGCTCTGCTCAAAGTTGATGCGGCGGCGCAGAATCTCCACGCGGTCGCCCGGATTGGTAAGCCCCACAACGTCCACAGCGTGCGCAAAGCGATCAAGCAGTTGCGGGCGCAGGTCGCCCTCTTCAGGATTCATGGAACCCACCAGCACAAAGCGGGCGGGATGCTGGAAGGAGATGCCTTCGCGCTCGACAACATTGACGCCCATCGCCGCGCTGTCCAGCAGCAGGTCCACCACGTGGTCATCCAGCAGGTTGACCTCATCCACATAGAGCACGCCACGATTGGCCGCAGCGAGTACGCCCGGCTCAAAGTGGCGTTCGCCCTTCTGGATGGCCTTTTCAATGTCCAGCGTGCCCACAACGCGGTCTTCCGTGGCGCTCACAGGCAGGTCCACAAATGGAGTGCTGATGGCGGCTGTGGGCAATGCGCCGGAGAGTTCATAGCGGTCGCGGCACTCATCGCAGAAGAGGTCGGGGCGATTGGGGTCGCAGTTGAAGCGGCAGAACTCAACCACGTCCAGGGGCGGCAGCAGCGCCGCCAGCGCACGCGCCGCCGTTGATTTGGCCGTGCCGCGCTCGCCGCGGATCAACACACCGCCAATCTGCGGATTGATGGCGTTCAGGATGAGCGCTCGCTTCATGCGCTCTTGCCCAACAAGGGCCGAAAACGGGTAGATTTGTCGCATACAAGTCATCTTTCTTTATCTTCGCCGCACGGGTGTGCGCAGATGGCGGCGGCATAGCGCAACGTATCGGCCCATTATAGCCCAAAGCCGAGCGTGTACGCAGATGTTGCGCTGCGCGTGCGCACAACGCAGAATGACAGCCGCGCGGCTGCCACGTGGGGCAGAACGGTTTCCCAAATCTGCATCTACCCCATTGGGATATATCAAAGTATAGTGGCCGCACACTCCGATTGGCGCGAAACTTTTCATACCGCGGTGCGTATTGCTGTGTGAGGGCGTCGCACCGCTCCGTTTGACAGCGTCGGGCGGTCGGCATGGAGGGAAAGAACAACGTGGCACTCGTGGAAACCATTGTTCAGGAAACCGCCTGGTTGCAGGCGGCGCAAAATGGCGATCGGCATGCGTTCAGCCTTCTGGTTGAGGCTTATGCGCGGCCAGTGTACAACCTGACCTACCGCATGCTGGGCAATCCCCAGGAGGCGGAAGATGCTGCGCAGGAAACCTTTCTGCGCGCTTGGAGTCGTCTGAGCCAATATGACGCAGCGCACAAGTTCAGCACATGGGTCTTTTCCATTGCAAACCACTACTGCATTGACAAGCTGCGCAAGCGGCGCACAGTGCAGGTGTCCATTGATGACAACCCCGTGTTGCAGAATCTCGAAGGCAGCGAGCCGGACCCTGACGACATGGCGCTGCGCAGTGAGCACATGCGCGAAGTACAGGCGCTCATGGATCAACTGGAGCCCGACTATCGCACGCCATTGGTGCTGCGCTATTGGGAAGACCTGAGTTACGAAGAGATTGCCGCCACGCTGGAAATAACAGTACCGGCAGTCAAAAGTCGCCTCTTCAGGGCGCGCCAGCGCATGGCGGATCTGTTGGCTGCGCGCCAGGTGGCAACCAGCACGCCCCCCTCGGGCGGCGGCCGCACAACACAACATGCAGGGCGCAAGGCCGGCCAGTCGCTCGAATCGACACGGCTCGCTGCGTCGGCAATGTCCGGCTTCTAGAGGCAGCACACGCGCATGAGGCGACTGCGTGCATTGAGAGTACAGCGTCAGGCTCCACCTGGCATCGAGTTGAGCAGGAAATGAGGTAACGGATGAGCGACAGAAATCCCTCGCAGACTGTGACGCAAGGCGAGCAAGCGAGTGCGCTGCTCTTGCCCGAAGTCGCGGACGCTCATGAAGAAGCATTTGCATTGATGTCGATGGCGCTGGATGGGCTGTTGGACGCCCGGGAGACGGAGCGCCTGGAGGAACTGATGAAAGAGGATGCAGGGCTGCGTGCAACGTGGCAGCAGTGGCAGAAGCTTGAAGGCCTGCTGACGACCGTCGTACGCGCCGAGCCCGCCGCAGGTTTTGTGGTGCGCTTCGAGCAGCGACTGGTTGTACGCGAGCAGCGCGAGCGCTCGCGCCGGCGCGCCCTCATCGGCGCGGCAGCCATCATTGGCTGGCTGCTTGCCGTCGCCGTCCTGCTCTTCGTCGGCTGGATTGTCGTGTCGAATCAGTCGCAGTGGATGAACGGGTTCGTGCGGGAACTCGTCTACTACCCCTCGGCTGCCATGATTTGGATGCGCGCCCTGCGATCGTCGTGGAGCGCAACGGTGGGCGAACCACGCACATTGGCCATGGCACTCATCTACATGACGGGCGCGGCCGTCATGCTGAGCACGTGGCTGTGGTTCCTGCGCCGGACTACAATTGAGGAGACTGTGTCATGAAGCAGCAACCGCACAACAACCGTTCAACACGTGGCCGCAGTCGGGCCCATTCCGCGCACAAGCTCTTGCGTTTTATCGTGATTGCGCTGGCACTCATCTTTACTCTGCGCATCGTATTCGGGGCTAGCACCACCTGGGCACAAAGCAACGCGCCCAGCGCACCTGATGCACCGGTATTGCCCGATCGCATCCTCGTATCCAATCTCATGGCCCAGCCCGGCCCCGTGCAACTTGGCAGTCAATCCTATTTTGATGGCCTGACCGTCAAGGCGGGCGAGGCTGTCGACGGTGACGCCGTCGTCTACAAGGGCGACGCCCACGTACAATCGGGCGGACGAATCAATGGCGGGCTGGTTGTCTACGCGGGCGATGTGCGTGTGGACGCAGGCGCCGTCGTAACAGGCGACATTACAGCCTGGGCGGGCGATGTAGACATTGAGGGCCGCGTCGAAGGCAGCCTCTCGGTGCTCAGTGGCGATGTTTCACTGGGCAATGCCGCCTCCATTGGTGGCGACGTCAGCGTGCTCTCCGGCGACATTGACCGCAATGATGGTGCGCGCGTGGGCGGCGAAGTTGTGCGTGGCCCCAAGGTAGGGGCAGCCGGCGGCATCCTCGGCCTGGACACAACGCAATTCAGCGCACCCGCCGCGCCCAATGCACCTGCTGCACCCAATGCACCGGATTTCCAGAACAACAGCGGCACGCCGTGGATTGTCAAGACCTTCCTGCGCTTGTTGCTTGCGGGCTTCCTGACCATCATGCTCACGTTGGGTGCGCTGCTTGTCATTACACTCCGGCCGCAGACGATTGCGCAAGCCACCGACGAATTGCGCGCCAACTCAACACGCAGCTTTGCCACAGGCATTGTCGTCATGGGTGCGCTGTGGCTGGCAACCTTCCTGCTCTCGCGCGCGTTCTGCTTTGCCGTGCTCTCCGTCATCCCTGGCGTCGCTTCATTTGCGCTGGGTGCAATCGGTTTCACTGTGGTTGCGCGTGCAGTGGGCAACCGGCTGGCAGGCGGCAATGCGCCCGGCAAGAACTTTCTCAACTATCAGTCGCCTGAGCGGCGCCCCGTTATGGAGACAGCGCTCGGCGCACTGCTCGTGGCCGCCATCTTCATGATTCTCGGCGCACTGATTGGCGGCATGTGGGGTTTGGCCCTGGTGCTGCCCGTTGCACCCGGCGTAGGCGCGTTCCTGAGCCCCTGGTTTGCCAAGTACCGCAGCCGCAAGGCGCAGGACCTGAGCAGCCCCGGGCGTGTCATTGTGCCAACGCCTGTGCACACACCGCAGCCTGCGCCAACCGCGCCCGTTGCGGCATCCCGCCCTGTGACTGCGCCCGTCGCGCCCGTCGCGCCCGCCGCGCCCGTCAGCGCACCGGCGCCTGCTGCGCCAACGCCGGCATTCGATTTCTCCCTGCCTGAGGCGCCGCCGGCGCCTGCCACACCGGCTGGCGGGCTGGAGATCGGTGATCTCGTCGCCGCGGCCGACGCCGACGCGGCACGTGCCGCCGAGGCCGCAGCGCAGGCCGCCGCCGCTCGCGAACAACGTGCAGCCACGCAGATCTTCGGTGGCGACGACTTCACGCAGATTTCGGGCATCGGCCTGTCGTGGGAGCGCAAGCTCAAGGCAGCAGGTGTGCTCACCTACGGTCAGCTTGCCGCGCTGCCTGTGGAGATGGTTGCGGCAATTGTGGGCGCACGACCCGAAGAGGTCATGGAAGACAAGATTCTGCAGCAGGCGGCCAGCCTCACCACGTTGCGCTAGGCGTTTGCGCACGCGTTATGCCGCCGTCCTGACCAGCGCAGCCCAAGCGTTCGCCACGCAGAGTCAAGTCGTAACCAACTGAATCGTTCTTCAACGCCGGGGGCGCCGCCTGTAAAAAGGGTGGTTGCCCCCGGCGTTGTTTCTGCGCCGCGACTGACCCGCAATGCACGTAGTTACGCCCGGACGTTGTAAAATCCATAGCCTGAATGGCGCAGTTCACCATTTGCCACTCTTCAGCGCAGGTATGGCCCAATGACTGTTCCCGCAGATCAGAATGTTTCCACCGGCACGCTTGTCGAAGCAATTACCTGGAACGAACAGGGCCTCGTACCCGCCATTGTGCAGGATGCCACTTCTGGCCGCGTCCTCATGATGGCATGGATGAACGTCGAAAGCCTGCAGCGCACCCTGGCGTGCGGCGAAACCGTATTCTGGAGCCGCAGCCGCGCCAGCTTCTGGCACAAGGGTGAAAGCAGCGGCAACGTGCAGCGCGTGCGCTCCATTCAGGTGGATTGCGACGGTGACACGCTGCTCCTGCTCGTCGATGCCGCCGGTCCCGCCTGCCACACCGGGGCCATCTCCTGCTTTTATCGCCAGCATACGCCTCATCAGGAAATCACCAGGTAACCCTATGTCTTCGACACTCGAAACCCTCTTTGCCACAATTGCCGCGCGCAAACAAAGCAGCCCCGAAAGCTCCTATACTGCGCGCCTGCTGGCCATGGGCGAGAACGAAATTTGCAAGAAAATCGGCGAAGAGGCCATCGAAGTCATTGTGGCCGCCAAGGGCGAAACCGACGACCGCATCATCTACGAAATGGCCGATTGGGTCTACCACGCGATGGTGCTGCTGGCGCTGCGCGACCTGGCGTGGGCAGATGTCGAGGCCGAATTGGCCCGCCGCTTCAAATAGCGGCTTGCCTGTGCCTGCGTGGCCCGGCAACTTGCGTACAGGCGCAAAGCGTCGTGTCTGTCGTGTTACAATAGAGCTGCACTACGCGTGATTGTGCGGCGCGCCCGCCCGCTGTGGCCGCCCGCTGGAGAGGAGCCCCGCTGTGAGCAAAAGACTGGTACCGGATTTCGCACCCGAGCAGGATCTTTCGTCGCAGCAGCAGCGCTCAACCAACGGCGCCAATGCAGCGGCGGCCGCAGCGCGTTTTGATCGCGACGCGATCACCTTTGACGATGTGCTCCTCGTCCCCGGCTACACCGAGATGCTGCCTTCCGAAGTGGATATCAGCATCAAGCTGCACGAGCGCCTCCAACTCTACATCCCCGTTCTCAGTGCGGCCATGGATACCGTCACCGAGAGCGAACTGGCAATTGCGCTGGCGCGCCAAGGCGGCCTGGGCGTCATTCACCGCAACCTCGACATTGTCGATCAGGCCGAAGAGGTGAACAAGGTCAAGCGCAGCGAGAGCGGCATGATTGTAGACCCAATCACGCTGCGTCCGGATGCCACGCTGGCCGCCGCTGAGGCGCTCATGGCGCGCTACAAGATCAGCGGCGTGCCGATTACCGACGATTCGGGCCGACTGGTGGGCATTCTCACCAACCGCGACGTGCGTTTTGCCACGGACGATCGCCGCCCCGTCTCCGATTACATGACGACCAAAGGGCTTGTCACTGCCAAGATCGGCACCACCCTGGCCGAGGCGCAGGAGATTTTGCACTTCCACCGCATTGAAAAGCTGCCCCTTGTGGATGAGACCTTCCACCTCAAGGGATTGATTACCTACAAGGACATCCTCAAGAAGCAGGATTATCCCAGCTCCGCCAAAGATGAGCGCGGGCGGCTGCTCGTCGCGGCCGCAGTCGGCGTAGGCGAGCAAGGGCTGGTGCGCGCCGATGCCGTCATTGCCGCGGGCGCCGATGCCATTGCGATTGACACGGCGCACGGCCACAGCAAGAACGTGGTGGAGACGCTGCGTGCGCTGCGCAAACGCCACCCCGACATCCCCATTCTGGCGGGCAATGTCGTAACGGGTGAGGGCGTACGCGCCCTGGTGGATGCGGGGGCCAGCGTTGTTAAGGTGGGTGTGGGCGCAGGCTCCATTTGCACCACGCGCATTGTCAGCGGCGCAGGCATGCCCCAGTTAACGGCCATCAGCGAGTGCGCCGCCGCCGGACGCGCGCTTGGCGTGCCCATCATTGGCGACGGCGGCATTCGCTTTAGTGGTGACATCACCAAAGCCATGGCCGCGGGCGCATCGGCTGTCATGCTGGGCAGCCTGCTCGCGGGCATGCACGAATCACCCGGCGAGGTGGTCATTCGCGAAGGGCGCTCCTTCAAGGAGTATCGCGGCATGGGTAGCCTGGGCGCCATGAAGGGCCGCGCCAGCGATCGCTACCAGAGCGCGCAGTCCGAATCGACACCGGACATCAGCGGCAAGGCCGTGCCCGAGGGGATTGAAGGGCAGGTGCCCTATAAGGGGCAACTGCGCGATTTCGTCTTCCAGCTTATGGGTGGGCTACGCTCGGGCATGGGCTATGTGGGCGCGCAGAGCATTGCCGACTTGTGGGAGAAGGCCAGCTTTGTGCGCATCAGCAGTGCCGGCGTGCTCGAGAGCCACCCGCACAGCATTACAATCACCAAGGAAGCGCCCAACTACCAGTTGCGGCCGGGGCGGTAACAACAGCAGGAACAACCAAGCCAACCGATAGAGAGGCATTCCATGAGTGTTACGGCGGTGGTGGGCGCACAGTGGGGCGACGAAGGCAAGGGGCGCATTATCGACTTCCTCGCACAGGAGGCAGATGTCGTCATTCGCTTTCAGGGCGGAGACAACGCAGGCCATACCGTCATCAACCAATATGGCAAACATGCGTTGCACCTGATCCCCAGCGGCATCTTTAACCCGGTCACCGAGAATGTCATTGGCTCGGGCTGCGTTGTCAACCCGCAGGCGCTTCTCAATGAAATGGAAAGCTTAGCGGCGGCCAATGTGTCGCTCGACAATCTGTGGATCAGCACGCGTGCGCAAATGCTCATGCCCTATCACCGTACGCTGGATGAACTGGAAGAGGCGGCACGCGGCAAGGACACAATCGGCACCACCAAGCGCGGCATTGGCCCGGCCTATGCCGACAAGGCCACACGCTCCGGTCTGCGCATGGGCGACTTGCTCCAGCCGGCATGGCTCAAGAGCCGCCTGGAGAACGCCCTGCGCACGGTAAACCGCAAGATTGACGTGTTGGGGGGCGAGCCGGTCAATGCCGAGGAACTCACTGTGCTCTGTCAGGAGTACGCCCGTGCCCTCGGCAGCCGCATCATTGACACTGTACCCATGACGCGCGCCGCCGTGGAGCAGGGCCGCGCGATCCTGCTTGAGGGGCAACTGGGCGTCATGCGCGACCTCGACTGGGGCATCTACCCCTATGTGACAAGCAGCAACCCCACCGCATCCTATGCAACCGCAGGCGCGGGCCTGCCCGCGCGCGCGCTCGACCGCGTGATCGGCGTTGTCAAGGCCTACAGCACAGCCGTGGGCGATGGTCCCTTCCCCGTAGAACTCTTTGACGAGGACGGCGAGAAGCTGCGCGAGGTGGGCAGCGAATTTGGCGCAACCACGGGCCGCCCGCGCCGCTGTGGCTGGTTTGATGGTGTGGCGATTGGCTACGCCGCGTGGCTTAACGGCATGACAGGGCTGGCGATTACCAAGCTTGACGTGCTGGACAAATTCGACAGCATCAAGATTTGCGTAGGCTACCGCCTGGAGAATGGCACGGTAGTCAAGGATTCCATGCCCGACACGCCTGTGCTCGCCAATGCCTCGCCCGTGCTCGAGGAATGGCCCGGCTGGGGTGTCTCTACGGCAGATTGCCGCGCGTGGGATGACCTCCCCAAGCCTGCGCGCGCCTACATCCACCGCCTCGCCGAGCTGGCGGGCGTCAAGGTGGATTACGTCTCCGTGGGCGCAGAGCGGGAGCAGATGTTTGCGGTGTAGCAGGAAAAGCAAAATAGATCATGGATGATTGACAAGTGGGCGTGCTCTCCATTGCGAGAGCACGCCCACTTGTCAATCATCCATCATCTATTTTGCCGTTCCTACCTCACCACCGTCTGGCTCTGCTCGCGCATGTACTGCTGCAGGTAGTGCGCACCGCCCGAGCCGCGCCCCGTTGTGCTGGATCCCTTCCAGCCGCCAAAAGGCTGGTAGCCGGGCCACGCGCCTGTGGTCGCACCGCTCTCGCGGTTGGCATAAACAACGCCCGCCTCGATCGTCTCAAAGAACTGCTCAACCTCGGCGTCATCCTCGCTGTAAATGCCTGCGGTGAGCCCAAAGGGCACATCGTTTGCGCGCGCCAGCGCCTCGTCCAGGTTGGCAACGGGCGCAACGCACACAATGGGCAGAAAGAGCTCCTGCCGCCAGATGGCATGGTCAGCGGGCAGGTTGTCCACCACTGTGGGCGCCACGTAATAGCCTGTGTTCTCCAGCAGCGCGCCGCCCGTGCGCAAATCACCGTGCGCGGCGAGATCCTGCACCGCCGCCTGATAGTTGCTGTAGGCGCGCTGCGTGCTCAGTGGCCCCATCCACACATCGGCGCGCGTCGGGTCGCCCACGCGCACAGCCTCTGTGGCAGCCACCAGCCGGTCCACAAAGGTGGCGTGCAGGCTCTCATCCACAAAGACGCGCGAACAGGCCGAACACTTCTGCCCCTGCAAGCCAAAGGCCGAGCGCACCACGCCCTGCACGGCCTTGTCCAGGTCGGCGTTGCGCGTCACGATGGCAGCATTCTTGCCGCCCATCTCGGCAAGCACAGGGCGCGCGTGTGGGCCAGTGGCCGCCTCGCGATAAATCTCCATACCCACCTTATAGGAACCGGTGAAGGTGATACCGGCCACATCGGCGTGCTCCACGAGCGCGCGGCCTGTCTCCTTGCCGCCTGTCACCATATTGAAGACGCCTGCCGGCACACCCGCCTCCGCGAAGACTTCGGCTATCACCTGCGCAAGCAGGGTGGGCGTCCAGGGCGCATCCTCGGCGGGTTTGAGCACCACTGTGTTGCCCGTCACCAGCGCCGCGCCCGTAGGGCCGCCTGCCAGCGCCATGGGAAAATTGAAGGGCGCAATCACCGCCCACACGCCGTAGGGTTTGAGGACACTGCGGTTGCTGTGGCGCTCGCTCTCGGCCTGCTGCGCCAGGACAAAACCGTCATTGCGTTCCATTGCGTCGCAATAGGCACGTATAAACTCCGCCGCCTCTTCAATGTCGCCCAACGCCTCCAGGCGATTCTTGCCTACCTCCAGTGTGTCCACCGCAGCCATTGTAAAGAGGCGCTCGCTAATGCGCGCGGCAACAGTGCGCAGCAGGGCGACGCGATCCTGCCACGGCGTGGCGCGCCAGGCGGGATAGGCGGCTTTGGCCGCCGCTACGGCGGCGGCAACGGCGGCGGCGTCGCCCTCCTGAAATGTGCCCATGTGCAGGGATGTGTCCACCGGGCTGTACTTGGCAAAAGTGGCGGCTGCCTCCACCCATGCGCCGTTGATGTACATCTTGTGCGTTTGCCCCATCTGGCCGCGCACATGGTCCAGCGCCTCATCAAAATACGCGTGCAGTTCGGGGTCCGGGCTGCCCAATGTGGAATAGGTGATCTTGAATTGTTTGCGCGTTGTCATTTGGTTGTCCATAGGTGTTCGGAATTGCGTTGGTGTCTCAGTATGCAAGCAATGCGCCAATCAGGCCAAACGGGCTGGGCGGATGGGCGAACTGTCACCAAGGATAGGTGCCGCAATGCGCGCACTGCGTTACACTCAATGCACAATCGGCAAACAGTGCCGATCTTCATTGCAAGAAGGGCAAGGATATGCGCGTTATGGCGTGGATTGTTGGCGTATTGGTTGCACTCATCTTCATTCTTTGGCTGGGCTTCCAGATGCCGCCGCGGGCGTTGGGCGCGCCCCCTGTGCAGGCCGGCGCTGTCGCGACTGTACCGCTGCCTGCTGGGCTGCCCGCGCCGGTGGATCGTTTCTTTCGCACGGTCTATGGCGACAATGTGCCTGTCTATACCTCTGTCGTCATGACGGGCCATGCGCGCATTCGCCCCGCCGGACCGTGGCACCTGCCGGCGCGCACGCGCTTCATTCACGAAGTCGGTGAGAGCTACCGCCACTACATCGAGATTACCTGGTTTGGCCTGCCCGTGATGGCGGTGGATGAGGGCTATATTGATGGTGCAAGCTTCTTCGCCAATGCGCTGCTGGGCAAGGAGGAAAACGAGCCAAAGTCCAATCAGGGCGCAAATCTCGCGCTCTGGGCGGAGGCTGTGAGTTTCCCATCGCTGCTCGTGACTGATCCACGCGTGCGCTGGGAGCCCATTGACGACCAGAGCGCCCTCCTGCGCGTTCCTTTTGGTGATGAAACACAGACACTGGTGGTGCGTTTTGATGCCGCAACGGGGCTGATTACGTACATGGAGGCCCTGCGCTACCAGGGCAGCGCCGCTGATGCCTTGACGCTCTGGGTGCCCATTGTTCTATCCTGGGGAAGCAGTGGCGATCGCTTTGAGGGGATGGAAAGTGCGGTGTTGTGGGCCAACCAGGCCGGCCCCTGGGCCTACTTTACCATGGACGATATCATCCACAACGGGGACGTTACAGCGTACATTCGCGCACGCGGCGAGTAGCCTCACCTTTGCGCGTTGAGCTGGTTCGCCCAAACAAAGCGAGGCTTCCAGAATTGGAAGCCTCGCTTTGTTTGGGCACAGTGTAAATTCCGCCCAGCTTAGTGCTGCATCTTGCAAGTGCTTACTGGAATCGTAGCGGGGGGCTTCCAGCCC
>DIAV01000163.1:10545-15306 GCA_002415895.1 Anaerolineales bacterium UBA5069 | reverse complement strand
TCATACACGCCTTCTTGCAAGACGAAGCACTTAGTCGGCGCTGGCCATCACCAGCTCGCCGCCGTGCTGGAGCAACACCGCCTGCGCCTTCAACTGCGCCTGGCGCGCCATGTCAAGCGAATCGGCCAGCACGCGCGCCGACTCCTGGGGCGCATGGAAGCCTGTGCTGTTCTCCGAAGAAACGAAGTCCCAGCGCATTTGTGCCGAGCGGTGCAACTGCAGCGCCTCGGCCAGCTCTTCCTCTGTGCCACCAGCGGCTTGTGCGGCCACAATGGTGTCAATCGCGTCAAGGATCGCAGCTTCACTTTGGCGCAGCAATTCGGCAGTGCGCCCTTGAATGGTGGTGATGCGCTGCGTAAGCTCCTCTTCCGAGAAGCGATGGCATGTCTGGCAGGCCGCGGCCACGTTGGTCAGCGGGCTGCGCAGCCAGTGGTCAGAGACCTTGACGCCACCCTGGCGCACATAGGGCATGTGGCAATCGGCGCAGGCCACGCCCGATTGCGCGTGCAGCCCCTGGCTGTAGGTCTCAAACTCGGGGTGCTGCATCTTGAGCATGCCCCCACCCGTCTCAGCGTGCTTCCAATCCGTAAAGCCAACCTCGTTGTAGTAGGCTTCGATGTCATCAATGCGCAGCCCCTTCTCCCACGGGAAGGTCAGCAACTTGTCGTCACCCGCGAAGTAGTACTCCACATGGCACTGCGCACAGACATAGGTGCGCATCTCCTGGCGCGAAGCCTGGGTGACGTCAATGCCGCGTTTTTCCATGGCGTTGACAAAGGCAGGGCGCGTAATGCGCAGCGCCATCGTGTCGGGATTGTGGCAATCGGCGCAGGAGGTGCCCGTGTGCAGGCTATCCTGCAGTTCCTTGTACGGGGTATGGTTGAACTCGGCCCAACCCATTTCGGCAATCAGCCCAGGTGCGTCGGCAGAGTGGCAATTGGCGCATGCGCCCGGCTGATCCTTTTCGGTTACGCGACGCGTATCTTTCTGATCGGTCAGCATGTAGAAATGACCACGTTCTTCGTTGTGATCAATACTGAACGCGTAGCCTGCCCACAGGCGCTTCATGGCGGGGTAGCGCTCGAGCTTGCTGTAGGGGTCCGAACCCCCATAGGGCGTTTGCCCCGTGTTGAGTTCGGTCTTCATGAAGGATTCGTACTGCAGCGGGAAGTTCTGCCCCCACACCGCCGGGTCCAGTTCGTCCGCCGCAACTTCCACAATGCGCAGAGGATATTGGGCTGCTTCCTCTTTTTTGCTGTCAATATTCATCAGCAAGCCGGCAACCACCGCCACGCCAATTGCCACCACCGCAAAAACGGCGACGTAAATCCAGCCCCACCGCCAGCCACCCTTTTTGCCCTCGTTGGCCGGTGCTTCTTCCGTAGCCATGCAATACTCCTTCGATTGAACCGTGCGACCGCTTCATTGTCACGCGCACGGATGGAAATTTGATCGACTCGTACAGCAAAATCAGCCAGCCGCGTGTGCGGGCCGTCGGGCTATTCTATCGTGCGATGGCCTTCGTTGCCATGACACGCCACGCAATCCGCCTGCTCACCGCCCGGTGAAGCGTGCATCTGGCTCACAGTGTCAACGTGGCATGTACGACAATTCTCAAGCGCCACACGTTCGTTCATGGCCTTGATGCGAATGGGGTCAGGAAATGTGCCCAACGTAAAGTGCAGGCTGTGGTTAAACCCGTTAATGGCCTTGACCGTATACTTGGCGACGACATTGTGGTGGGGTGTATGGCAATCGTTACAGGTGGCAACAGCCTTGTGGCTGGAATGATTCCACGACTCAAACTGGTCGCGCATGACATGGCAGTTCATGCATGAGTTGGGATCATCCGAGAAATACGAAAGCCCCTCCGCATACGAAAAGGTATAGAAACTCAAGCCGACAAAAACGCCGATCAGCGCCGCAAGCGCCACCATCCAAAAACGCCGCGGCCCGGCGCGTGCCTTTGCCCGTGCCGGCGCATCCTCCGCGCCACCGAGCGCATCAGGTTCAGTCACAACACAGCTCCCTTCATGTGCAATTCTCCTCTATTCGTGCGGTGGGTGATGGCCGCGCATGATCGGCGCGCACTCTTTGTGGCTGCATGTGGGAACAGCCAGATTGTACCTTAATCCAACGAAATCTCGCGTACAACGACTTTTGTCACACGACCACCCCACTTGGCATACTACGCCTGTTTGTTTACAATCAGATCGCCGGCTCAACTTTCTCACTTGAACATCCCACCCCAGGAGCCACACCTTGAACCCCGTAGAGAACATGCGGTGGTGGCAAAAAGCCATCGTCTACCAGATTTACCCGCGCTCGCTCCAGGACAGCAATGGCGACGGCATTGGCGACCTGCCAGGCATCCTTCAGCGCCTCGACTACCTCAAGGGTATTCATGTCGATGCGCTCTGGCTGTCCCCCATCAACCCCTCACCCATGCACGATTTCGGCTACGACGTGGCCGACTACACAGGTGTTGATCCCATCTTCGGCTCGCTCGACGACTTTATGCGCCTGCTCAACGAGGCGCACGCGCGCGACCTGAAGGTCATCCTCGATCTTGTCCCCAACCACACCTCTGACGAGCACCCCTGGTTTATGGAGAGCCGCGCCAGCCGCACAAACCCCAAGCGCGACTGGTACATCTGGAGCGATCCGACTCCCAGCGACGGACCCAACGGCGGCCTGCCCAACAACTGGCTCTCCTTTTTCGGCGGCCCGGCGTGGACGCTGGACCCCGCCACAGGCCAGTATTATCTGCATCAGTTTGACACCCACCAGCCCGAACTCAACTACCGTAACCCCGAAGTGCTCGAGGCGATGCTGGCCGACATGCGCGTTTGGCTGGAGAGGGGCATCGACGGCTTCCGCGTGGATGTCATCTGGCTCATGATCAAGGATGCCGCGCTGCGCGACGAGCCGCCCCTCGCGGGCTGGGGCGGCGGCGCACCCCATCGCGGGCTTGACCATATCTACACGGGCAATCAGCCCGAAGTCCACGCAATCATTCGCGCAATGCGGGCCCTGCTGGACGAATTCAGCGCAGGCGGGCAAGAGCGCGTACTCATGGGTGAAACCTACCTGCCCAACGCCGTGCTTGCCGAGTACTATGGCAGCGACGCAGCAGCTACGGGCGTGGGTGACGAGTGTCACCTGCCATTCAACTTCCAGTTGATTGGCGCACCGTGGAACGCGCAGGGTGTGCGCAAGATGGTGGACGACTACGAGGCCTCGCTGCCCGCGTGGGGCTGGCCCAACTGGGTGCTGGGCAACCACGATAGAATCCGCCTCGCGACGCGCGTGGGGCCGGATCAGGCACGCGTGGCGACCATGTTGCTGCTGACACTGCGCGGTACGCCCACCTGCTACTATGGCGACGAGATCGGCATGCACAATGTGGAGATTCCTGCAGAACTTGTGCGCGACCCGCAGGCCGTGAACCTGCCCGACTTCGCCGCCGAACTGGGGCGCGACCCCGTTCGCACCCCCATGCAGTGGGATGATTCACCCAATGCCGGTTTCTGCGCATCAGACGTCATCCCCTGGCTCCCCCTGGCAGACGACTATGCGCAAAATAACGTGCTGGTGCAGGAGAGTGACCCTCAGTCGCCGCTCTGGTTCTATCGCGTACTTGCCGATTTGCGCAGCAAGTCGCCCGCGCTGCTTGCGGGCGCGTACAGCGCTGTAGACGCCGGCGCCGACAATGTTTTTGCCTATCTGCGCGCCGGCGACGAACAGCGCTTTCTAGTCGTGCTCAACTTCAGCGCCGAGGCCCAGGTGGTCAACCTGAGCGCCGTGGCCGCCGCGGCCAGCGTGCTTGTCGACACGGCTTTGGCCAAACAGGGTGACTTGCACTTTTTGCGCAATCTGCGCCTTGGCCCCAACGAGGGTCTGGTGCTTTCCATTGACGCTGCCTTCGGATAGGCTGGCGCATAGGCAAATGGCTGCTGCCAACGAGGGCGGGCCCGCAACGCCTGCATGTGCCCGGCGTGCCAAACGGCCGTTGCCTAAACGCGCACAATGCGTCATCTTCTGTAGGGCCGCGCCGGTCGCGTACCCGTTGCTTCCCCGCGGGAGAGCAACCTTGCGTCATCACACGCTTGCGTCTGCAAGGAGATTTGTCCTGAAATCTCAAATTCCCTTCAAGACAAGGGTGCAATGCGCGCTTGGGGCGGTTGCGCTGCTGGTGTTGCTGGGCGGGCATGCAGCATCTGCTGTTGCACCTGCCGTGGACGTTGACGACCCGCCAGGTGGCAATGTCCCCACGGGCACAGTCCCCGTGGGCGCAGCTCCGGCAGCCACAGCGCCCAGCAGCGGCGCCGGTGATGGCACGCCCACAGGCACCATCTTCCTCACCTTTGACGATGGCCCGTATGCGCCGTGGACGCAGCAAATGCTCGACGTGCTGGCCGACTACCATGCGCACGCGACCTTCTTCATGGTGGGCCGGCAAGCAGCCGCCGACCCCGAAATGGTGGAAAAGGTGCACGCGGGTGGCCACGGCCTGGGCAACCACGGCTACAACCATGCCAACCTGACGGGTGTCTCGCAACAATTCTTCAACGCCGAGGTGGGCGACACCGGCGAAGCGCTGGGCGAGGGCAACTCCATGTGTCTGCGCCCGCCCTACGGCGCCATTGACTACAACGTCGTGGATTACGCTGAACAGTTGGGCTACAGCGTGGTGAAGTGGAACATGGACCCGCAGGATTGGAATGGCCATGCCGCCGACGAAATCGCCGCGCATGTGAT
>DIAV01000163.1:0-10488 GCA_002415895.1 Anaerolineales bacterium UBA5069 | reverse complement strand
ATCCTGAAGACGCTCACCGCGCAGGGCTGGCAATTCAAGGCGCTTTGTCGCGACTATCCTATGCTCGACCTGACGACCGCGGACCTCGCCACGCCCACCCCGGACCCGAACGCGACAGCCACACCCACGCAAACACCTGCGCCCACTGCCACCGCAACCCCCACCCCCAGCCCCACGCTGGCATCTACGCCAACCGCGACGCGGCCGGCATCCCAAACCCCAACGCGCACACCTGTGCCCACTGCCACATCCAGCGCGGCGGCCACAACGGCCACACCGGCGCTGACTGCCACCATGCCGTCAACGCCGACACTAGTGCCCACATCGGCGGCAACGGCAACGGCTACTGCTACGGCGACGGCGCGTGCCACGCTTGCTCAACGCGCGACGGCAAGCGCCACCGCCATACAACCGGCTGACGACGTTGTCTACGGACAAATCACCTTCCCCATCCCGGGCGTCGCCGTCTCCGGCGCGGTGCTGGTGCAGGGTTTTGCCGATCATCCCGACTTCGTCCAGTGGCGGTTGGATCTGCTGGTTGACGGCGAAGATGCGATCACACTCGCCACAGGCACGGAGCCATTGCCCACCGTGGCGCGCCTCGCCGTGTGGAACAGCAGCCAATACGCCAACGGGCCGCACATGCTGCGTTTACGCATTGATTTCGCCGATCACCATTTCGTCGAATACTTCACGCACGTGACGGTCACCAACTGATACGCCCTGCAAGCGGTCCCTCACGTCTTTGCCACGCGTGGGCGCGCGTGCGATACTGGATTCATCTCCATTCCATACCCTCGGGTCTCCATGATCCCCGGCACAAGCATACAAGGAGCCGCGCATGACCAGCCTGCTCTCCGAACAGGATGCCCTGTTCTCCGCCCTCAAGTTCCGCTGCATTGGGCCGCCGCGTGGCGGGCGCGTCGTCGCTGTGGCCGGTGATCCCAGTGACATTGCCACCTTCTACTTTGGCGGTGTCGCCGGCGGCATCTGGAAGACCACCGACGCCGGAACAACCTGGCTGAATGTCTCGGACGGCTTCCTCAAGACCTCGTCCGTGGGCGCGCTCGAAGTCTCCATCTCCGACCCCAACGTGATCTATGCAGGCATGGGCGAGACCGCTATCCGCACCGATGTCTCGCATGGCGACGGAGTCTACAAATCTGCGGACGCCGGGCGCACGTGGACGCACATGGGCCTGAGCGACACGCGCCACATCGGCGCCATTCGCATCCACCCCAAAAACCCCGACATTGTCTACGTCGCGGCGCTGGGCCACGCCTTTGGCACGAACGCGGAGCGCGGCGTCTTCCGCTCGCGCGACGGCGGCGCGTCGTGGCAGAAGGTGCTGTACATCAGCGACCGCGCCGGCGCAATTGACATCACGCTGGACCAGCGCAACCCGGGCATTCTCTACGCCACCATTTGGCAGGCGCGGCGTGGCCCCTGGTACATGAGCAGCGGCGGCGAAGACGGCGGCATCTGGCGCTCCACCAACGGCGGCGACACATGGACGGACATCAGTCGCCACGCCGGCCTGCCCGCCGAGGGGCTATACGGCAAAATCGGTATCAGCGCGTCGCCGGTGCAGGCTGGCCGCGTCTGGGCCATGGTCGAAAGCCAGAATGACCCCGGCCTCTACCGTTCCGACAACTTTGGCGACAGTTGGAAGTTGCTGTGCGAGCAGCACGAGTTGCGCCGCCGCCCCTGGTACTACATGCACATCCACGCCGACACGCAGGACGCCGACACGGTCTACGTCTCCAACCTCGGCTTTCACCGTTCAATTGACGGTGGCAGCACCTTCAGCGAGATTCCCACGCCCCACGGCGACAACCACGGCCTCTGGATTGACCCCCACAACAACCGCCGCATGATTCAGGGCAACGACGGCGGCGCCAATGTCTCATTTGATGCCGGCGCATCCTTCAGCACCGTCTACAACCAGCTCACCGCCCAGTTCTACCACCTTGACACCGACGGGCGCTTCCCCTATCGCGTCTATGCCACCCAGCAGGACAACTCCAGCATCAGCGTGCCCAGCGACACCATCTCGGGCGCAATTGCCATGGGCGATTGCTACGTGGCGGGCACGGGCGAGAGCGGCTATATCGCCGTGGACCCCAAGGATGACAACGTGACAATCGTTGGCGCGGTGGGCAGTTCGCCCGGCGGCCTCGGCTCCATCCAGCGCTATGATCATGCCACGGGCCAAATCCAGCTCATTAACGTCTGGCCCGAAAACACGGGCGGCGACATTGCCCTCAGCACGCTCAAGTACCGCTTCCCGTGGACGTTCCCGCTGCTCTTCTCGCCGCATGATCCCAACCTGCTCTATGCCTGCGGCAATATGGCCTTCCGCTCGACAAACAACGGCCACTCATGGGAACCCTTCAGCCCGGACCTGACACGCAACGACAAATCCAAGCAAACCCCGTCGGGCGGGCCGATCACCCTCGACAGCAGCGCCGCCGAACACTACTGCACAATCTACACCTTCCGCGAATCCGCCCATGAAAAGGGTGTCTTCTGGGCCGGCAGCGATGACGGCCTTGTGCACCTCTCGCGCGATGGCGGCACGTCGTGGCAGAATGTCACCCCGCCAGCGCTGCCCGAATGGGCATGGATTCGCACGGTGGAGCCATCGCCCCACGATCCGGCCACCTGCTACCTGGCGGCCACCCGCTACAAGCTGGACGACACCAGGCCCTGGCTCTTCAAGACCACCGACTACGGCGCAACGTGGAGCGAAATCACGACCGGCATCCCCACAGATGATTTCACTCGCGTCATTCGCGCCGACCCCAACCAGCCCGGCCTGCTCTATGCCGGCACGGAAACGGGCCTCTACCTCTCGCTGGATGACGGCGCGCACTGGGCGCGCTGGGCGGGCAACTTCCCCGTCTGCCCTGTCTACGACATGCAGATCAAGGGCACGGACCTTGTGATTGCCACCCATGGCCGCTCGGCGTGGATCATGGACGACCTGACGCCGCTCTACCAGCAGGCACGCGGCGAAGTGGCGCAGGCTGCGCCCTACCTCTTTGCGCCACGCACCACCTATCGCATTTTGCCCGACCTCTTTGAAAGCTGGCAGGCGCCCGAGGGCCGTCTCTATAACATTGGTATGGGCAATTGCGCCACAGCCGTGGCAAAGCGCACGGAACTGGGGGCCATTGAAAAGCAGTACCTCGACGCAGGCCAAGGGGCGCCGCGCAGCGCCATCGTCTACTACCACCTGCCCGAGGACGTAACTGGAGACACGACGGTTGAGTTGGCTTTTCTTGATGGAGACGGCAACGTCCTGCGCACTTACGGGGCCAAGCCGCGCGGGTACGACAAGCTTGATGACAAGGCCAAGAGCCTCAAGCCCGGGCCGTGGATTGGCACGACAGCCGGCATCCACCGCTTCGTCTGGAACCTGCGTGAAGAGGGCGCAATACGTCTCGCGGGCAACAAGACAGGCGGCGACCTCAATGAAGGACCCTGGGCGCTGCCCGGCGCATATACCGTTCGGCTCACCGTGGGCAGCAGTGTGCAAACGCAGCGCTTTGACGTCGTTAACGACCTGCGCGTGCAAACGCCATTTGCCCACCTTGAGGAGCAGCACACTGTCTTGCTGCGTATTCGCGACGCCGTCTCAGATGGCTACCGCGCCGTGCAGACATTGCGCACTGTGCGCGATCAGGTGCAAAGCTGGCAGAAGCTGCTGCCCGAGCGCGCCGATATAGACAGCGCCGCAACCGCCATCATCGCCAAGCTTGCTCCCATCGAGGATGCATTGGTCCTGCCGGGCGATCAGAAGGACAACTATCACCTGGTGCAGCGGCCGCGCCTCAACGATGCAATTGGCGCACTTGTGCCCACCATCGGCACGGCTGATGCCCGCCCCACAGAACAAGCCGCCGCGCTTGTAGAGCAGTACAGCGCCGCCATCCAGGCGCAGGTTGCACTGCTGGATGAGGTGCTGCAAACCGACGTGCAGGCGCTCAATGCGCTGATCGCACAGGCGGGCGTACCCGCAATTGTGACGTAGCCACCGTTTGACATTGTTCTTGTGAGATAACGCAGCGAGGCTTCCCCTGGGGGAAGCCTCGCTGCGTCTTGCGTACGAAACCTTGCGCCGCTGGTGTGCGTAGTGCATATAACAGCGCCGCTCTTTTTCTCTCCCGAGAACAGCGGATGTGAGTCGTTGCGTTCGTGTGCGCAACATACGTCCTGCATGCCAAAGGAGGTTACCTGCATGTCCGCAAGTCCTGCATCACCCGCATCACCCAATATGGGCCAGCAGAGCAAATGGGTCACCCGCTACATGGCAGAACTGGCGCGCTGGGTGCCAGCAAAGAATTTGGCCGGCGCCGAAGCCGCTGTGCGTGCTGCGGTTGCCCAATCGCTGGCAACAACTTCGGACGGAGACAAGGCCGTTTTGGCCACGCTCAAGACGCTGGGCGCGCCGCAGCGGCTGGCGCTGCAATACGGTGGCGGCCGTTCGCTGATTGGCCCCGTTCTCTACCCCATCTTTCTCAAGGTGCTGCAAATTGTCCTTGCCATCGTGCTTGCGCTCAATCTCTTCGCCATCTTCTTTGCCATTGGCTGGAAACCGGAGCCGCTGTCGGCAGTCGGCGCGTTCACCGGCGTGCTGGCCGCGCTCTTCGAGGCCGCAGGCATCGTCGTCTTGATTTTTGCCGCCATCGAACGTGTCTCGCATATCCAGGCCAAAGACCTTGACAAGGACTGGAACCCGAAATCGCTGCCTGCCGCCCAGGAGAATGATCGCATCCGCATGGGCGAAACGATCTTCGAGATTGTTGCCGGCATTGTCGCGCTGGTTGTGCTGGCATTCTTCCTGGACAGATTGGGCGGCTACTACGTGCCTGGGCAGGGGTGGTCATCATTCCCCATCTTTTCTGCCCATTTCCAGAGCTTTGTGCCGTGGCTAATTCTGTGGCTGGCGCTGGACACGCTCCTCACAATCGCCGTATTCGCGCAGGGCTACTGGCAACCACTTACACGCATCCTCAAGATCGCGCTGAACGTGGGTGCGCTTCTCCTGTTTTACTTCATGCTCACGGGTGATGCGCTGCTCGCCATGCCTGCTTTTGAAGTTGCGGCGCGCATTACCGTGGCCATTGCCATGGTTGTCACAGTCTTCGACGTCGCGAAGCAGGCCGCGCGCATCGTGCGCCGCCCCCTGTCAGACAGCGCACAGGAGAGGGTCGCAACTCCCTAAACGCTGGACGCACTCTTGCAGCGAGGCTTCCCCTGGGGGAAGCCTCGCTGCGTTTCTCCATTCTACTGTGTGGGACCCTCAATAACAGGCACGAAGTTCTTCTCCGTCAGCCCGCTCAGTACCGTGATATGCACCTGCGCGATGGGTTGCAGCACAGTCTGTTCCGTGGACTTCACCGTCACGGTTCCCGTGTAGACTGTGCCCGCCATCGCGCCACGTGCCGCCACCGGCGCACGAACGTCCAGCGAAAGGCTGGCCGGCGTATTGCCTTGCGGCGGGCTGGCCACAATCCACGCAGCGTCACTCTGCGCCTGCCACGCAATCGGCCCGCCACTCCCCGTTTGCGAAACATGCACGGTTACCGTCAGCGGTAAATCCGCGTCAATCAACGTCACCTGCTGCGGGTCCACTTCAAGCGCGGCCGGTTGTACTGTCGGTGTGGGCGATGGCGTGGGCGTGGGCGTCGACGTCGCATTTGTACCACCCCCATTCACGTTGTCCAGCGGATTGTGCGCTGTCCAATCGCGCGGGATGATTGTGAAGCCATCCCAGTGCACATCCATGTAGACTTCATCCTCTTCGCGCGGCAGGTGGTGGAAGGTAATTCCGTACCAAACCACAAGGTCCGTACCGTCCACGCTCTCGCCATTCACAAATTGCGACACGTCACCCGCACAGCCGCCAAGCTGCGGGTTATGCGATGGGTAGTTCTCGCACGACTTGAAGGCTGTTACATAGAGGTCATTCTGCGTAAAGGGCTCAAAGTCCGGCCCGGTGAAGTCGTGCCCGCTGCTCATGCCCTCAATCTGATAGGAGATGAAGTTACCGTCTGCGTTGCGTGTCACCTTGTCCAACACGCGCCAACTGCGCTGCACGCTGGGATCATGCCGGCGCGCCGCCTCCAGCGTAATATCGGTGAGCTGCTTCTCGCGGCGGCGGTTCTGGTCCGTCGGGTTGATCTGAATCTCCTGCACCAAGTCATTCTCGCGACCGTTCAGGTCAAAGTCCAGGCGAAACCAGTAGTTGTGGTAGTGCGAGATGGGGATGCGGTTGGTGGCCGTTACCCAGCCATAGGCGGCATTCGTGCCGTAGCGCTGCAACTGCCCCGATGCGCCCACGCTGGGCAAGATTGTGCCGTCATCATAAAACTCGTATTGCACAATGTAGTTGTAATCACCCGATGCCGATACGCTGAAGAGCGACAGTTCATAGCCCTGAAGCTGGCGCGCGTAATACTTTTGCGCATACCCGCGCGGCTGAATCTGCATGCAGAGCACGTTCTTGCCGCCATAGGGAATGAGCGTGCCTGCGGGGCATTCGGCCGCAGTCAGGTTCTGCAGATAGCTGCCGCCAAAGCCGAAATCCGTCACATCATGAAAACGTGCACCGTTGTCATCATAGGGCACATGCACCTGCGCCAGACCCGCCTGCGCCAGAATCAGCCGGCGCGCCTCACCCGGCGGCGTCATGGTAATGTCGTACAGCACAATGCCATCCAGCGCGCGCTGCTCCCAGCACATCTCCCAGCGCGTGCCCGTGGGCAGGGTCTTGTCAATGCGGTACGCAGCCGAGCATGCGTGCTCGCTTTGCGCCAGCAGGCGCGCAGACCCATGCATCCATGTGGCCGCCAGCAGCAATACGCCAACCAGCACGAGCGCTACACCCAGCGAGTGGCGCAGGAGCGCGCGGCGAAACGCCTGTTGATTTGCAATCTGCGGTGGAGTTTGCGGCTGCATCATCAGTTGCCTCCTTCGCTGTGCGTGTGGCCGTTCTGTACATCGGATGGCTGCCCCACATCAAAGGGCAGGACGCTGACAACGCGCATGGTGGAGAGGTTGACAATTGGCAGTGCGCGCAGTGTCACGTTCTGATCGGTGAGGATCAGCAGTTGCGCACAGCGATTGATGGCGCACGCCTGCACAGCGGGCGTTTCCATCTCGGGGTTGGAACCGGCGTGGTAGTTGAAGACACGAAAATCCAGTTGCGCCGCGCTGGTGAGCGCATTCCCCGTAATCAGCCGGTACTCGTCGGCCATTTGCGCGTGCAAGGGTGTATCGGCAAAAGCCAGCGCAATCGCCGTCGCGCGCTCGCCGTCGCTCAGCGGCAACTGCACCCCCTGAACCTCCTCAATCACTGTCGTCTGCCCTGTGGCGTAATCGTAGAGACCATGCACGAGGGTGTCATCCGCATACCGGTAGAGAAAAAGATCGGCGCGCCGTGCCCATGCGCCGGCGGCCATCACATCCTTACTTTCCTGGTGGCGCTCCAGCAGCACAAGCTCTTCGGCGGGCGCTGTCACCGCCACCTGGCCGGGATCAGCCTGCGCTGTGCGCACAGCGGCCGCGCTTACGCTGCGCAGCGCGGCTGCGCCAGCCAGGGCACGCGCCTGTTCATCGGGCGAGAGCGGGTCCAGTCCGGCACTCGCAGCCGATGCGCCGAGCTGTGAAGCGGGCGCGGCCAGGGCAACGCCGGCGCTCGCCAATACAAGCACCAGGAATACAATGATCGACCAGCGTGGCAAGACACGCAGCAGGATGTGCAGCAAGTTGCGCATGCGAATGCTCCTTTATGCTCAATCAGCCCACATGAACGAACGACAAACAACCATTCCCATACCGGGCGCGCCCATTGTAACGGATGATGGCACATTCAACGCCACAGGAATCGTGTCGAAGTGCCTTACTCACGGTAAAGCGCATGGTGGCGTGCTTTTACCCTGATTGACAAGATCGACGCTACCACCTATGGTTGCACTCCGGTCGCCTCATGTAGGGGTGGTCCAATTCATTTTGGAGGCTGAACCATGGCAAAGTATCTGTTCCTGGCAAGCTACACCACGGATGGCGTCAAAGGCTTGCTCAAGGAGGGGGGAACGGCGCGCCGCGCAGCCGTCGATGCAATGGCCACCTCGTTGGGCGGCTCGATCGAATCCTATTACTACGCCTTTGGTGACCACGACCTCTACATTATTGCCGATTTGGCGGACAATGCATCGGCTGCCGCGATCGCTCTGACCGTGGGCGCGACCGGCGCGGCAAAAGTTAGCACGACGGTGCTGCTTACGTCCGCCGACGTAGACGCAGCCTCCCAGAAGATGCCTGCATACAGAGCACCGGGCCGGTAGAAGTCAGCACATAGCCGTCGACGCAGTGCCAGCACCAACTCGGATCCGCTCAGATGACGAGGGATCCGAGTTGGCGTTCCATCCCCCGCACGTCTTGCGTTTGCGCTCCATCACCGCTATACTCCTCTGCGACAAGCAAGGATCTGGTTTTGCTCGGCTCCCCCCGCAGCCGGGCTTTTTTGTGTGGAGCTAAGGAAGTCTGAATGTCAGGTATGACAACGCTGGAGCAGATAAACACGATGCCAAATGAAGAATCCGGCGCTGCCGCCGCGCGCCCCAATATCCGTAATATTGCCATTATCGCCCACGTTGACCATGGCAAAACCACGCTCGTCGATGGCATGCTCAAGCAGACCAACGTCTTCCGCTCCAATCAGCAGGTGCAGGAACGGGTGCTCGACTCCAACGATCTCGAGCGCGAGCGCGGCATTACCATTCTCGCCAAGAACACGGGCATCGTCTACGAAGGCACCACCATCAACATCGTCGACACCCCCGGCCACGCCGACTTTGGCGGTGAGGTGGAGCGCGTGATGAACATGGTGGACGGCGTGCTGCTGCTCGTGGATGCCGTCGAAGGCCCCATGCCACAGACCCGCTTTGTGCTGCGCCAGGCGCTCAACAAGGGGCTCAAGGCAATTGTGGTGGTCAACAAGGTAGACCGTCCAGCCTCGCGCCCGGCCTACGCTGTCAATGCCACCTTTGACCTCTTCATCGACCTGGGCGCAACCGACGACCAGGCCGATTTCCCCGTTGTCTACACGCGTGCGCTCGAGGGCCGCGCCGGTAATGCACCCGACGCGCTGGAAGAGGACTTGAAGCCCCTCTTCGACATGATTGTCAAGTACATTCCTGCGCCTGATGTGGACCCGAACGCGCCCACGCAGATGCTTGTGAGCACTCTCGAGTACAGCCCCTACGTGGGCAAAATTGCGATTGGCCGCCTGCAAAAGGGCACCATCCGCAGCGGCCAGCAGATTATGCACATCAACGCCGAAGGCAAAATGAAGCAGGGCAAGATTACGCAAGCCTACATCTTCCGCGACCTGCAGCGCAACGAGGTCGACATGGTGGAAGCAGGCAGCATTGTCGCCGTCGCAGGCATTGATGACGTGGGCATTGGCGACACCCTGGCTGATCCGCTGAACCCTGTCGCGCTGCCGCCCATTGCCGTTGAAGAGCCGACGGTACGCATGACCTTTGGTGTGAACGACAGCCCCTTTGCCGGGCGCGACGGCAACTACCTCACCAGCCGCCAGTTGCGCGCCCGCTTGATGTCGGAGCTTGAACGCAATGTGTCGTTGCGTGTGCAGGAGACTGAAGTTGCCAGCGAATTTCTCGTTTCGGGGCGCGGCGAACTGCACCTGGCCATTCTGATTGAGACAATCCGCCGCGAGGGCTTCGAGTTCTTTGTCAGCTCGCCCGAGGTCATTTACAAGCGCGCCGAGGATGATTCGCTGCTGGAGCCTATGGAGCGCGTCTATCTCGAGGTGCACAGCGACTACCTGGGCGCTGTCTCCGAAATGCTGGGCCGCCGGCGCGCCAAGCTGGATAACATCCGCTACGGCGACGACGGCACGGTCTACAGCGAGTATATTGCGCCCACGCGCGGCCTGCTTGGTTTCCGCCAGCCCTTCCTGACGGCCACACGCGGCACAGGCATTTTTCACACGCTCTTCCGCGGCTACGAAACCTTCTCCGGCGACATCGACTCACAGCAGTTGGGCAAGATTGTCGCGCTGGAGCAAGGCACTGTAACGGCCTACGCCCTCGTCAAGCTGCAGCAGCGCGGCGAGTATATCGTCTCCCCTGGTGAAGAAGTTTACGGCGGGCAGGTTGTGGGCCGCCACATTCGCCCGGAGGAGCTTGTGGTCAACATTACCCAGGCCAAGCAGCTTACCAACTTCCGCGAGAAGCCGACCAACGTCTCCGACATGCTCATGGCCCCACGCACCCTCTCGCTGGATGACGCGATCCAGTACCTTGACAAAGGCGACCTGCTCGAGGTAACGCCCACCGCCCTGCGCATTCGCAAGCGCGTGCTCAACCACGATATTCGCCTGCGCGCCGTCAAGCGCGCCGCGCGTGCCGAGGAATAGCAGACCCGGCCCCGCATGGCACACGCAGTAGCGGA
>DIAV01000058.1:6148-10044 GCA_002415895.1 Anaerolineales bacterium UBA5069 | reverse complement strand
GCCGCGCACTTCAGAGACGCACCAGTAAGGTGGGGCCTGACAATTCCTGCTGTGTACGCCCGCGCTGGTTTAGCGCGCAATGGGTCTGCACGTCGGCGGGGCCCATGTCGGCGTTGGGCGCGCGATTGAGGCGCGCCACGCCATCCGCAGCGGCAAAGCGCACGCTGCGATGCCGACCCTCCCATACCCCCGCATGGTCCGCGCCGACAGATGACTGGATCGAAGTGAGGCAAATTGCGCGATAATAAATACCCGGGAATTGTTGAGAATTTCTGGTGCTTGCCAGGTGCTTGCTTGATAGAGGGGGCCGTTACTGCTCTTTGGAGTCGGAAGAATCTGTACACCATACTTTGATTCGACGTGTGGGGCTACTGTCTGCACAGTTCAGGAGTAGCTGCGGCGCGAGGAGAAGCGAATGTCCCTGCTACAGATCCGGCTATTGGGTGATTTTTGTCTGACTTCTGGTTCCGATGTGGTGGAAGGCGTCGACACACCGCGTCTGCAATCCTTGCTTGCGTATTTGCTCCTCCATCGTCATGCTGCTCAACTTCGGCAACACCTCGCTTTCCTCTTCTGGCCTGATTCATCCGAAGCACAGGCGCACACCAACCTCCGCAACCTGCTCCACTTGCTGCGTCATGCTTTGCCCAATGCCGAGCAGTTTCTGCGCAGCGATGCAACCACCTTGCAGTGGATTGGCAGCGCACCCTTCACACTTGATGTAGACGATTTTCAAGGCGCTGTCGCCCACGCCCATTTGGCGGACGGCGCGCACGATAGCGCCATCTTTCGCGCGGCCCTGCAGGATGCAGTCGTTTTGTATCCTGGGGACCTGTTGCCCAGTTGCTATGATGACTGGATTGTTCCCGAGCGGGAGCGGTTGCGCCAGGCGTACATTGATTGTCTGGAGCAACTCGTTCAACTCTGCGAGCAGCAGCATGAATTCGCCGTCGCTGCGCAGTACGCGCAGCGCATCCTGAGCTGCGATCCATTGCGTGAGGAGGTTTGTCGGACCCTCATGCGCCTCTACGCCGTAAGTGGAGAGCGTGCCAGCGCATTGCGCACATACCACACCTGCGTTACTGTGCTGCACCGCGAGCTTGGGGTTGAACCCGCCGCTGAGACTACGGCGGCCTATGCACGGTTGCTCTCGAGCGATGGACAGCAAATCCCGCCACCCGTTTGGCCCACGCCGCTGACAGTGGCAGCCGCGCCCCTTGTTGGGCGCCGGCAGGAATGGGGGATGCTGCTGGACACATGGCGCAGTGTGGCGCAACAGCAAACGCGTTTCCTGCTCATTCAGGGAGAGCCAGGCATTGGCAAAACCCGCCTTGCCGAGGAGCTGGTGACATGGCTCGATGCGCAAGGCATTGTGACGGCGACCGCACGTTGCCATGGCTCCTATGGCGAAGTTGCTTTCGAACCGGCAGTCGCCTGGCTGCGCGCCAAACCTTTACGCGAGAGACTCACCTTGCTGAACGACCCCTGGCTGACTGAATTGGCGCGCCTGCTGCCCGAATTGCTGCTTGAGCGCACCGACTTGCCACGCCCGGAGCCTCTGGCCGAGAGCCAGCAGCGCCAGCGTATCTTTGAGGCATTGACGCGCGCAATTCTTGCCGACAAGCGACCAAAGCTCCTGCTGCTGGACAATCTGCAGTGGTGTGATCGTGAGACGCTCGCGTGGCTTTCGCATTTGCTTCACTTTGACCGGACCGCATCATTGTTTGTTGTTGCCACCCTGCGCGCAGAAGAGATTCCTCAGGAGCACCCGGCGCTGTCCCTCATTCGGGAACTGAGGAGAGAAAACACAATTTCGGAGATCGAACTCACGCGCTTGAGTCGCGCTGAAACAGTCACGCTGGCCGAAGAAATTGCAAATTCGCATATCGCCCCGGGTGTGGCGGAACAACTCTTTCGTGAAACCGAAGGCAACCCCCTCTTCGTGGTTGAAATGGTGCGCGCGGCTGCACAGGCTGCCAGCGGCGACAGCCAGAAGGCTCCGCGCGAGCTGGTGTTGCCATCGGAACTGCCGTCGAGCCTGCAGGCCATCATCGAGGCGCACCTGATGCAACTCTCAGTGGGCGCGCGCGAGCTGACCGGCCTGGCGGCCACCATCGGCCGCGAGTTCACATTCGACATTCTGGCACGGGCCAGCAACCTCGCTGAGAACGATCTGGTGCGCTATCTGGACGAAGCCTGGCAGCGACGGATCGTGCGCGAACGCGGTGCCAATGCGTATGACTTCAGCCATGACAAGATACGCGAAGTGACGTATGCGAGCCTGAGCAGCAGCCGGCGGCGCACCTATCACCGCCGCGTTGCCGAAGCGCTGGAGAGAGTTGAATCGGGCAAGCCTGGCGCCGTAAGCGCACAGTTGGCGGTACACCATGAACAGGCTGGGTGCCTGGTGGAAGCGATTCAGTCCTTTCGCCGCGCAGCCGAGTTCGCGCGCAGCGTGGGTGCAAACATGGACGCAATCGGCTACGTAGGCGAGGGCTTGCGGCTGCTCCGCACCTTGCCTGATACACGCGAGCGAACCGAGCTGGAAATTGAGCTGCTGATCACGAGTGGCTCGCTGCAGATTGCCACCAGGGGCTACGCAGACCCCGAGGTGCAAGAGATTTACGAACGCGCGCAGAGTCTGTGCCTGCAGATTGAACACACGTCCCATCTGCATACCGTGCGCGTGGGGCGTATGATGGGCCATATTGTCCGATCGGAACTGCTGCTGGCGCGCAGCCTGGGTGAGGTGCTGCTTGAAGCGGCAGGTCACTCCGGAGACACGGCGCTGCTGCTCGAGGCTCACATCATGCTTGGGATCGCGCTCTTTTATCTGGGAGAATTTGGCTCGGCGCGCATGCACCTGGAAGCAGGCATCAATTTCTTTGATCCAGCGGTGCATGGCACCCATGCAATCATCTATGGCCAGGATCCGGAAGTGGCAGGCCTGAGCTATCTGGGTTTGACCTTGTGGTTTCTCGGGTATCCGGATCAGGCCATGGCAACGATCCGCGCCGCTGTTGATAAGTCGCAGCGAATCTCCCATTTCTACAGCCTGGCCATGGCGCTGTTTGCGTTGGGCTGGCTGCATCAACTGCGGCATGAAGTGCAGGCAGCGCATGAGGTGGCGCAAAGAAGCACGCAGTTGTGCAGCGAAAGAGGATTCCTCTTCTGGCTCGCGCTCGCACAGGGATTGCATACCTGGGTGCTCTCCGAACAAGTGGGACCCCAACAGAGTATCGGCCAATTACAGCAACACCTGATGGAATATAGTGCGACGGGGGCAGCGCTCTCAGGCACCTATTGGCTCGTTCTGCTTGCCGAAATGCACCAGAAGATGGATCAAAAATCCGAAGGGCTGGCAATCTTGTCCACGGCGCTGGCTGTGGCCCACAACAGCGGCGAGCGCTTCTACGAAGCTGAGTTGTGGCGGCTGGAGGGCGCACTGCTCTCTCCACTCACTGCCGACAATCAGAACGAGATTGAAGCAAGGCTCCTGCGTGCTCTTGCAATCGCCCGGCAACAGGGCGCGAAGTTGATGGAACTCCGCACGTTGCTGAGCTTTCACCGGCTTCTGCCTGCGCAGAATCGACAGGCCAACATGCAGCAGCAGTTGGTGGAATGCTACACCTGGTTCAGTGAAGGATTCGCCACGCCGGACTTGCTTGAGGCCGGAGCCGTCGTGTCAGAAATGCGCTGATGTGCATGGCTGCCAAGTCGGGTTAGTTCGTTCTTGTGCTTCCATCTGCATCGCCTCGATAGTGGCCTCGTGCCGCGCTTCTCTGCCAAAAATCCCCACCACGAAACGCCCTGCAAAACGATCTGCAAACGCCTGCTCTGCTACATTCATAACAGAGTGTGCGCCCGCTTTGGCACGCAGCAGGTGGCGCCCAATT
>DIAV01000058.1:247-6038 GCA_002415895.1 Anaerolineales bacterium UBA5069 | reverse complement strand
AGGCGATCATGAGCAGCGGCATTGGATCACAGCTATTCACGATTCGTGTGTGGACGGAAGAAATCAGCGCAACCGAATCCGAGCTGCGCGGCAAAGTTCTACACGTCTCGTCGGGCGAAACGCGGTACTTCCGTGATTGGCCCAGGTTGACTGCATTCCTGCAAGGCGTGATGAGTAATACCGGCGGAAGCCGAATTGCCTCCTGCTTTGCCAGCAACGATGGTGCTTCCCACTTTGGAGGAGTGCTCTTGACGGAGCCGCCGGATCGGGAAGGATAGCAGGACCAGCACGGACAACTGGAATTCAGCGGCGACGGCGACTCGTTCAGCAGCGATCGGCCTGCGCCTGTGGTGATGGGCAGCTTGCGCGAAGCAGACTGCGTCAACGTGAAGTCAACAAAAACATAGAAAGCCCGGCCCGCGATTGCAGTCGCAAGCCGGGCTTTCGCGTATGCGCCAGCTCTTGCACATGAAGTGACTGCGCATGCGCTTGCCGTGGTTTGAATTGCGTGTGAAACAAGCGTAAAGTGATGCTGCGGCAGGTCGACCACTGGCCGCGCGACGTCATTAGCGACTACACAAGAATGAGGCAGCGATGCGAGTTGTGATGATTGGGGCAAGCGGACATGTGGGAACGTACCTTGTGCCGCGCCTGGTTGCCGCCGGCCACGAAGTGGTCGCAGTCAGCCGCGGCCGGCACGCGCCGTATCAAGCGCACAGCGCGTGGGCCAAAGTTGAGCAGCGGACAATTGACCGGGCAGCCGCAGAGGCAGCAGGGACCTTTGGTGCGCAGGTTCGCGATCTGCGGCCGGATGCCGTGATCGATATGATCTGCTTTACCCTCGAGAGTGCGCGCCACCTGGTGGAGGCGCTGCGCGGCACAGTGCAGCACTTCCTGCATTGCGGCACCATCTGGGTGCATGGCCCGAGCGCGGTGGTGCCGACGACGGAGGCCCAGCCGCGCGCGCCCTTTGGCGACTACGGCATCCAGAAGGCGGCCATTGAGACCTATCTGCTGGATGCAGCGCGGCGCGGCCAGTTTCCGGCAACCGTGCTACACCCGGGGCATATTGTTGGGCCGGGATGGGCGCCTTTGAACCCCGCCGGTCACTTCAACCCCGCCGTGTTCACACAGTTGGCTGCGGGCGCCGAGCTGGTGCTGCCAAACCTGGGGCTGGAGACGGTGCATCATGTGCACGCCGACGACGTCGCGCAGGCGTTCGAGCGTGCGCTCGACCACTGGGGCGCGGCCGTGGGCGAAAGCTTTCACGTCGTGTCGCCCGCGGCGCTCACCCTGCGCGGCTACGCCGAGGCGATGGCGGCATGGTTCGCGCAGCCTGCGCAGGTCTCATTTCTGCCGTGGCCGGCGTGGCGCACGACCGTCACCGAGGCCGAGGCGAACGCAACGTGGGACCATATCGCGCACAGCCCGAACTGCAGCATTGCCAAGGCGGAGCGCCTGCTGCAGTACCGGCCGCGCTACTCGTCGTTGCAGGCCGTCTACGAGGCGGTGCAGTGGCTGATTGCGGACGGGCAGGTGCGTCTGCCGCAGCGGTAGAACGCGCTGGCCGGCGGGTAACACGCTCGTCAACTGATAACAAAAGTGCGCAGGAATGCAACAGCAAGGCAGAGCACTCTGCCTTGCTGTTGCATTCCTGCGCACTTTTGTGCACCTTCGTGCACCTTCGCGGAGCATCCTGCATGTGCGACGCAGCTTTGGGGATTGGGCCGACTTCCGAGCCGGCGTATTCGTTACCCCTTGAGCCCCGTGGTGGCAATACCATCGACAAAGTACTTTTGCAGGCTAAAGAAGAGCAGACGGCTCGGGATCAGCGAAACGACCGACATGGCAAAGAGCGGCCCCCATGCACTTGTCGCGGAGGAGTCCATAAAGAGGCGCAGGCCGAGGGGCACAGTGAAGAGATTGGCCATGTTGAGATAGAGGAGCTGCGGAAAAAAGTCATTCCAGGTCCAGATAAAGGTAAACAACATGGTTGTGACAAGTGCGGACGTTGAAAGCGGAAGGATAATGCGCGCAAAAATCTGGAACTGGTTGCAGCCGTCCAATGTCGCCGCCTCATCCAGTTCGCGCGGAATGCCGCGAAAGAATTGCACCAGCAAGAAGATGAAGAAAGCATCTGTGGCCATCCACTTGGGAATGACCAGCGCAAAGTATGAATCGATCCAGCCAAAATTACGAAAGAGCATGCCACAGGCTTGTAGCGGTAGACCATGCTCGCCGGCACACACCACGCGCGCAAGCACCTGGCAGGCTCCAGGACCCTGTGTCGTGGGCGAAACAAAAATCACGATTTGCCGATTTAGCTTGGCGCGGTAAAATAGCGCCTCGTATTAACGCCTGAAGTGAAAAGGTCGTTATTCCATGATGAATGCTCCATCAGCCGCTGCGCGCGTAGGATGCTCACGTCCTGCGCACAAGTCCGCTGCAACTCGACGGAGCACGCCTTGAAGTCGGAGCAACTTCCTTTCCTCATTTCACACTTGATACGCCAGGTCACCCCGGACTGATGGATTCGCAGTTGCGCGTGTGTCAGCCCTCGCACATTCAACCCTACAGGAGAACTCTCATGCAGCGCAACTACGCTTTCAAAGGCCGTTGGGTCTTGCTTTGCCTGTTTCTAGCACTTGCCCTATGGGCTGGGGAACGTTCATCCCTGCGCGCACAGGATGCGACCGCGGGCGCAATTATCCATGTAGATGCTGATGCCACCGGCGCCGCAACAGGCCAATCATGGGCGGACGCTTTCGCTACGTTGCAGGATGCGCTGGTCGTTGCCAAATCAGGTGATCAGATCTGGGTTGCCGAAGGCATCTATTACCCCGATGAAGGGGGCGCGGCAGTCGACAACGACCGCACGGCAACCTTCAACTTGCCCGCAGGTGTAACCCTTTCCGGTGGTTTCGCACCCGATGCGAACGCCGCTGACCTGACAACTCGCGATTATGAGCTGCACAAAACCGTCCTGAGTGGGAATATCGATCGCCTGGCGACGGTCGACGCGTCGGGCATCGTCACCGGCGCGGTCGAGTCGCCAAGTCTGGGCAGCTACCACGTGGTGACGATTGTGGGTACGGCGGCGAGCGACGACACACAAGTCACGCTCGACGGCTTCTATGTCACTGGTGGCAAGGGCAGCGAAGAAATCTACAATCCTGCGGCCGGCGGTTCTGCGCTTGTCTGCGACAACCGCAATGGCCGCTACTGCAATCCCATGATTCTCAACTCCCACTTTGTTGGTAACGCCACCAGTGGTTACGGCGGTGCGATTGCGCTCTACGGCAACTCGGGCGCAGCCAGCCCCAGTTTCCGCAACGTTGTTTTCAGTCATAACCATGCCATGCATGGCGGCGCTGTCTATGCCCTTTCGGAATCTGGCGTCACCGACCCTACTTTCAGCGACGTCTCCTTTGACGGCAATACGGCGGCCACCCAGGGTGGCTCCGGTGGCGCTGTCTACTTCGATAGCCGGGGTGGTGGTTCCAGCCCTGTCTTTGTCAACGTTCAGTTCACCAATAACAGTGCAAACACAGGTGGCGCTCTTCACGTTAACAGCCAGGGTGGCAAGAGCAATCCATCTGTAACCAACGCTTCCTTCGTTGGCAACCATGCCAGTTGGGAGGGTGGGGCAGTCTATATCACAAGCACGGGTGGCGAGAGCCAGTCTGCCTTCTACAACGTTGAGTTCCGCGGCAACTCTGCCGACAGTGCGGGTGGCGCCTTTATTGGCGCAGATCAGGTTCAGGGCGTCCTGATTAACAACACCTTTGCGGGCAACTCGGCGCCCAAGGGGGGCGCGCTGCGCATTACCGGCAGCAGCCCGGGGCCTGTGATCAGCAATTCGATTCTGTGGGGCAACGCCAGTACGGGTAACGGCGCCAACATCTCGACTCTGAATGCGGCGGTTGTTGCTGCGCAGAGCATTATTGAGCCTGTTCCTGCTTCCGTTTTTGATGAGGACGAGAATGGCAACCGGGTGGGTACGACGATCCTCACGGGTGTCAGCAACGACGATCCCATGTTTGTCAAGGGCATCGCGGTCGCCGACGCGCCAACCAGCGTTGGGGATCTGCGCCTGCAAGAGGGGTCGCCGGCAATCAACGCCGGGGACAACAATACTCTGCCAGCGAGCGTAACCACGGACCTGGACGGGAATCCGCGCGTTGTTGATGGGACAATTGATTTGGGCGCGTACGAGTTCGGCGCATCCGTCGATTCCTCGACGTCCTATAATCCCGTCGCCTCTGTCACACTTCCCGTATCGGGAACACTGCTCTCGCTGCAGTCGAGCAACTTTCCTGATCGCTATGTGCGCCACAGCAGCATGCAAGGATATATCCAACCAATCGTGACAGATCTGGACAAGCAAGACGCGAGCTTCAAGGTTGCGACTGGGGGAGTGCCAGGCAGCATCACCTTCGAATCGGTGAATGTGCCCAATCACTTCCTGGTGAACGAAAATGGCAACCTGGTGCTGCGCGAGCGTCCGGCTGGCAGCGATGCAAACGCTGCGCTCTTTGAGAGCAGCGCCATCTTTGTTCTACACCCCGGCATCAGCGATCCGAACGCGTATACGCTGGAATCGGCGGCACAGCCAGGCACTTTCGTGCGTCATTCCAGTTACCAGCTCTATCTGAACCCGGACGATGGGAGCGACGTGTTCAAGCAGGACGCGACCTTTGCACTTGCGCCTGCGTTGTCGGGTGCGGCGGCGGGCGGCAGTGACACGAACAAAGCTGCCGATTTTCCCATTGCAGCGGGTACAACCCTTGAGCAAGGCAGGCCGTACACGAGCGCGTCCGGGAATCATCAACTCGTTTTCCAGCCCGATGGGAACCTTGTGGTGACTGACAAGAACGGCACCTTCGTTTGGGGCCTGAACACGGTGACGGACAAATTCGCCAGTGCGGCAAAGGTTGAAATGCAAGCCGATGGCAACCTTAACGTGACTGATGCTCAGGGCAACTGGGTCTGGTCGGCGTTGTCGGCCAACCCGGATGCGAGTGCGTCGCTGGAACTGACTCCTGAGGGGGTGCTGCAACTGGTCTCGTGGAATACAAACACGGTGTTGTGGGGCAGCGATGGCGTGGCGGGCGCTGCACCTGATGCCACTGCAACTGAAGCGCCAACCGCGACTGTTGAGGCATATGCTACGCCTGAAGCCAGCGCTACGCAGACACCCACTGCCGGTGTGACGCCCGCGCCCGATGTTGCTGTCACGCGTGTGCTGAGCTTTACGCTGCCGCCCAAGCGCGTTGAGTACACCTTCACCGCCAGCGAAAGCANNNACCTTGCCGGGCAAAAGCACGGGTCCCAACACAACGACTGCCGATCCAGCCTATGGCTCGTACTGCAAGAACACCACGGACGACGCCGATAAACTGGGTGCGCTGGCGATCTTCTCGATTGCGGACACGATGAACTGCTATACGGATGGCAAGTATAGCGCGCAGAATTGGCCGGTTGACATGGGTATGGTAACGGCAAGCACCGGTGAAACCTATGATGCTTTCACCATCAAACCGCCTACTGTGCTGCCCAGCAAGTTCATGGCATCTAAGCACGCCATTCGCTACCAATTCCCAACACAAGAGGATTACATCGTTTACAAGGTCAACGGTCCCTCCCTCTCCAAGGTGCTGACCGTGCCCGCGGCGTCGATTGTCAACGATGGCTACACCGATCTGCCTGACTTGAAGATCTCCGAGATCAAAGCCCCGGCTACCTATCTCTTCGTTCCTGCCAGTAAAGCCCCGGCTCCGTATACGCAAGT
>DIAV01000058.1:0-156 GCA_002415895.1 Anaerolineales bacterium UBA5069 | reverse complement strand
GCGCCAGGCGTACTGGCGGCTACACTGCCTCAGAGTGGGCTTGGTTCGGTGGCGCGCTTTGTTTTCGACGTTGACGGCACGCCTTTCGACACCGCTCTGGACTTCAACTTTGGGCCCGACAGTTGGGAAAATATCTACGACCATAAGCGTGAGTTT
>DIAV01000116.1:41989-59688 GCA_002415895.1 Anaerolineales bacterium UBA5069 | reverse complement strand
GAAGAGTCACGCATGACGCATGACAGGTCAAACGTCATGCGTCATTTTTAAGCCGCCAGGGCAGCCCCGCCACCAGCAGCAGCACCTCATCGGCGGCGCGCGCGATAGACTGGTTGGCATAGCCCAGCGCGTCACGATAGAAGCGGCCCAGGCGCGTGGGCGGCACAATCCCCATGCCCACCTCGTTGCTCACAATCAGCCAGTGCGCCGGCGTGTTGCGCTGCGCCGCCAGCAACGACTCCATCTCGGCCATCACAGCGCCATTGACTTCATCCTGATGTGCAGTCTCCGACAGCGCCAGCAGGACATTGGAAACGAGCAGGGTCAGGCAATCAACCACCACGGCATTTTCCGTGGGTGGTTGCGCCAACAGCGCCGCGCCCACGCCCAGGGGCTGCTCCAGCGTGCGCCATGTGGCGGGGCGCTCGGCCTGGTGGCGCGCGATGCGACTTTGCATCTCGTCGTCAAACGCCTGCGCCGTCGCCACAAAGAGCACGGGACACGCCTGCGCCTCGGCCCAGCTTTGCGCCCACGTGCTCTTGCCACTGCGCGCCCCACCCAAGACAAATGTCAAGCGACCGGCCACAGCGCCACCCCCAACACACAAACAAGTTCAATCATCTCGCAGAGCGCCCCGTAAGTGTCCCCCGTGAGGCCACCGCCCAGACGGCGCGCCGCCCATGCGCCCATCACAATCACCAGCAGCGGCGCGATGAGCAGCGCAACCCATACCTGCGGCGCAATCCATGCTGCGGCAGCAAGCCACAGCAGTGCTGTGGCCGATGCAACGGTCAACTCGCGCCGCCCTAGCCCTGTGCGAAAGAGTGCGCCCATACCGCCAGGTCGCGCCGGTGCAAAGCGATACGCCGCAAAGACCATTCCCCAGCGCCCGACCACCGGCGCCACAAGGAGCACGGCAGTTGCAGCAGCATGGCCATGGAGCGTGCTCAGCGCCGCGAATTTGCCCAGCAGCAGCATTCCAATCCCCAGCACCGCCCACGAACCGGCACGCGGATCCTTCATAATTTCCAACCTGCGCGCAGGTGCAACGGTGGCAAGCAGGCCATCACAGGCATCACCCAACCCGTCAAGGTGGAGACCGCCCGTCACGGCAACCCACGCCAGCAAAAGCAAGAAAGCCCCTACGTTGGGCGCAATGGGCAACTGCGCCAAGAGCGCCAGCCCAACGCCAATCAGCCCGCCCACAAGCGGATACCACGCGAAGCTGTGCCCAAGCGGCCGATCTGTCGCGTCGCGCCAGGCTGGGACAACCGTGAGCAGCCCCACAGCGCGCATGAAGTCAGTCAGCACGGTCGCTCACACCGGCAGATGCGAAGGTTGCCATCTCCTGCAGCGTGCGCATGGCGGCCTCAATCACAGGCATCGCCAGGAGGGCGCCTGTGCCCTCTCCCAGGCGCAGATCCAAATCCAGCAGCGGCTCCAGCCCCAGCCATTCCAGCGCCGCGCGGTGGCCTGGCTCCACGCTGCGGTGGCTCGCCACCAAATAATCGCGCACGCCTTCGTTCTGCTGCACGGCAATCAGCGCTGCCGCCGTGCTGATGAAACCGTCAATCACCACAGGGATGCGCGCCGCCGCCGCGGCTGTCATCGCGCCCGCCATGGCGCCAATCTCAAAGCCGCCCACCTTGCGCAGTGTCTCCACAGCGCAGGGTGCGTGGAGCGCCAGCGCCTGCTCCACAAGCGCAACCTTGCGCAGGCGGCCTGCATCATCCAGCCCCGTGCCGCGCCCTGTCACTTCCGCTGCCGGGCGGCCTGTGATCGCAGCGACGATTGCACTGGCGCTGGTGGTGTTGCCAATCCCCATCTCGCCCACGGCAAGAATGTCAAGCCCTTCGGCAATTTGCACCTGCATGACATCCGCACCCAGTGCAAAGGCTGCCTCGGCCTCGGCCGCGGTCATTGCAGCCGCCTGGCTCAAATCAGCCGTGCCGCGCGCCACCTTGCCAATCACAAGGCCGGGCGCAGGCGCAAGGTCACCCACAACGCCTGCGTCCACCACCACAAGACGCGCGCCCATTTGGCGCGCCAGCACGTTGACAGCCGCCCCGCCGCCAAGGAAATTCAGCACCATTTGCTGCGTCACCTCTTGCGGGTAGGCGCTGACACCCTGGCGAGCAATGCCGTGGTCGCCCGCAAAAACGAGGCAGGCGCGGCGGTTGGGCAGCCAGTCCATGCGCCCCGCCATGGCTGCAAGGCGCACGGAGAGCGCTTCAAGACGGCCCAGCGCGCCTGCGGGCTTGGTAAGGACCTGCTGGCGTGCTGCAGCCTGCGCCGCGGCCTCTGCATTTGGCCGCAAAATGGTATACACAATGGCTCACTTTCATTTGCGCCGCGGCGCAAAAGCACCTTGCGGCAAAGATTACACAGCAGCCAGGGCTTCATCAAACGCTGCGCGGCTGCTAAAGAAATCATCCTCAAAGACTTCCAGCGTCAACACCCCGTCCCACCCGTCAAGGCGCGCCAGCACCGCGGCGAGCGCAGCGCGCGCCACCCACGCCAATGTGCCGTGGTCCTCCCGTGCGCCCAACGCGCCCCGCACGCCATGTATGTGCATGACGCGCGCCTCGGCGCGCCATTCGTCAATGAGCGACAGCGGATCCATGCCCGCTTTCCAAAGGTGGCCAATATCAAGCGTGCGCGCAATGGGGAGTGCAGCAAAGAAAGGCAGCAAGTGCCGCGGATCGTAGCTTTCCAGATTTTCCAGCGCGATTCGTTGCGGATCACCCGCCCAGTCGGCCACCTGCGCCAGCGCAACAAGCGCTTGATCGCGCCACGCGTCGGCGCCCACACCCTCGCCATCCACATGCATGACGTAAGCATAAGGAGAGAGCGGCGCACACAGTTCAATAACCTGGCGCGCCAACGTGAGCGAATCACCGCCGTCGCTGCGCAAATCGCGCGGCAAATGCACCGTGTAGCTCATGCCCGCGTCGGCGGCGATGCGTGCAAGTTCACGTACCTCGCGCGGCGTAGGCAGATTGTGCTCGCCGCTTGGCGTCACATAAAGGACCAACTCAATGTCCTGCACCTGCCCCGCAAGGCGTGCAGCGTTATGGACCAGATCGCCCGGGTAGACATAGGAGGTGGAGCCAAGGCGAAAGGTGGGTGCGGATGCTTGCATAGGAATTGAAAGATACAGAGGAAACAGCAAGATGAGCAGTGCGTTTGCCATACTGTCGCGGTAAGGCAGGTTGGCTCGGAACAGTTAAAAGCAATACCTGTTGCTGACTTGCTTCACTTAGCCTACATCCGACAAGTTCTCATGCACACCCAACGAGGCGACACCATGAACCTAACCCCCGATACACAACGCATGCTTGTGTACGACGCCAACAAGAAATCAACTGGAGTCGCCTACCTGCTCTGGTTCTTTCTGGGCATGCTGGGCATCCACCGTTTCTACCTGGCGAAGACCGGCTCCGGCGTGGCAATTCTGCTGCTTACACTGGTTTCTGCAGTGCTCATGCCGGCCGGCATTGGACTGGTGACCATATTCATTCCCGGCTTTTGGGTACTGATCGACCTTTTCCTCATTCCAGGCATGGCGCGCAGCTATAACATGGGCTTAATCAGCCGCCTGTAGGCCCACGTTGTTGCAGTAAGCCATCAACTTGGGCACAGCATGGCCATGCACGCCGCAGCCCAAAACAAAAGCCGCCGAGACGAATCTCGGCGGCTGCGTGGCGTGGGGCGCTTGATGGGGCTCGAACCCACAACATCTAGATCCACAATCTAGTGCTCTGCCATTGAGCTACAAGCGCCGTAATGCTGGGGCCTGCGCCAACCCTTGTGCGCAGAAGCGGCCCAGCTATGGCTGGGGGACAGGGATTCGAACCCCGATTGACGGATCCAAAGTCCGTAGTCCTGCCATTGGACGATCCCCCACCACGTGCCTCAACACCATTGCCCGCAGACCCTTGCGCCCAATGGCGTCCAGAATCATCGGCTGGCCCAGGCGGCAGGATCTTCCGCTTGTGTGCCGAGGCCCAGACTTGAACTGGGGACACCGGCATTTTCAGTGCCGTGCTCTACCGACTGAGCTACCTCGGCGAATGCGTTACCCGCAACCAGCACGGGTGCTTCGCTGACAAAAGGTCGGCCACAGGGCCGACCATAGACTGAGTTGGCTTGGCGGCCAAACTCGAGAGCGGGCGAAGAGATTCGAACTCTCGACCTTCTCCTTGGCAAGGAGACGTTCTACCACTGAACTACGCCCGCATTCACTTGTAAACAGCCTGCTGCACCCACAATCTGCTGCACCCACAATGCCGACTCGGAGCGCCACAAACGGCCAACGCATTTGTGGAGAGTGGACCCGGTCGGATTCGAACCGACGATCTTCTCCTTGCAAAGGAGACGCCTTCCCGCTAGGCCACGGGCCCCCACTGGCCCCTCTCAGGTGCCGACGAGAGGACTCGAACCTCCACACCCTATCAGGTAATAGATCCTAAGTCTATCGCGTCTGCCATTCCGCCACGTCGGCGCAGGTACGCCTGCACGGCCTTCGGAGTGTACTACAGCCGACGTGCTGCGGCAAATTCCAGGGCCTGCCGTGCGTACATCCTGCCCCTGTAGAGGCAGCTCGAGCCGGGACGGAATTATACCCCCGATTCTGTCAGCCCGGCTGTTTCCAGCCTGCGACTGCGCCGTCATCTATCTCGACACACGCTGTAACCAGTTGCCCGGTCCGTGCGCCGGCAGTTTATGGCCTGCCGGGTGTAACCCGGCCTCACCCGCACTGCTGCGACGAGATTCAACCCTCTGCCCTTGCGGACATGCGGCCAAACCCACTCGCCTTGCTCCCAGTTGCACGCTCGCCTAGCCGAGTGCATCACTGCACCCGCTGGTGGGCTCTTACCCCACCCTTTCACCCCTCACTGTATCAACTCAATGGCCCGAAGGCCAGTAAGCGTACAGCGGGTCTGCTCTCTGTTGCGGTTGTAGTCAGTTGCGCGTTACCAGGCAACCGCCCCCACTTGCTGTTTCGTGTGGCAACCTTGCCGGATTGCTCCGGCGGGGAGTCGGGAAGTTCCTCTGCACGCAATGCGTGCAGTGACGACAATTCCGCCCCGTTATTCGGCTGTTAAGCTGCGCCCCTGCCGCGGAACACGCAGCCGGAACAGGAAGATGAGTATACCAGCGCGCGCGACACCTGTCAAACAAAGTGCGCACGCCCCGTCAACGAAGCGACGCTTCCCAAACCGGAAGCCTGGCTAAACGCGCCTGCGGCGCACGCCCGCCGATGGTGAGACCCAAGTGAAAGCTACAACCACAGCTGCGGCGCCCTTGTCTACCGGCAGGCACTTACGAGGCAGCGCGTGCGCGCTGGGCGGCCCACTGGCGCAGGGCATCGATCTGCACATCCATCATACGGCTTAGCGGCACGGTCGTTTGCAGCACGTCGAGCAGATCGACCATGGTGAGGGGTCGGCCCAGGTCGAAGGCATCATAGAGCGCGGCAATCACCGCCTGCTCAATTTCCGCACCCGAGAGGCCATCCGACGCCATGGCGAGGGTGTGCAGGTCAAAATCAGCCGGGTTGCGGTTGCGCTTGGCAAGGTGAATGGCCCAGATGGCCGTACGCTCGGCCACATCGGGCAGGTCCACGAAGAAGATCTCGTCAAAGCGCCCCTTGCGCACGAGTTCCGGCGGAAGTTGCGTCACATCGTTGGCGGTGGCGATCACAAAAACGGGCGCCTTTTTCTCCTGTAGCCAGGTGATGAATGACCCAAAGACGCGCGCAGCCGTGCCCGCATCGCTCACATTGCTGGAACCCACACCCGAAAAGCCCTTTTCAATCTCATCCACCCACAACACCACCGGCGCGATGCTCTCCGCCACCTTGATCGCCGTGCGCAAATTCTCCTCGCTGGAGCCGACGAGCGACTGAAAGAGCCGCCCCACGTCCAAACGCAGCAGCGGCAGCCGCCACGAGTTCGCCACGGCTTTGGCCACCAATGACTTGCCGCAGCCCTGCACGCCCACGAGCAGAATGCCTTTGGGCTCGGGCAGGCCAAAGGCCCGCGCCTCGTCGCCAAACGCGCGCACGCGTTTGCGCAGCCACTCCTTCAGTACGAGCAGCCCACCCACGCCCCCCAGTTGTTCGTCACTGGCATAGAACTCGAGCAACCCGCTCTTGCGGATGATCTGCTGCTTTTCGGCGGTCACTGCCTCCACGGCCGCGCCGTCCAGCCTGCCATCGGCCAGAATAATGGCCTTGGCAATTGCGTTTTCGGCCTCGCCTTCCGTCAAGCCAAGGCATGCCTGTGTCAACCGTTCGCGTGTGCGCTTATCAAGGTCAAGCGTCACGCGGCCGCCGCGCGCCAAATCGCCCTCGATACGCGCCAGCATCTGCGCCAACTGCGCGGCCGTTGGCAGATCGAAATCGACAACGGTCACTTCCTTCTCAATCTCCGGTGGAATCTTGAGAACGCCACCCAGCAGAATTACCGTCTTGTTGCTGGCCTTGAGCGAGAAGGCTACCTCGCGCAGGCGGCGCACCACTGCGTTGTCGCGCAGGAGCGGGTGAAAGTCACACAGAACCCAGATACCTGCGTCCGCATCATCCAGAATCGCGCCCAGCAGTGCCAGTGCGTCTCGCTTGGCTGCATCCGGACGCGCCGGAATTGCGCTGTTTGTCACGCCCGTGGTCAGGCTCCAGATGAGCAGTCGCTTCTTTTGCGTGCGCGCCATAGCCTCCAGCGCCGCGAGGGCACGCTTCTCTTCGGCAGTCACCAACCAAAGCAGGGGATAGCGGGCGCGAATATAAACGTCTAGGTCGTTTGTCATAGGGTCTGATCTTGTCGTGCCGGCCATGTGCCGCGACCGGATTGCGTTGAAAAGGCATGTGCGCCTGACAGCGACGCCTGCTCGTGCTTGATAGACCTGTAACAGGTTGTGCTATGTCAGATATTGCGAATACGGGTAAATCTTCCACTTGTCCAGTTCCACACCGTTTACATAGACGCGCGTCCCGCTCCAGCTCATCACGTAATCCCACAACTGCCAGAAACGACGCATCTCCGCCTTCTTGATGAGCACGCGGTGAACAACATGACGATTCTCGTCCACCAGCGCGCTATAGCCTGATAGGCGCTGCGCCTGCTTGAGCGCGAGCTCAAAGTACTCTGAGCGACTGTGCTGAAATTCAAGAATGAGCGTCCATTCGCCGGTCGTTGCCTCCGCCTCAGTTGCAGCCTGAGGCACAGACACGGCTGCGTCCGCCGCGTCTGTGCGCGGCACGTCATCAAGCAGTTCGGCCAGCAGCGGCGCAATCCAGGGCTTCATCTCCAACTGCACAAAGTCGACGCGCAAATCGCGGTGCGCGCTGCGCCAGGGTTTTGCGGCAGCGGCGGCGGCAACCGCGCCACCCGGGCCTGACTGCTGCGCCTGGACTCGCGCTGCGGCCTCTGGCACGACCTCATCCGGCACGATCGCCTCTGGAAGTGCCGCCCCTGGAAGTGCCGCACGCAAAGCATAGGTGAGCGGGTCCACGCCCATGTCTTCCGTCAGCGAGCGCAAACGCAGCGCCACCACGGCCACATCCAGCTTCTCGTCGGCAATGTCCCACAGGCGCGCCAGCCCCAGCACCACGGCAGGGGTAAGGCGCGCGCCAAGTAGCGCCTGCCAGCCCAGTGCAACATCGGCCACCGGCTGCGTAGGGAAACCTTCGGCCAGCCACGCGCCAATCTGCGCGCCGTCACCCAGCAACAGGTAGGCAAAGAGCAGCGTTCGCGCGCGCTGCGCGTGTCTGCGCCAGTGAGGCCACACTTCAAGCGCGCGCAGGGTGGCGATTACCTGCTCAATTGTGCGCGTATCATCCGTGGCTGCGGCCTCAACCAGCGCGCTTTCTATATGGGCCAGATAGAGTGTTTGGAAGCTGGTCGGCGCATCGCGTTCCGGGTGATCCAGCCACAGCAGAAACCGGCTGCGCGCCTCTGCGTCAAAGCCCACGTAGCCCAGCCCATTCGCCGGCCCGTCCGTACCATGAAAGTGCGTGCGCGGCAGTTCGTCCACCGGCAGGCGCGCCAGCGACGGGTCAATCTGAGCATAATCTTCCAGCGGGTCAATGTGCGGCGGGCGCACAGTGATGGCGCGCGCGGCCAGCGCGTCTGCCGCCTTGACCAGCAACCAATGCAGCGGGGCATTGCGCCCGACTATGCGCGCAAATGCATTGGAGGTCAGTTGCGGGATTACATCCTTGGCCAGTTGCTTGCGTGCCATGATTCCATTGTACAGGAGTGCGCAAGCGCGCCCAAGTGCGCTGCCATGCCCGGCGCAGGTGCGCCATGCCAATCTGCGGTTTCACCCGATACACCACAAGATGATAGACTGGAGACCATGACTCCCATGCTCATCCTCCGCTTCATAATTGGCCTTGTGCTCCTGGTTTTTGGCGCAGAGATGCTCGTACGCCAGGCTGCACGCATTGCCCAAAATCTGGGCATTGCGCCCGTCGTCGTCGGCCTCACCGTCGTTGCCTTTGGCACCAGCGCGCCCGAGCTTGCCATCAGCCTCCAATCCACACTTGCCGGTTCAGGCGATATTGCGATTGGCAATGTGGTGGGCAGCAACATTGCCAACATCCTCCTGATTCTGGGCATTTCGGCGGTGATTACCCCCATGCTGGTGGCGCAGCAGCTCATCCGATTTGATGTTCCCATTATGATCGGCGCTTCGATCCTCTTCTACTGGATGGCATGGAATGGCAACATCAGCCGGGTAGAGGGCGGCATACTGGCGCTGCTGCTTGTGATCTACATACTCTTCGTCGTGCAGCAGGCGCGGCGCTCCAGCGCAATGGTGACGCGCGAATACGAAGAGAATCTGGCCGAAACCGGCACGGAGGTGCGCGGCGGCATCTTCACACGACTGACCATCCTCGTTGCCGGCCTCATCATCATGGTGATTGGGGCGCGCTTTCTCGTGGGCAGCGCTTCGGAGATCGCACGCTCGCTGGGTGTGAGCGAGCTCATCATCGGCCTGACCATTGTGGCCATTGGCACCTCGGCCCCTGAACTGGCCACGTCCATCATCGCGTCCATGCGCGGCCAACGCGACATTGCAGTGGGCAACGTGGTGGGAAGCAATATCTTCAACATCCTCTTTGTACTGGGTGCAACCGCCGTCGCGTCGCCCAAAGCGCTGGCCGTCTCTGCGCCCGCGCTGGCCTTTGACATCCCCTTCATGTGCGCGGTGGCCGTCGTATGCCTTCCCATCTTTTTCTCGGGTTCCTCCGTGCGGCGGCTCGAGGGGTTGCTCTTCATTGCCTACTATGCGGCCTACACGGCCTTCCTCTACATGTCAGCCGCCAGCCTCGAACTGCTGCCCCGTTTCAGCCGCGTGATGCTCGTCTACGTTGTGCCGCTCACAGTGCTTGGCATCATACTGGCCCTTGCCGCTGAATTGCGACAACGAAGGCGAACGCGCGTGCCTGCCGTGCAGCCCGGCTCACAGACCTAGCGTATTTATGGCCGATCCCCAGCGCTATCCCATCCCCGGCGCAACCCATCGGGTTGAGGAAGAGATTCTGCGCAGCCGTTTCATTACAACGCTCGCCTACGCGCCCACGCTCGACGACGCGCGCAGTTTCATTGCCGCCGTCGCGCAGGAATTCGCCGACGCCTCACACAGTTGCTGGGCCTATGTAGTGGGGCCGCCGGGTAGCACCGCCCAAATCGGCATGAGCGATGCGGGTGAGCCCCACGGCACAGCAGGACGCCCCATGCTCAACGTGCTGCTCCACAGCAACGTAGGGGATATCTGCGCTGTGGTAACACGCTATTTTGGTGGTACGTTGCTGGGCAAGGGCGGGCTGGTGCGCGCCTATAGCGGCGGCGTAACACTGGCCCTGGCAAGCCTGCCCATTGCGGAGCGGATTCCGCAAAGTACGCTTCTGCTTGTGATCGACTACGCCGCAGTGACGCCCCTTCACCGCCTGCTGGGAGCCTTCGAAGCGACTTTGGCTGCAGAAGAGTTTGCGGCCGATGTCACATGCCGCGTTGTATTGCCCACAGCCAATGTCGCAGCTTTTTCCGCAGCAATCGTTGATATGACAAGCGGCCAGGCGCTCATCGAAGAGCTTGCGCCCGACGACTCGCTCTCCTGACTTTCGAGGTACTGATGCAAACGCTCTGGCTTCTCCTCAACATCGCGCTTGGTTACGTTGCAGGTGTCGCGCTGGTCTACTCGCTCACGGGCAACGTGCGCCACATTCGGCGCTATCAGGCGCTGGCGCTAGTGGCCGCGCTGGCTGCGCTGGTCATCGCGTTCTCGGCGCTTCATGGCTGGTTGCGCCTCGCCGGTCTCATGCTGATTCCGGCAACGTTCGTGGTGGGCTATCTGCTGCGCACGCGTGCGTTCCTGCGCAGCGAAGACACGCGCGATCTGCCCCCCCTCACACGTGGCGCAAACGCGGCGGGCAAGGGATTCACAGCAGTCATCTACCTGGCGCATGGCGAGCCTGAGCACTACGACCCCACAGGCCTCATCAATGCCTACCGTGAGGCTGACGCCGCCGGGCTGCCCGCCGGCCCCGTATGGGCGCGCCCCTTTGCTCTGGCGCAGTTGCGCAAGCAGTACCTTGACGGCAAACGCAGCGACCAGCGCAACATCCATCGGCGCACCCTCAAAAAGTTGGAAAACGCTGAAGCCGCGGCCGGCGCGCCGCCGCGTCGCTACTACCTTGCCTTCCTTGATGATGAGCCACGCCCCGAAGCCGCGGCCATTCAGGCGCTCAACGACGGCGCAGACGCCATTATTCTGCTCGAAGTCTACACGGTAGATACGCCACACTCCGCCGGGGGCCGCAGGCGCATTACCGAGACTGTCGCAGCTATGGAGAGCGCGCCCCCGCTCTACTGCACCGGCCCGCTGGCCGATTCGTCGGCCCTGCAGCAGCTTCACGCGGCACGCGTCGCCGCGCAGACCGCAGAGGATGAGCGCGCCGAGGCGGGCGTGCTGCTCGTCGCGTTTGCGCGCGCACCCATCTGGCGTGAGCGTTTTGCCGAAGCCGCCGCCGCCGAAGAGCGTTTTCTCAATGGCGCGCAGGCAGCGCTTGAAGCAGCAGGTTTTCCGCGCGTGCGACAGGCGCGCCTGCAAGGTGAGCCACCCCCCATCAACATGGCCGAGGAACTGGTGGAGGCAGGCGCGCAAAAGGTCTTCTATGCAATTGCCACCGAAAGCGCCGATTCAGACCTGACGCAGCGCGCCCTGCCCCAGGCGCTTTCGCGCGCAATGGTGCCCGACACCGTGTCACTGGTGAACATGGGCGGCTGGAACGACGACCCCAATCTCGTGCAAGCGTTGCAGGATGCGCTGGCACGCATCGAGGAAAGGACATAAGCGCGTGGCCAGGCGCTTGCCCGATTGCTGACTTTTGAGCAGCCCTACAGTGATACCAGCATGAAAACAACATCGTGGTTGTGGCTGTGGGTTTCATGAAGGAATCACTTTAAGAAGCCCACAACGCGCGTTGACACGCACTGCGCAGCGCGTTACAATATTGACCATGAGCGATCCATCGATGCCTTCCTACACTGCTGATGCTCAAATAAGCCGGCCAACCGCACCCCAGGATGGGAGCGGCGCACCTTCCACCGTGCAGGCTGACTCGCCCCCTGGGGCTTTGCCCACTCCAACAGGGTTGCGCCCAATCGTCGCCTACGTCTCCAGCACATCCGATCCCCACAATCTGGGCACGCGCGTTGTTGAACCGGCGCGCGACACCCGACAGGCCGTGCGCGGCAGCCTTTACGCCGTCGTTGAACTGAGCGGTGCGCCCGCGCCGGTTGACGTTACGGAGCGGCTGCTCAGCCTGCTCCAGCGCACCTACTACACGGCGCGCGGCAGCCAATCGGCCGTTGTGAGCGAGGCCGTGCGCAGCGCGCTCAGTGTCGTGCAGGAGTACAACGCCCGCAACCCAACGGCGCCGCTGCGCGTCTCGCTCTGCTGCGCCACCATGGTGCAGCAGCGCCTGCTGCTGGCATGTGTCGGGGCCGCGTTCGCCATGCTCCGCTCGGGTGAGCGGATCGAACTCTACCCCAACCAGCCCGACAAGACATTGCCGCTCGACCCGCAAGCGTCTTCTCACATTGAGGTTCTCAAGTGGGAGATGGCGGCGAATGACGTGGCGCTGCTCTGCGGCCCGGGCTGGATCGACCGCTTGCCCATCAAGACACTGGCGGCCACCGTCTACTACGTCACCTCTGACACAACCGAGGAGGCAGCCGAAGGGCTGCGCGAACAAGCGGGCGGTTCCGTGGGGCCCGGTTTGCTGCTTGTCATGCAACCAGCGCTGCCGGCTCCACCAACGCGGCCCCCCACACCGCTAACAGCGCCCCGCCGCGCGGCGCCCGCAGGACTGCCCACCTCGCTGTCGGCCCAGCCGCCTGTGACTGCACCCGCAGCACCCTCCGGCCCACCGACGGCGCAGCCAGCCGCAGCCGATGCACCTTTCACGCCCCCTGTGCTTGAGACCGAGATCTCCAGCAGCATTCCCGCGTTCCTGCGTCGCAGTGACATGGCAGCCGGATTATCGCTCGATCCCCCTGCGCGCCCACCCGCCAATGCGCAGTCTGCCAATTTCGAGCCTTTTCCCGTTCTGGCCGTACAGACCGTTGCAAATGCCCAGGGCGCTGAACCGGCTGCCGCAGCAGAGAGTGAAGATGCCGAGGAAGAACGCGTTGACGGCCCTTCAGCCACGGCGAAGCTTGTAACGGGTGCGCGCGAAGGCGCCGACCGCGCCCGCTTGTTCTTCCGGCAGATGCTGCCCGAGAAGCGCACGCCCAACCCAGCCGACTTTGAGTTGCTTGACAATGAAAGCACGGGCGCGACTTCACCATCTGCGGATGCGCCGGAAGCGGCAAATGCGCCTGTGGCGTCAGCAGCAGCTGCGGCGCAGGCCGCGGTACAGACTCCGGGCGCTTTCCCGCCGCGCACGCGTGCCGCTGCCACAGTTGCGGCGCCGGCGCTGCTCCCCGGCGCGCCCCTGCCTGCGCCCGACTATGTTGTGGACGAACCACCTCCCTTCGCACCCCCTGCACCCGCTTCGGGCAGCCGGGCGCGCCTCTTCATCACGCTTGCCATTCTGGTCGCGCTGCTTGTGCCCGTTACCGTGGGCGCATACTACTGGCAGATTGGGGCCAACAACCGCGCCGAGGCCGAAAAGCTGATCGCACTCGCGCAAACGCGCATCAGCATGGCCAATGACTCGCTCAACGGCAACGAAATGCGCGCTGCCCTTGATCAGGCCAGCGAAGCCCAGGATTTCATCGATCGCTCCGTCGAGTTGATAGGGCCAACCGAGGCATCCAACGAACTCAGCGCACAGGTCAACCGCATTGAGCAGGAGTCATCCAACACCAAGCTGCTCTACGGCCTGACGTCGCCCCTCATTGTCTTTCCCGAGGGCGCATCGCCAACGCGCCTGCTGGTTGTGGACCAGGACATCTACATACTCGACCCCGGCCGCGCCCTGGTTGAGCGCTATCGTCTCGATGATTCGCTTGAACAACTGGCAACGCCCGACGGTGTGCCCGTGTTGACGAACGGCCAAATCATTGACGGTGCAGCGGTGGGTGACCTGATTGACATGGCATGGCAACCCGTTGTACCGGGCTACGACGACAAGGCCACGTTGCTTGTGCTCGACTCGAATAACCACATCTTCCGGTACGACCCGCGCGTTGAGGGTCCCAGCCTGCTCGACATGGGTGCTGCGGCGGACTTCAAGTCACTCCGCCAGATGGAGACATTCAACCGCCGCCTCTATGTAGCCGACGTTGGCCGCGGCCAGGTGCTCCGCTATCCCGAAGGGCTTTACACCGAAGCCCCCACCGAGTGGTTCTCGGCCCCCGTCAATCTGGATGACATGAAGACCATGCGTATTGACGGCGACGTATGGCTCCTGCTCAAGAATGGCCAATTGCTGCGCTTCTTTGGCGGCGAACAAGTCTCCTTCTCGTTGGACAACAGCGTTGGCCTCATGCGCGAACCGGTGGACTTCACCATCGGGGACGGTACCAACCCCAACATCTACGTGGCAGACCGGGGCGGCGAGCGCGTTTGGGTCTTTGATCGTGACGGCAAGTACATCAAGCAGTTCGCTGCGCCCGAAGGCAACCCGCTGCGCGGTCTAAGTGCAATCGGCATTGAAGACGTAACCGACTCCCTCTTCCTGCTTACACCGACCGCACTCTACAAGCATCCTTTACCGACAGACTAAACGTAGCGCGCCGAGCAGCAGCCGATGTATCGTTGGTGGACCGAAATCGGTCTGTGGGTGGGCATTCCCCCGCCATTTTCTGCCCAGCGTTGCGGCAAAACCGGCCGCAGTGAACGCACCTCGAGTAAACAACGCGTGGCCATTGGCCACGCGTTGTTTACTCGCGTTTGGGGCGTACGCGAAGCGTGGTATAGTCTTTGGGCTATGCAAAATCGCACACCCTACGACCCCTACCTCAACATGCCGCCCGCCCCGCAAGAGGCGTCCGGTTCTGCGCGCAGAGCGGTCCTTATCACTGTTGCCTACACAGTGCTGATTATGCTGCTCGCGCTCTGGTCCGGCTATGAACTCTTTGGCTGGGCGCGCGACCGCATGGTGGCCAACCTGCCCGCATACGAGCCGCGTGTGGTCGCAGGCGCTGCGCCCGCTGTCAATGGCCAGGATGCCGTTGCCGCCGCCAGTGGCCAGCCCGATGCCCAGTCCGTGGCGGTGGCCCCGCGCACGCCCTCCATCAATATCCTGCTGCTCGGCACCGACGAGCGCCCGGATGAGGGCGGCCCGCAGCGCACGGACACACTCATCCTCGCGACGCTGGACCCCGACTCTCAGACAGCCGGCATGTTGTCGCTGCCGCGCGACCTGTGGGTGCCCTTTCCCACCCTGGGCTACAGCACCAAGATCAATACAGCCTACGGTATTGGTGAGCAGGTGCGCTACACCGGCGGTGGTCCACAACTGGTTATGGATACGGTCAGCGGCTTTGTCGGCCAGTCAGTCCCCTATTATGTCCGCATCAACTTTACGGGCTTCACCGAACTTGTGGACCTGATTGGCGGCATTGACATCAACGTGCCCAAAACCATCCACGATGACAAATACCCCACACCGGATGAGGGCATTGAGACCTTCCATCTCGATGCCGGTCTGCAGCACATGGATGGCCAAACCGCGCTCAAGTATGCACGCACGCGCAATGTGGATGATGACTACGGCCGCTCCGGTCGCCAGCAGGATGTGATTCGCGCCGTCATGGACAAGGTGCTCAGCGCGCAGCTGCTGCCCACGCTGCTGGCGCGTGCGCCGCAGTTGCTTTCCACCCTGCGCAACAGTGTCGACACGAACATTCCAATCGATAAGCTCATCGAACTCGCCACCTACGTGAGCGATAACCCGCCGCGCGAAATTCGCCAGCTTGTGCTCGACAGCCGCTTTGGTGAGGAGACCTACAGCCCCGAGGGTATGTGGATCCTGCTTCCCGACCGCGCCAAAGTGCGTGCGGCTGTGAGCACCTTCTTCACACCGCCCGCCGCCACGGCTGCCGTTGCCGCCGATGGCGCAGCAGCGCCCGCCGACTCAAGCCGAGTGAATATTGAAGTGCTCAACGGCACAGGTGTGCCGGGCATGGCTGCCAAAACGCGCGACCTGCTCGAAGCCAGGGGCTGGCAGGTCGATTCGATTGGTGACGCCGACCGCGGTGACTATACGCAAAGTATCCTCATCAATTACGGCGTCTCTGAGGCTGTTATTCAGGAAGTAAGCAGCGCACTGGGCATTTCGCCCTCGCTCGCGAGTGTCACAGGCCTCAATCCCGACACGCATGTCGAATTGCGCCTCGTTCTGGGCCAGGATTTGCTGCCCATCATCAACAACTGAAGTGATGCCGCTATGAGAACGACATGACGCAAAGGCGCCTTTGCATCACGTCGTTCTTGCCAACTCACCCACCGCACGGGGCATGACAGATGATGAGATTGCCGCTGGGCATCATCGGCGCAGGTGCAGCAATTGCCGCCTGGGCTGCACTGCGCGTACAGCCCCTCAAAGATGTTGCGCTGCCCCGTCCTGCCGCCAATTTTGACGACGCGCTGGCACGCGTGCGGGCACTGCAAGCCGCCGATGGTGCTGCAGTCGGCGCATCGTGCCGCACCCGTTTCTGGAGCCACGGCCACGCCACGCCCACGGCCTTTGTGCTGCTCCACGGCTTTACCAATTGCCCTGCACAATTCAGCGCGTTTGGCGATTTGCTCTTCAACAGCGGGCACAATGTGATTGCGCCACGTTTGGCCCACCATGGGCTGAGCGACAGGCTCACACCCGACGTTGCGCGCCTCTCTGCCGAGGAGATGGTGCGTCTGGTCAACGACAGTTGCGATGCGCTCCATGGCCTGGGCCAACGCCGCGTGCTCATTGGGTTCTCGCTGGGCGGGCTCATGGCAACATGGGCAGCACAGCAGCGCGCCGATGTTGATCATGTGGTTATCATTGCACCGCCCATTGCGCTGCAAGGTGTACCGGCGCGCCTGCGCCGCCTCTACGCGAATTTGCTCGCGCTGATTCCCAATCGCTTTGTCTGGTGGGATGCCCAAGCGCGCGAGAATCGCGCAGGGCCGCCCCACGCCTACCCGGGCTACAATTCGCGCGCCGTTGGGCAAATGCTGCGCCTGGCGGCATTGGTGGACGCCCACGCACGCACCTCAATTTACGCCACAGACAAGGTGACCATCATCACCAACCCCTGTGACGACACCGTTGACAATGCCGGTGCAGACCGCATTGCCAGCGAGTGGCGCCGCCAGGGCGCGCCCGTGCACACCTACGCATTCCCCGCAGCGTGGCAACTGCCACACGATCTATTTGATCCCACGCAACCCCTTCAGCAAACGGCACGCGCCTATCCGCAACTTCTGGAATGGATCGACGAATCGTTTGCAGCAACAGCTTGACGCAGCGGCCCTTACCACGCAATATGCGTAATCTCCTCGGGGGTGGCCGTGCGCCCAAAGACAATGCCCCCGGCAAAGCCCTGTGCGGTGAATTCCCCGCTCACAAACTCGTGCGTGACGGGCATACCCAATGCCGCCTTGCGCGCATACGCTGCGAGCATCGTCTCGTGGCTGGATTCGATGCCTACACGCAGCCAGGCATCCTCGCGTAGCGTGCGCAGCACGTCGTCCTGCAGTTCAACGGGCTGTATGCCTTCAGGTTGGGCAACCTCCGGCAGATCCCCGTTTGGCGGCTGCGGTTGCAGCGTGTCATTGCCGGCGGGTGTGCCCGGTCCCCCTGCCTCCGGCGGAACCACAGGCGGCATGGGCAGTTCCTGTGACGGCCCTGCCACCCATGGCAGGAAGATGTGCTGGTCGCCCGGCAGCGGCGGATTCACCACAGATTCAACAGCCTGCCATACCACAAAGAAGGAAACGTGATTGTTTGAGGGCATCCCGCCGCCACAGAAGACCTCTGCCTTACCTGCCGGCGTCCAGCACCATGGCCCCTGCTGGCCGTTTTCGGGGAAGTAGCACGCGCCGCTATCCATGGGGATGTTGGCCCAGCCCGATTGCGGTTTTGTGCGGCGGAACACATACCCCTCGTATGCAGGGTTGCCCAATTGCGCGAAACCGTCCGACCAATAGCGAATCTCATACTCCGGCACGGGTTTGCCGTCCAGCCCCAGCAC
>DIAV01000116.1:37817-41924 GCA_002415895.1 Anaerolineales bacterium UBA5069 | reverse complement strand
ACGTCCTTAATGACGTAGGCCACGTTGCCAGTGGGTTTGTCGGGGCGCTCGGCAATGCTCTTGATGCCCACCTTAAGATACTCGGTCCAACTGCCGAGGCGGAGATTTGCATTCTCTGCGGGCGGCTGTGGCGCGACAGGGGCAACCGGAGGATCGGCTGGATCCTTGGGCGCAGGATCCACCGGCGCAGGTGGCGGGGGCGGCGGCTGGGGAGGAGGCGCCACCGGTGGTTGCTCAGCAATCTCGGCGGGTACAGCCTGCCATACGACAAAGGTGGAGATGTGGTGGTTGGCCGGCAACCCGCCCCCCGTTATGACCTCGGCGCGGCCTGTGGGCATCCAGCACCATGGGCCCGACTCGCCGCGCTCGGGCACAAACGAGCTGCCGCTGAAGAGCACAAGGTTGGCCCAGCCTGATTTCTCATTCGTTACCTGCTCAACGAAGCCGTCATAATCAGGATTTGCCAACGCGCCAAAACCATCCGACCAGTAGCGCAGCGTCTGCGCCGCCATGGGCTTGCCGTCAAGCCCCAGCACCACGCCAAAGGCATGATGATCCGCGCCTGCTTCAATGAAGTCGGCGCTCAGGTAACTGTCGCGCGCCCACTGCGGAATACTGCCGAGCTGGTCACTTGGCTCCCATGAGCCATTGCACGTCGTAAAGACATCCTTGATGAGGAAGACCTGCTCATCCTGCGCGGGTGGATTGTCACCGCGGTCAGCAATCGTTTTGACGGCCATATTGAACTTCGCAACCCACGGGCTCAGGCGGCGCTCAATCGCGGGCGAGGCCGGTGCCACCGGCTCTGTGGGCGTCTGCGGTGGCGGAGTCGCTTCCGTACCGCCAGGGCCGGCCAGTTGGTCCGACTCAGAGGCTTCCAGTCCGCCACTCTCCGTATTCACCTGCGCCCACGTGCCTCGCTCGGAACGATCAGCAAGCATGGCTGCCACCTCTCCATCAATATCATAGGATGCCCACGGTCCCGTGACACCCAGACTGTAAACTGCATAGCCCAACACGCGCCCTGAAAAACGCTCAAGATAGCGCCCTGCGCGCAACAGCGCATCCACATACGCGGGCGCTGTGGAAAGTGACTTCCAGCCGGCCGGGTCCGGCCCCTGTAGCAGACCATCCAACCCGAACTCGGTAATGGCAAATTGCAGCTTCTTGAAAGGGATGCGCCGCAGCACCTGATGCTCAAGGCGGTGAATGTGCCAATCAATCGTCGGTTTTGTCAGGTCGGGTGCGCCGTACTGGTGCAAGGCAACGCAGTGCCCGTTGCTTTCGGCCCGCGCCAGCGCAGGGTAGACCAGCCGCCATGCCGCCATGCGCTCCGCCGCAGGCAGGTCTGGATTGCCCACGGCAAAGCCAAAGAGCGCGCAGCGATACCCCGCGGCCTCGGCCAGCCCCATGCGTGCCAGTTCGGATTCAATAAGGAGCGGCAAGTCAGTCGTGGCCTGGAGCACCTCGTTGGCCACCTGCCAGAAGTCTACATGGGGTGTCAGGCGCGCCATCACCCGCTCATGCGCCCACCTGGCGGCAGCGCGCGGGTCGGCCTGAATGCGATCGGAGACTTCGCCATCGGGCGCGTAAACACGCCCGACAATCGTGGCATCGGGGCAAATGCGCCGTAGATCGCGCATCTCATCCGGGTTGGGATCAACCACCACGATCAAGCGCGGCTGCCACTTTTCGAGCAATGCGAGGTGGCGGTGCACGCCCCCCAAAATGTGGGGCCCCATGATGGCGCCGCGCGGCCGCTCCACGCGCGTGAGGTAAGGCAGCGGGTCCACATAGCCATACCAGCCATCGGCCCCGCTGTAGGGCAGGACGCGCATGCCAAAGTGAAGGTGCGCCGCGCCATCGTCAATTGCATCACCGCTCAGCCCAACCTGTTGCGCCGCGTCCACGCTCTCACCGGCGCGTACATGCACCTCGGCCAAGTGCGCATAGAGGCTTTGCCCCCACTCGTGTTCAAGGAGCACACCCAACCCGTAGCCCGCAGCGTCACCCGCCCATAGGACGGTGCCCTCATGCACGGCACGCACGGCGGTGCGTGCGGGCAACGCCAGATCGACGCCTTCATGGCCAAGCAGCCCCGTGGATTCTACGCGTGCGGCAACCTGCACGCCGGAAGAGACCGCGCCAAAGGGGCGAACAATGGGATAGTCGCCTGCAAAGGGCATGCAACGGAGCATGGTAAGCGACTCCAGAACTCAATTCCGCCGCGATGGCGAGGGCTGTGCGAGGATGCGCGGCGCGCGGTGCACCGTGAGACATGATAGTGCAATCAACCGTTCAAGGCAACCAGGGGCTAAAGCAGCGACAGGGCTTCTCAAGAGTTGTCAAGGTGCGGCGGCACGGGCGAAATGCACCTTGCTGACGTTTGAGGCCCTGAAAGCAGCGAAGCGAGGCTTCCAAATGCGGAAGCCTCGCTTCAGATGCGCTGATTGCCTTTGCGGAAGCCCGATCCGTTGCTCCCGCCTCTGTATTGACGGGAAGCCTAGCGCTTGGCCGACTTGCTCGGCGGGGTGCGCTGCTGCGAAGGCATGGGCGCGGGGGCCGTCGTCTTGTCCTCCACAGGGTGCGCCGCCTTGAAGACCACAGCGGCCACGGCACCTGCGGCAAGCTCTGCCACAATGTAGAGCCATATGCCCGACCACGTGGTAAGCCCCATAACCGAAATGCCAAAGGCCACGGCCGGATTAAAGCCGCCGCCCGTAATGGAGCCGAATGCATAAGCCATTGCCATGACGGCCATGCCAATGGCCCAGCCAAAGTAGGAGTTGTTTTCTGTTGCGCGCGCTGTTGCAACATTCAATACCGTGAATGTAAGTGCAAAGGTGCCAATGAATTCGGCCAGGAAGGCCGGTATGATGCGCGTGTTAACGTCGATTGCACTGATCGCCAATGCCGTGCCTGCGGCATCAGCCATTGCCCCCTTGATATAGAGCACAATGAAGCCTGCAACAACGCCCGCGACAACCTGGACGGCCCAATAGATGAGCATGTCGTTGAGCGTGGACTTGCCGCGCAGGTAGACCGCGAGCGAAACCGCCGGGTTATAGTGGCCGCCCGATACATGGCCACCCGCAAAAATCATCACAGCCAGCACAGTGCCAATCGCCAACGGCGCCAGGTTGCCCGCACTGCCCGGCTCAATCACAACCATGCCAATCGTCAAGACCAGAAAGAAGGTGCCTATCGCTTCGTAAACGTACTTCATGTTGCTCTCCTCTGAAATGGATAGGAAGTTGTCGGTCAGGTAGACCATTACACGAGGGAACATTATGGGGATCAGCGCACTTTGGGGAGATCATTTCTTTCTGCCACGAACATGAGTCTGCAGCATGCTGTAATGCCGCATGATTCGCATTGCATGGCTATAGCCGGGCTGCAGCCGCTGTAGCTGCATTCCGGCATGGGGTAGTCAGTCTGGCACTGCACGCTGTGTAGCAATTGCAGCCGACTGCCAAAGTCTACATGAAAGCCCCACGCTACAACAAACGCACATTGAACCATGGAACACACAGCCGACAATAGAGAGTGAACAATCAGCGCCTGACGTGCAGAATACACCGGCACTGTAAATGCAGCGAGGCGACCACTTCGGGTCGCCTCGCGTTATCCAGCCGCTGGTCATACAGAAGTAGAACCCACAGCCACGACTCAATCTCAACGCGCAGTCACAAACGTGTACAAAGAAACGCAAAGAAAAAGCAACTGCTCAGCGACAGCGATCCTGCTGTTCTTTACTGTTCTTTACTCTTCTTTGTGTATCGTTGCTGTCTTCGCACCTTCGCGTTGCGATGTTGTGACTCGGCCAATTTCAGCTTAGTCCGCGGCGTGCATCTCAACATCGATCTGTCTCTGGGCATCGCGCGGCGCCTCCGCCCAAGGGTTTACGGCCTGCTCCTTCTCCTGACGGAACTGACGCGTGTACAACCGATAGTAGTGTCCGCGCTGGCGCAGAAGCTCCGCGTGCGTGCCCATCTCCGCAATCTGCCCGTTCTCAATCACAAGAATCCGGTTGGCATTGCGAATTGTACTCAAGCGATGCGCAATCACGAAGGATGTGCACTGGTTCATGAGGGTTTCCATGCCCTG
>DIAV01000116.1:32915-37650 GCA_002415895.1 Anaerolineales bacterium UBA5069 | reverse complement strand
GCTAATCAGCTGCTTCTGTCCTGTGGAAAGGAGCACACCCCCTTCACCTACAGGTTCATCATAGCCTTTCTCCAACTCCATAATGAAGGGGTGCGCACCGGCCGCCGCCGATGCCTCCTCCACCTCAGCGTCAGTCGCCTCCAGCCGCCCATAGCGGATGTTGTCCCGAATGGTGCCGCTAAAGAGGTGCGGTGTCTGCAACACCATGCCCGTGCGCGATTGCACAGCGTGCTGCGTCATGTCAGTGTAGTCCATGCCGCCAATCGTAATCTGGCCGCGCACCGGCTCAAAGAAGCGGCAGAGCAGGTTGACAATCGTGCTCTTGCCCCCACCCGTTGGTCCCACCAGCGCGATCATTTCGCCGGGCTTCACCGTCAACGAGAAGTCACTCAGAACGGGCTTGCCGTCCTCATAGCCAAAGTCCACATGGTCGAAGACAATCTCGCCGCGCAACGTCCCTGGATCACCGGCCCCCGGCTTGTCAAGAATATCAGGCACGGCATCTTCCAGCGAGAAGATGCGCTCGGCTGAAGCCACCGCCTGTTGCATTTCGGCAAAGACACGCGCCATCTGCTCAATCGGCCAGACCATGAAGAGCACATAGGAGACGAAGGCCTGAATTGAACCGTAGGACATGGTATTCTGCCCCTCGGTGGCCCCTGTGTAGAGCACAATGCTGCCGATGGCCACTGCCCCAATTAGCTGCACTGTGGGCAGGAAGAGCGCCGACAGCCAGGCCGCCCGATAACCCGCACGGTACATTTCATCTGTCTGATGGCCAAACTGCTCCATGTTCTCCTGTTCGCGGTTGAGGGCCTTGATCACACGCACGCCCGTGATCGTCTCGTTGTAGCGCCCCGTAATCTTCGAGTTGATCCTGCGCACATTGCGATACTCGGTGATGATGCGCCGCTGGAAGAATACCGCCACAATGATAATCACCGGGATGATCATCAGCACAATCAGCGCCAGATGCCAGTTGATGCGCATCATGAACCAGACTGCTGTGATTATGTTGATCGAACTCCACGTCAGGTCAAGCAGACCCCATGTCATCAGCTCGGCCACGCGGTCCGTGTCGGAGGTGACGCGCGAGATGATCCACCCAATCGGCGTCTTGTTGTAGTAGGTGAGCGACAAGTCCTGCAGGTGGTCGAACATGTCCCTGCGCAGGTCATAGCGCACACGCTCGCCCAGAATGCCGCAGATGTAGATGAAGGCGAAGACCATGGCGGCCTGAAAGAGCGACAGGCCGCCATAGATCGCCATGGTGCGCCAAAGTACAGCGGTGTTGCGTGCCACAATTGCATCATCCACAATGATGAGGCTCAGGTAGGTGAACACTGAGTCCAGCACCGAGACAATGCCAACCGCGCCCACAAATCCGGCGACGCTCCACTTGTAGGGCGCGAGCAGCCCAACAATTCGGCGCAGCGTGCCGCCGCTGAAACGTCCTGTGAATTCTTCTTCTTCATACTCAACTGTATCAATGGTCATGGTTGCTTCCCCCGTTCCGCCTTGCTGCTGACATTCGGTGCTCGGGCGTTTCCAGCTCGAGCACGAGTTCTTCCTCAATGCGCGTTTGCGCCTCAAAGATGCGTCGGTAAGGTCCTGCCTCGGCCACGAGTTCATCGTGGGTGCCGCGCTGCACAACCAGCCCCTGATCCAGCACCAGAATCTGGTCGGCGTTCATCACGCTCTGAATGCGATGCGCGATGATGAAGGTCGTGCGCCCCTGCATGAGGCGCTGGAGCGCCTCGCGAATCTCTCCTTCGGTCTCCGTGTCCACCGAAGAGGTCGAGTCATCCAGAATGAGGATGCGCGGGTCCTTGAGCAATGTACGCGCAATCGCCACGCGCTGCTTCTGCCCACCCGAGAGTGTGATGCCCCGCTCGCCCACCAGGGTGCGATAGCCCTCGGGCAGCTTGGTCAGAATCACATCGTGGATGGATGCCGCGCGTGCGGCGTCCTCCACTTCCTTGTCACTCACCGCCCGCCCCACACCGTAACTAATGTTGTCACGCACGCTCATGGAGAAGAGGAAAGGCTCCTGCTCCACAATGCCCACTGTCCGGCGCAGGAAGGCCCGCGGGTACTCTGTCAACTCGATGTCGTCGAGCGTGAGGCTGCCGCCTGAATAGTCATAGAAGCGCGGCAGCAGGTTCACAAGCGATGTCTTGCCAGAGCCTGTTGCGCCTAGCAGGGCAATGCTCTGCCCCGGCATGGCATCCAGAGAAATGCCGTTGAGCACGGCCTTGTCGCCCGTCGGATAGGTGAAGGTGACATCCTCAAAGCGAATGTGTCCCTTCACACGCAGCGGCTCGCCGTTAGGCTGCACCGTACGCACGCTGCCCTCTACCAGCGGCTCGCGATCCTGCCGAATAACTTCGGCAATGCGCCCAATGGAGACAAACGACTCAGACATCTGCACAATCAGGCGGCCCAGGTTGCGCAGCGGCCAGATAACGAATTGCAGCAGTCCTGCATAGGCCGTGTACGTGCCCACTGTGATTGTGCCGTTGATGGCCATCGTCGCGGCGATACCGTAACCCAGCAGCAACTGCGCGACGCACATGATGTCGGTGATGGGCCAGTAGAGCGCGTGCATGATCAGCAAGCGGCGTCCACGCTGGTACTTCTCCCAGTTCACACCGTCAAACTTCTCACGCTCGAAGGGCTGCCGCGCAAAGGCCTTGACCACGCGCACACCCGTCAGGTTCTCCTGCAGGCGGCTGGAGACGACGGCCTCCTGCTCCTGATAGAGACCGTAGGCGTGCTCAATCCGTCGGAAGAAGATCAGCGAAATGATCATGACCACCGGCAGAATGAAGACCGAAAGCCACGCCAGTTTCCAACTCAGGAAGCCGATTGCAATGAAGTTGACCACAAAGAGCAGCACAATGCGCCCGGACTCTATCGCCTGGTCGGCAAAGAAACGGCGGATTGTCTCCACGTCACTGGTGGCGCGCTGGAGCAGATCGCCGGTCTGCGTCTCATCGTGATAGCGGAAGGGCAGCCGCTGGATATGGTCATATAGAAAGTTGCGGTTGCGCAACGAGATACCCTCGGCAGCCTGCGCAGCCAGCCGCCGCGCCGTGAAGGTGAAGAAAGCCTGCAAGAGCGCCAGCCCCATGAAGCCCGCCAGAATCCCCCACAGGCTTACAGCAGGTGTCTCCACACCCAGCCAGTTGTCAATGAAGTAGCGAAGCAACAAAAAGGTGCCCGTATTCGCCAGCGCGGCAAAGCCAGTACACAATGCTGCCACGCTGTAGATTGTCCGATAACCGGTCATGATGAGCCACATGCTGTGCAGGCGGTTCTCACCGACGGTCTTTCTCAAGTCATAGTCCATTGCCTGTGGCAACGGGGTCTTCGATTGCAGCATGGTTCCGTTCCCCTGGTCGCAAATCACTTCGTGAGGCTGCCGCTCTGTGCAACATCACGGTGCGCTGTCTCTGTCTCTGCTTGTTGTTGGTCATGCGCTGTCGCGTTGTGTTCTACGCCGTCATACTCTACGCCTGTTTGTCTTCCGCCACACCTGCCATTGTGTAGAGATTTGCATACAGACAAAAGCGTAGGCCGCCCGGCGGCAGGCGGCCTACGCTTTTCACGAGGTGCGCGGCCTGTAAAGTAGCCGGCTCCCCCAAATGAAAAGACCGCAGACGCCTGGAAGTTGCGCCTGCGGTCTTGAGTGTCAACGTGACAATCTCAGCCGAAAATGGGCGCACCTCTCCCCTGGGCGGCAAAGCTGCCGCTCGGGCGATTGATGAGGATGGTGATGTTCCACATGGACATCCTTTGCCCCTCTCCGCGTTGCAAGGTTTGCAATCGAAAAATGTCTTGCGCCGAATAACGTGCCTAACAACCAGGATGACGCGCGACCACGTTTTCAAATCAGTGCGTCACTTGCGCATGCAGCTCACTGCAAGACCCGATGTAGGGGGGTCTACTGCGCTTGTGTAAGATAGCATGCCATGTCATACAATGTCAAGCAGAAACCCTTACGAATTTCCTACGTGGCGCAACAGTAGGTGCAGCGAGCGACGCGCGCCCCCAAACGTTGCACTGTGGCATCACGTTGGGCCCAGGCGTGTTCAGTGGCGTGTTTCATACTGCTGCTGCCGCACCAGTACGTGATGCACAAAAAAGGTGGGCGGAAGGCAATTATCTGCCATCCACCCACCTTCTCAGGGTCCATCTCGCCCACCCTACGCCTTTGGCAGCACGTTAAGGTGTACCTTGGCCGTGCGGAAAACGCCATTGGCATCGTAATCAACATCCTGCAACTCGCCCTCAAGGTAGAGGTTGCGCCCGTCCACACCAAAGTGCGCGCCCTTGCGCGCTTCGATCGTAGCGGCGCCTGCACCTTCGCCAAAGGCCTGCGCAAGATTGTGCGCCACGGCGTAGGGCGAAAGCAGAACACGGGTTGAATTGGCGTTTTCGCGCGCATCCAGCTTGTCGTACATCCAAACATCCAGCGCAATCACCTGGTTCGGTTCGTTATGGAGAACAGGGTTTTTGCCGCTTACGCCCATGCCACACTCGCCAATGTACTTGCCCGATGTAGGGTCTGTAATGTTGTGCGCCTCGATGTAGTCTGCCACCCCTGCGAAATATTGAAGCGTGAACGAAGCAATTGGCTTCGTGGCGGGGAGCTTCACGGGGGCAGCAACCGCAACCCCGGTTGGCATGACTGTATTGGCAACACCAGCGGACCCCTTTGAACCGGCCCCCT
>DIAV01000116.1:26324-32799 GCA_002415895.1 Anaerolineales bacterium UBA5069 | reverse complement strand
GGCGCAATGGGTGCGTCAATTGCAACGGGTGCGCCACTGTCACCCAGAGCATCGCCGCCTTCTGCATCGGCAAAGGGATCATCGTCTGTGTCTTCGGCGTCTGTGTCTTCGGCGTCTGTCTCATTTGCGTCGTCTGCGTCATCCAAGCTGGAGCCGCTGTATGCAGCGTAGCTCTCGGCATCGGCGCGCGCCGAAGCGTAGCGGGGCGTCGCTACATTGAAATCATCATCTGCATCCGGCGCGCCCGTATCGCCGGATGCGTCGCTAAAACGTACGGCCGGTTCCTCTGCGTCGTCGTCATCAAAGGAAAGGTCGTCGTCTTCTGCGACAGCGGTTGCAGTGACGGCGGCGCTGCTCGCGCCTGCGTTTCTGCCCCACGCAGTTGTGCGCGCGGGCGGTGCTGTGCCGCCGGCCACCGGCTGCATTGCACCGGGCGCAACGGGTGCAGACGGTTCCTTCATGGCATCCGTCAGATCCCTGGGCGCGCGCAGGCGCATGAGCAGGTAGAAGCCCGCGCCAATCAGCGCCACGGAGAGGATCACGGCCAGCAACCAGGTGAAGATGCCCGAACCGCCGCCCGTGTCCGAAGCCGCGGCGTCGGCTACAGCAGCCTCGGCCGGCGCGGCCTCCGCCGCATCAGCCGGCGCAGCGCCGGGATCGGACGCCATCATCGCCGCATCAACGGGTATGCCCAGGTCGGTGGCCAGCAATGCGAGGTTGGCAACCATCACTTCGTCGGGCACGGGCAACGAGCGGTAGTACTCGATTGCGCCTGTGAGCGCTTCATCGGTATTTGCGCCGAAGGGGGCGAGGCGCGCTTCCATGCGCTGCCTGGCTGCCGTTGTGCCGTCAAAGTGGTACGCCTCGGCCACTGCACCCACATACTCGGCGCGCTGCGTTGTCGAAAGATCGGCAATGCTGGCGTTGGTCCAGCTTACAGGCCACCAGACCCAGCCAATGAGCAGGCCCAGGATAAGACCAAGGATGAGCGCCACAATCAGCGGCGCCCACGGCAAAATGCGTTTGACAGTTGGATTCATCGAAGACATCCGGCCCTCCATTCTCTGAATGAGTTGCGTTGAAAGCGGCGTTGGACAGAAAGGTAGAAGGTGAGTCGTTAAGAAATAAGCAGGCAAAAAAGCAGGCGGGCTTTGCTTGGGCAGCTAGATCAAATCCTCGCGCCCCTGGGCACGCAGTTGATCAACGACATCGCGCACACGCTGCATCTGGTGTTTGTGACCAATCAGCAGCGCGTCGCCTTCTTCAACGATCACCAGGTCATCGACGCCAATCAGCGCGACAACACGTTTGTCGGTGAAAACGATATTGCCGTAGCTCTCCAGCGAGAGGGCGTTGCCCTGCGCAATGAAGTTGTCGTCCTTGTCGCGCTGCAAAACATTTTCCAGCGCATCCCAGCTGCCCACGTCATTCCAGCCCGCCTGCAAGGGCGTCATAGCCACGCGCTGCGCGCCTTCCATGATGCCCACGTCAATGCTGACGGACTGCATCTGCGCCCAATGACGGGCAATCACCTGTGCTTCGTCGGCGTTGCCCAGCGCGCTGCCAATTGCCTGCAAATGTGCAAAGAGTGCGGGCAATTGGCGCTTCATCTCGGCCAGCATGACATCCACGCGGAAGACGAAGATGCCGCCGTTCCAGTAGTAGCCGCCATCGCGCAGAAAGCCTTCGGCCGTGAGTCGATCAGGCTTCTCCAGAAAGCGCTCCACGCAGAAAACAGGGGAGCCGCTTTGCGGCAACGCCGCAGCCGTGGCCGCGGCGCCCCGTTTGATGTAGCCGTAGCCGGTGTGCGCAAAGGCAGGCTCAATACCCAGTGTCACCACATAGCCGGCTGCGGCGGCCTCACCGGCACGCGCCAGCGCCATCTGAAACGCTGCGCGCTGGGGAATCACATGATCAGCGGGCAAAACCGCCAGGATCGCGTTCGGGTCCTGCTTGGCAAGGTGGACGCAGGCGAGGCCAATTGCCGGCGCAGTATTGCGACCACTCGGCTCGGCCAGAATCTGCGCGGCACGCAGGGCGGGCAATTGTTGCGCAGCCAGCGCACTGTAGGCTTCGCCGGTGATAACCCAAATACGGTCGGGGGGGACCAGCCCCTCCAACCGATCGACTGTCGCCTGAATCATCGTGCGGCCAGAGCCGGTGATGTCGGAAAATTGTTTGGGATGCGCCTGGCGGCTGCGTGGCCACAAGCGAGTGCCCACGCCTCCTGCGAGGATGGCTGCGTACACGGTTCGATCTCCTCAGGGTGGATTGTACGCGGGCTTGCCTTGAAACGCAACCTGCAAATGAGGCAGCGCCCCCGAGCCTGATTGCCGCGCGACAAACACAGCGCAGCGTCCAGAAGCAACACCCCGTTTCAACTCGATCACGCTTTCACATAGTGCATGGGCGACGGCTGGCGCACCAGCCCCTTGATCTCCATAACCACAAGCAGGCTGCTCACTTGCGATGAGGGCAAGGCCGCAGCGCGCACCACCTCGTCCATGTGGCGCGGCTCGCTGTTCAATTGCGCCAGCACGCGCGCCTCATCCGGTTCAGCGGGAATTGCGCTGCGCACGGCGCGTTGAAAACCAACGCGTTCCACATCCAGAAAGTTGAGCACGTCATCCGTGGAAAGCAATGGCGTTGCGCCATCGCGAATGAGATTGTTGCAGCCTACGCTGCCCGCGTTGAGGATACTGCCGGGCACAGCAAAGAGTTCGCGCCCCTGCTCTGCCGCAAACTCGGCAGTAATCAGCGCGCCGCTGCGCTCGCCTGCCTCCACAATCACCACGGCGCGGCTCAGGGCGCTAATGATGCGGTTGCGTGGTGGAAAGTTGCGTGCGTCGGGTTTGGTTCCCAGCGCATAATCACTCACCACCGCGCCCCGCTCGGCAATCGCCTCGCCCAGTGCCCGGTTCTGCGCGGGGTACAGTTCATCGACGCCGCTCCCGAGGACAGCAATGGTGCGCCCGCCGGCATCCAGCGCGGCGCGATGCGCCACGGTGTCCACCCCCAGCGCCAGCCCGCTGACGACCGTCACTCCATTCTGTGCCAGCGCCGCGCCCAGGGTATGGGCCACCTCCCGCCCATACATGGACGCGTGGCGCGTGCCGACGATGGCCACAGCCAGATCATCCTGCGGCGCCAGCACCCCACGCACATAAAGGACCGGCGGCGAACGATCGATTGTGCGCAGCCCGTTGGGATACTCCGCATCATCCCACGTGTAGACGGTAACGCCGCTGCGCTGGATGCGCTCGACCTCGCGCAGCGGGTCCACCGTGCGGCGCGCCTCAAGCAGCGCCTCAATCGTTGTGCGGTCCAGGCGGGCGGCGCGCAACTCCTGCACGGATGCGCGCCAGGCGCGGTCAATTGTTCCGCATTGCTCGAGCAAGGCGCGCAAACGCGCCGGGCCAATGCCATTGACACGGTTGAAGGCAATCCAGTAGCCCGTGTTTTCTGCACACATGGGGCAGCGAGGTGGGAGGGTTGGAGACGTCTGGAGGACTATGAATTGTTCACTGCGTACGGGCAAGCAGGAACGCGCTCGAGATATGATTAATGATCATTGATGCTGTGACTCTCTACTCCAGCAGCCCTGGAATGAGGTGAACCGTCATGCGGCGCGTTGCGACATCCACGCCCACCACCACCTCGTCAATTGCAGGCAGCAGGAGTTCGCGCGGCGAATCGGGTGTGCGCACTACATAGACTTCATTTGCGCCGGTGAAGAGTACGTCGTACACCTGTCCCAACGCTGTACCTTCATCGGTCACAACGTCCATACCGAGGATATCATGCACCCAGTAGCTGTTTGCATCCAGTGGTGCGGCTTCATCCTCATGTACATAGAGCCATTGGCCGCGCAGCAGTTCGGCGTCACTGCGATGGGAAAGCGCCGAAAGCATGAGCAGCACATTGCCCTTATGCGGGCGCGAGGCAAGCACCGTCACTTCTTCGAGGTCATCGCCAAGTAGCAACACACTGCCGGGGTCAAAGCGCGCAGGAAAGTCGGTAAAGGGTTCAACCTTTACCTCGCCGCGCATGCCATGCACACCCACAAGCCGCCCAACCGCCAGGTAGCCCGGCGGCCCCACCCTGGCAATGCGCGGCGTAACATCCACCGACGGCTGCGGGCGTGGTGCGCGTTGCGCTTTGACTGCTGGCTGCTTGCCGTGGTTCTGGCTTACATCACTCATGGAGCACTTTCCAACGTAGGCGCCGCGTCAGTCAATCTCCAGCATGACGGGCTTTTCTTCATTGCGCGCCGCAACCTGCAACAGGACGCGCATGGCTCCTGCCACGCGTCCCTGCTTGCCAATCACGCGGCCCGTATCCTCGGGTGCAACTTCAAGCTTGAGGATCGTCGAACGGCGCATATCCTTACGGTAGACGCGCACCTGCTCGGGATGTTCTACAAGCGATTGGGCGAGATATTCGATCAATGGCTCCATCGATGCTCACTCCCTTTCATGATGCCGGCTGGCCCACGCAGATTTTAGCGCGATAGGGCAGCGCGCCCCGGCAGGCCCTTGGCAACCCATTGCCGCAGGCCCGCCGACACAGGCGGCTTATCGCAATCGAAGTGACAAGCCGCTGCTACGCCACAGGGGCCGCAATGACCTTGCCGGTTTCGTCGGTGACGTTGATCATCTTGAGCAAACGCGCCACGCTGTCGCTCGGCTGCGCACCCTGATCAATCCAGTGTGCAATGCGGTCGCTCTTTACATCCACCTTGGGGCCCTTGGGGTCATAGGTGCCAACAATCTCAATGAAGCGACCATCGCGCGGCGACTGCTGGTCGGCGACGACAATGCGGTAGAACGGGGACTTCTTCGCGCCCATGCGGCGCAGGCGAATACGTACCACGTGAATTCTTGCTCCTTACTGCAGTGAAACCGCTGTTTACCAAATTGCTGTATAGCTTATAGCACAATATCCATGAATAACCGGAATGCCGAGATGTTCGCAATCGCGAGCGGGTTGCACAACCCGAAGCAAGGTCGCCAGGGACAGCCTCGCGCGCTTGCATCAAGAAATGCGGCTTAGCTGCAGCGCGCTGCTCAGTTGCCCATGCCGCGGAACATATCCATCATGCCGCCCAAACCGCCGCCGCGCCCCTTCTTCTTGCTCTTGCCGCCCATGATGCCCATTTGCTTCATCATCTTCTGCATGTCGCGAAACTGCTTCATGAGCTGATTCACATCCTGCACTTCAACACCGCTGCCGGCGGCAATGCGACGGCGACGGCTGGCATTGAGCAAATCGGGCGAGCGCCGTTCGGCAATCGTCATGCTGCTGATGATTGCCTCGGTCTGCTTGAGCGTCTTTTCCGTTTCGCGCGGGTCAATGTCCTTGGCCATCTTGCCCATACCGGGGATCATGCCCAGCAGATCACCCAGCGGCCCCAACTTCTTGACCTGCTTCAGTTGTTCGAGGAAATCCTCCAGGTCGAATTGCCCTTCGGTCAGGCGCTTCTCCATGGCAAGCGCCGTATCCTCGGACATGTGCTCCTGGGCGCGCTCGATAAGCGAGAGGACATCACCCATGCCCAGGATGCGCCCCGCCAGTCGATCCGGCGCAAACGGCTCCAGGTCGGCCAGCTTCTCGCCCGTACCCAGAAACTTGATGGGCACGCCTGTTACCTGGCGAATGCTCAGCGCCGCGCCGCCGCGCGCATCACCGTCAATCTTCGTCATGATCAGGCCGGTGAGCGGCACGCGCTTGTTAAAGCCCTCGGCCACATTGACGGCTTCCTGGCCCGTCATGGCATCCACCACCAGCAGAATATCCGCCGGACGGGTCACCATGCGCACCTGCTCAAGCTCCTGCATCATGACGTCGTCAATTTGCAGGCGGCCAGCCGTATCCAGAATGACAACGGTGTAGGCCTTCTCGCGCGCCATGCGCAGCGCATTCTTGGTAATGGACGATGCCGCAACTCCTGTGCCTTCGGAATGCACAGGGATGTCAACCTGCTTGCCCAGCAACTCAAGCTGCTTGATGGCGGCGGGGCGGTAAATATCGGCGGCCACCAGCAGCGGCCGCTGTCCCGCCTTCTTGAGGCGCAGCGCCAGCTTGGCGGCCATGGTCGTCTTGCCCGCGCCCTGCAAACCCACCAGCATGATCACATGCGGCGGCTGCCCCGAGGTGTTGAGCGGCGCCGGTTTGCCCAGCAGCTCGACCAATTCCTCGTTGACGATCTTGACGACCATTTGCGCGGGCGTCAGGCTATCCATAACTTCGGCGCCAACAGCACGCAGCTTGACGCGCTCGACAAAGTCCTTGACGACCTTGAAATTGACGTCTGCTTCCAGCAGCGCCATACGCACCTCGCGCATGGCTACGTTGACGTCGTTTTCCGTCAGTTTGCCCTTGCTACCCAGGCGCTCAAAGATCGATTGTAGTTTGTCAGACAAGCTTTCAAACACGTGTCACCACTTTGCAATCAGTACAGTCAGTACAGTCAGTA
>DIAV01000116.1:4051-26174 GCA_002415895.1 Anaerolineales bacterium UBA5069 | reverse complement strand
CAGTCAGTACAGTCAGTACAGTCAATACAGCCAGCCGGTCAATGCAGCCTGTGCAACCATTGGGTGCAGACAAAAAGAACGCGCCTGTGTCGCAGGCGCAGACAACACCATATTGTAGCGGTTTTGGAGCCTTGCGGTCAACTCGCGGGGCAGACGGTAACGCACAGCGGGGCTACCCGTGATGGAAGCCCCGCTGTCTATGCGCTTGCTTACGGCAGCGGCACGGTGCCGCCTGGCCCAGGCGTGCTCACTTCGGTCGGCGTCGCCGTTGGCGGTATCCCCGCCTGCGGCAGATAGAGCAATTGCCCCCGGATAATGACGTCCGACTCCAGACAATTGGCCCCGGCAATCTGGCGCACGCTGGCGTTGCTGCGCACAGCCAGCGCCGAGAGGGTGTCGCCCCGCTGCACAGTGTAGTTGCCCCAGCCAGCGGGTCGGCGCGGTGTGCATGGGATGGCCGTGGGCGCGGGTGCGGAATCAGTAACCGCCTCCTGAACCTCGGCGCGCACGCCCTGCACCACATCCGCCTGCCCAGGCAAAATTTGCACCGTGAGCCATACGTTGGCCCCCGGCTGCAGATCGCCCTCAACCACCATGGGCAGAGATGCGGGGTCGTTGACATTCGGCTGCCAAGATGGCACCACGCGAATATCGCCAAACTTGAGCAAGCGCCCGTCATAGCCCTCAAAGACGAGATAAACACTTTCCTGGTGAACAATCCCGTCCAGCGCCTCACCTGCGGCTTTGCGTTCGGCGGCGCGCCGTGCGCTCTCGGCAAAATCGGCCTGTATCGTCTCCGCTGCGGCCGCCGACACCTCACCCACGCGCGCCGGATCCGACATGCTCAGGTTCATCATCTTGACCCAGGACTTGATGGGGTAGGTGAGGTCACCCGGCAGCGAGGCTGTTGACACCTGCCACAGCCCCAACGCCGACGTCAGCGCGAGCACCAGTGTAATGGCAATGGGTGCGAGGCGCATGTTGCCCACGGTGAACAACTCCTGCAGTGCGCCCCACCAACCCAACGCGCCGTGGCGCGCAGTGGCGGCCTGCTTGGATCGCTCGCTGCGGCGCGCCGGCGGGGCCATGCGATAACCGGCCGGCGTAGCCGTCGCCTGCAAGTGAGGGTCGGCCAGTTCCTGTCGGGTGCGTTCAAGCAGCAACTGCTCCATAAACTGCTCGCGCCGCAGCACCTGCCGCTGTGGGTTGCGGATAGGTAGCGGTGCATGCTGAATGGCGGCCATGTGTGCGCTGATGTGCAGCATGCCGCGCAGTTCATTCGCCTCGTGGGCGCTGTAGCTCGCCAGAACGGAGTCTACAGACTCGCCGTCCTCGAGGCGCGCCACTGCATCGGCAAAGTGGTCTGCCATACGCTCTTCAAACACGCTTTCGTATTGTTCGTCGTCTGGATACATCCGACTCGCCATATTCCTTGCGTTTGAAAAGCCCTCTTCAGCGCTTTGCATCCTGGCTATTGTCCTGTGCAGCGTCAATGTAAAGCAGCAGCGTGCGATGTAAGGCAACGGGCATGAACAGCCTGGGCTGTCCAGCCACGGGCGGCGGCGTGCGGCAATGGTTCGGCAATGAATCGCGCCGGGCGGGGACGGGCCGCAGCGCTACAGATGCAACTGTTCGTGCTCAAGCAGGTTTCGCAAGGTGGCGACTGCACGGTATTGCAGCGCCTTGATGGCCCCTTCGGTTTTGTTCATCAGTCCTGCAACTTCAAAGATGCTGTAGCCCTCCAGAAAGCGCAGGCTCAACACCTCCGCCTGTTCATCCGTCAATTGACGCATGGCAAAGCGGATACTCTCGGCAGTCAACGAAGCCTCGGCGCTCAGCGCCGGGTTGTCGTTCTCGTTGGCAATGTCGGGCGTTTCGTCCAGCCCAACCTGCGCGTGACGGTCGCGCTGCCGATATTGGTCAATCACCACATTGTGGGCGATGCGGTAGAGCCAGCCCGAAAACGAGCTGTGCCATGCCCGCCGGTCCCGTATTGCCTGCAGCATTTTGACGAACACTTGCGCTGTCAGGTCTTCGGCCAGCGGCTCATCACCAATGCGGCGATAGATATAGCTGAAGATGCGCGCCTCATAGCGATCGTACAACTCGCCCAGCGCCGCCTCATTATAGGTTGTCGCGGCCTCGAGGAGTTGCTCCTCGCTCCAGTCCGTCACTGGGCTGGGCGGCGCTTGCCGCAGCGGGTAGACCTGCCCTCTGCTCATCATGACGCTGCACCCGCCAAAAGAGTACGCCCAGTTTGGACGCCGCGCCAGATTCGTTGGCGTGTGCACTGCTGCGCACCCACCTGCATCGCGTGCCCATATGCATGCGCCCAGGGCGCGCGCAAATGGCTGGCCGTTGGCGACCAGTCTGCACGCTGTAGGCGGTGGCGTATAGATGACATGAACCTGCGCGACTCAAGCGCGGCGTGGCAGCGATGACTGGATCGTTGTGTCGGCACTGAGCGTGGAAGTGAGCGTAGTCGTGAGCGTGCCGGCGCACGTGCTGCAATCACGCGCCTGCGCGTGCAACCGCAAAGGCCGGCGCGGTGCAATGCGCGTCAGGCCGGCTGCTTGTCCTTGGGCGCCGCCAGCACGGCTGCATTGCGCGCCTGCTCACTCTGCTGAATCTTCCAGTAAACCTGGTAAATGCGCTGTCCCGCCGTGAAGTTGGTCAGCACGGCCATCAGGGCCAGCACGGGCAAAATCCACCCTGTAAAAAGGCCAAGAATGAGCAGCGCAATACGCTCAGGGCGCTGCATCCAGCCTTCCTTGCATTCAATACTCAGTGCTTCGGCGCGGGCGCGCGTGTAGCTCACCATGAGCGAACCCACCACAGTCAGAAAGATCAGCATGAGGTGCCACTGTGAGCCTGCGATGCCTGAGTAGTACCACGCCAGCGCCAGAAAGGTGACGCTCTCCGAATAGCGATCCAGCGTGCTGTCGAGGAACGCGCCAAAGGTGCTGGATTGCGCCGTCGCACGCGCCAGCGAACCATCAATCAGATCCAGCAGCGAAGCCACCAGCAACAGCACAGCGCCCCACACGAATGAACCAGTGGCGAGCACCACAGCTGTGATGATTGTGAGCAAAAATCCTGTGTAGGTCACAGCATTGGGCGTGATGCCAAGCCGATGTAAACCATTGACCACATAGGCAACTGGCTTTTCCATCCAGCCTCGGCCATATTTAGAGAGCCACATGCTGCTATTCCCTGTTTTTTTGCCAATCCAAGTGAAATTCGGTTGGGACAGCGGCCCATTATGCGTGCGCAGCAGTTGGCTTTGACCGCGCCAATGCATACACTCGACAACTTCGGTCGGGCCTACCCTCATCTTACACGCCACGCTTGACCACGTCAAGCAACTTCAAGCAAGCAATGCGCCAAAGGCTCTGTGCGGTTGGCAAACGCATTTGTTGTGCAGTCCGTGCATACACGTCGTAACGTACAGGCTAATACCAAGGGGGCGGCGCCCGCATGTTGAGCACCGCCCCCTGTCCGCTATAGGAACGCTTGTAACTGTACTGCTCTTACTGTTCCATATCTGCTCTCTGCGATTGCTCTGTTAACGCGCAACCTTGGGCAGATAGTTCAGCGACGCAGGGCACACAACAATCGGCACCTGGCGCACGTTGTCCGGCGGCGGCACAAGCGCCGGATCGCCAACCAGCAACAATGTCATGTTTGTGGTCGTGGTCAACGCCGTCGTCCTGCTAATCGTCAGCGTAATCGTGTCCGGCACAGTGTTCGTGGCCGTGCTGGCCGTGAGCCACTCCACAGGAGATGGCACAAGTGCATCGGGGCTGGACTGCGCACCAGCCACAGCGGCATCATTAACGGACGCAGCAATGGCAGCCGCGTAGCGCGTCCCCGGTGAACCGACGACATTCACTGTAATCGTTTCGCTCACCGGCGCTGTTCCCGTACACACTTCGGTGAAGAAGATGGCCGCCGGTACGGTGGACACCAGCGGCGGGCTCACCACAAAGGTGATATTGACGATGTAGGGCTGATTTTCCACCGGCCCGGTGCTCGTAATCAGCAGGCGTGTCGTGTAGGTGCCCACACTCAGGCCGGCGGCGTTGAAATCAAGCACAATTTCGGCAAACGCGTTGTTGGCAGGCACACTCCCGCTGGACGGGTTGAGTGTGAGCCAGCCAGGATTGCCTTCGGCGGCAATGGAGTAGGGCACCGAAGCCGCGGTTGTGCTGTTGCGCAGGCGCAAAATTGCCTGTGTTGTCAGGCCAACGGGTGCAGTCGCCTGCAGATTCTGCGTGTCTGACTCAAAAACAGGTCCGGCGGTAAAGCCTTTGGCGTCCAGGTTGCCCGTATAGAGGGTGCGCCGGTTGAAACTGACGTTGTAATCAACCTTGGCGTCGGGTCCGCGCTCCGGCTCTGTGTAGACACGGATAACGCTGTCGCGGCCAATAATGAGCTCGTCGCGGGCATCGCCATCAACATTGCCGCCGACAATTGCGCGCCATTCGTTGCCGTCAAGGCGCTCCGCCCACTCGTGCGCGCCATCGCCACCATTGTTAATGCTCACCAGTCGCGGCTTGTCAACGCCATCCGGCACGGTGCGCAGCATGTACAATTCGTCATCGCCACTGTCGTTGACATCAGCAAAGGCAAGACGGCGAAAGCCGGGGTCATAGGCTGCGGCAACGTCATCTTCAAACTCATCATTGGCCCAGTCGATAATATAGAGGGTGGGCGCAACACCAGGATCGTTGGAAACGCTGCGCGACCACGCGACTTCGTCCGCATCCTTGCCGTCCCAGTCACCGAACACCGAGTCCTGTGCGCGCTTCTTGGTGTCACCTACGCTGAAGATGCGCTTCCAGCCGTCGTCCGTGCGGTAGATTTCAATCTTGCCGCCATCTTCATCCACCAGCGAAACCTCTTCGCCGCCGCCCGGCACAACGTCGCCCGTGGCCACGCGCGTCCATCGCTCCTCAAAATAGCGATTGGCGATGTGCGTTGTCCATTCGCGGCCGTCCGGCGTGGCGGTGGTTGCCTTGTAGACATCGATGAGATACTTCTTTGTGGTGTCGCCTCCGGCGTCCTGGCTCACTTCCTGGCCCACCAGGAACTCATCACCCGGTACGCCGGGATCGAAGTTGCCTGCCGCCACCAGTGTTGGCTTGGAAATCAGGTTGAGTCTGTAGAGTTCGACCCACGGAATACCATTGATCTCCTGGCCGGGCACAGTCTTGCCCGATGCCACAGGATCGTAGATGATCAGCTGGCCGCTGCCGACGCTGCCGCGGATGGCCGCAATCTCCATGTCACCATCATTGTTGAAGTCGCCCAGCGCAATGTCATTAAAGTTGCTTTCCGGGCTAATCCAACGCACCTCGGGCGAGCCGCCGCCCCACACAGGGTCAATCACACGGATGAAACCATCCGCGCCATCAATATAAACAATTTCATCTGTGCTTTCGGGTTGCCCGGCCGCAGCGGGTGCAACGGGTTGCTGGGCATAGGCCGGCTGTGCTGCCTGGGGAATGACCATTGCGGCAATTGCCACAAATGCAGCCCACAAGGCAACCGCTCTGTAGCCGCTACGTCTGTCTTGCATCATCATGAGGAGAACCTTTCACTCCGTGCGCCCTGCGCCACCAGCGCGCCAGGCATGTACAGGAAATCAACAATTGCAGTGCTGCCAACAACCGACTGCGCGGACTGGACGAAACGGATCACGATGCCCTCGCGGCGCGACAAGTATTTGCATGGCCTGTGCCCGCCGCCGAGCAATCCAAACCACACACCTGTACAGGTCCGCACCACAGCAGAGCCATGGGAAATCGATTGGAAATCAGGTCGCGAACGTTGCCGAATCGCACACTTGGCGGTACACTGCGGTGCGTCGTCGGGGCGTTGACGAACTCCTGCACCACGAAGGCCAACGCCTGCATAGCACCGCATCCAAACGAGTATACACCATGCGTTGCGGCCCAAAAACACCGACTGCCTACGATTCCAGTCCGTTTGCCCATGCATCTTGCATCAGCAAACGCCGATTAACCAGCATTTGCTCAACTTATCGCGATCCGCTGTCCATACATTCACACGCTGCACAGGAGATTTGAGCCATGAAACAACCAATTCGCGTTGCCGTTACCGGCGCTGCGGGCAACATTGGTTATGCCCTGCTCTTCCGCATTGCCAATGGCGACCTTTTTGGCCCCGACCAGCCCGTGATTCTGCAAATGCTGGAAATCACCCCCGCACTCCAGGCGCTCAACGGCGTGGCCATGGAGTTGGACGACTGCGCATTCCCGCTGCTCCACAATATTGTGATGAGCGACAATCCCGAAGTTGCGTTCGACGGCATCAACTGGGCGCTGCTTGTCGGTGCGCGCCCCCGCTCCAAGGGAATGGAGCGCAAGGATCTGCTGGGAGCAAATGCCGCCATCTTCAGCGTGCAGGGCAAGGCGCTCAACGCCGTGGCCGCGGCCGACCTGCGCGTCCTTGTTGTGGGCAACCCCGCCAACACCAATGCGCTCATTGCCATGAAGAACGCACCTGATGTCCCCGCCGATCGCTTTACCGCGATGACGCGCCTTGACCACAACCGCGCCAAGGCGCAGCTTGCCGCCAAGGCAGGCGTGGCCTTGACCGACGTGCGCAAGGTGACCATCTGGGGCAATCATAGCGCCACGCAGTATCCCGATGCCTACCACGCCGAGATTAGCGGCAAGCCCGCCGCCGGCGTCATTGGCGATGATGCCTGGATTCGCAGCACGTTCATTCCCACCGTGCAGAAGCGCGGCGCGGCCATTATTGAGGCACGCGGGCAGAGCAGCGCCGCCAGCGCCGCCAACGCCGCCATCAACCACGTGCAAACGTGGCACAGCGGCACGCCCGCCGGCGACTGGGTAAGCATGGGCATTCCCAGCACAGGCCAGTACGGCTCGCCCGAAGGTGTGGTCTTCTCCTACCCCGTCACCGTCAGCAATGGTGTCTACTCGGTGGTGGAAGGGCTGGAGTTGAGCGCCTTTGACAGTGAGATGATCGCCGCCACCGGCACCGAACTCCTGGAGGAGCGCGACGGCGTGGCCGAAATGCTGGGCTAGGCAGCAGCGTGTTTAAAATGACAAGTGGTGGACACAACAACGGGAGGCCTTGCGGCCTCCCGTTGTTGTGTCCTCTACGCTATCTGCCGGTGCCACACCTGCTTACCGCGTCGCGCGTATCATGCTCTGCTTGGTGATCACGCGCGTATACTCCATGAGCGACAGGTGCGTGCCCAACGCGAAGGGGCTGTTGGGGTCCTCCGGCACGCGCTTGCGGTAGCTGGCATCGGGCAGCATTTCCCACGCCTGGCGGTGATCCGTGAGCGAAACCTGCAGAATGTGCTGCAACTGCTCGTGCAGGCGCGGATCCTCAATGGGCGCAGCCGCTTCCACGCGGTTGCTCAGATTGCGACGCATCCAGTCGGCGCTGCTGATGTAGTAGCGGGGTTCGCCATTATTCTCGAAGTAGAAGATGCGCGAGTGCTCCAAAAAGCGGCCAATCACGCTAATCACGCGTATGTTCTCGCTCACCCCCGGAATGCCCGGGCGCAGGCGGCAATTGCCGCGCACAATCAGGTCAATACTCACACCCGCCTGGCTTGCTTCATAGAGGCGCTGCACGACCGCCGGGTCGTCCAGCGTGTTCATTTTGGCAATAATGCGCGCGGGGCGTCCTGCACTCGCGTGGGCAATTTCACCGTCGATCATCTCCATAAAGCGATCGCGCATGGTGACGGGCGCGATCAGCAGCTTGCGATAAGAAGTCTGCCGGCTGTATCCCGTGAGATAATTGAAAAGGTCCAGAATGTCCGCCCCAATGTCGGGCTGGCATGAAATCAGCCCCAGGTCCGTATAAAGCGTAGCTGTCTTGGGGTTGTAATTGCCTGTGCCAATGTGGAAGTAGGTGCGCACACCATCATCCTCTTCGCGCACCACCAGCGAAATCTTGGAGTGCGTCTTGAGGCCCACAAGGCCGTAGGCCACATGGCAGCCGGCATCTTCCAATTTGCGCGCCCATTCAATATTGCGCTCCTCATCAAAACGCGCCTTTACCTCCACCAGCACCGCCACCTGCTTGCCCCGCTCTGCTGCCTGAATCAGCGCCGAAACAATGGGCGAATCATTGCTCGTGCGGTAGAGCGTTTGCTTGATGGCGAGCACCTGCGGGTCGCGCGCGGCAATCTCTATGAACTGCTGCGTGCTCACGGTAAAGCTCTGATAGGGATGGTGCAGCAGGATGTCACCCTGACGAATCGCCGCGAAAAGGTCCGAAGGGCGCGTATCGCGATCAATGCCCACAAAGCGCGGCGGCGTGAGTGGAAGCCATGGCTCAAACTTGAGGTGCGGCAGATTCAGCTCCGTGAGCGCGAAGAGATCGGTTTGGCGCAACGGCCCCCGAATACGGTAGACATCCATGGAATCAAGCTCAAGTTCGGCGCGCAAAAACTCAACCATGCGCTCATCCATGGCCGCGTCCACCTCAAGGCGCACCACGGGCGCAAAGCGGCGCTCGCGCAACTCATCGTTGATCATCTCGAGCAGGTCGTCAGCCTCTTCCTCGTTGCGCGCAATGTCGGCATTGCGCGTCACGCGGAAGGTATAGGCCGAGAGAATCTCCATGCCGGGATAGAGGCGGTGCAAGTTGGCAATGATAATCTGCCCCAGTGGCACGAAGCTCATGGGCGTGTCTATGGGTGTCCAGCGCGGGCGGTTGGCCGGCACCTTGAGGCGCGAAAAATAGATCTCGCCTGACGCCGGATTGCGCAACTGGACACCAAGGCTCAAGCTCAGGTTGCTGATGAATGGAAAGGGATGGCCAGGGTCAACCGCCAGCGGCGTGAGCGTGGGATAGATGACATTCTCGAAGTATTCGTTGAGGCGCGCCTGCTGATCGGGCGTACACTCGGCATAATCCAACAGGTGTACACCATACTCGGCCAATGCAGGAAGCAACTGGTCGAGCAGACAATCACTTTGGAGTTTGATCATGGGGCGCACCGCCTGCGAGAGCATTTCCAGTTTCTCGGCAGGGGTGAGACCGGCAAGCTTGAGGTTCTGCAGGCCAACGGCATTCTGGCGCTTGAGGCCGCCCACGCGCTTGCTGAAGAACTCATCCAGATTGCTCGCAGCAATGGCAACGAACTTCAAGCGCTCAAGCAGCGGATTGCGTGCATCATACGCCTCCATGAGCACGCGCCAGTTGAAATCCAGCCATGAAAGCTCGTAGAAATAGACTTCCTCCGACGTGCTCAGCGCTTCCAGCGAAAGCGAAGCGAGATCCACCGGCGGGTGCACCGACACGGGCGGAATGCTCAGCGCCTCGGGGCGCGGCGGCGCAGCATCTTCCGGTGCCACGGATTCATCGTCCGGCTGCTGGATAGCCACACCCTGCACATCCAAGACCCCAGTAGTGATTGGTGCGCGATTCATTTGATCGCTCATAGGATTACCGTTCTGTTTGCCATCATGGACATCAGTGCAGCGCATGCGTCCGGCAGCGCGCCATGTATGGCAATTCTACCCGACCGCGTGAACCTTGTCGAGAGGCACGCGATTCCCTTGTCCAGGCGTCTGCGCGGCTGGCCCGCATTACGCAGGTCCCAGAAGTGCAGAGACAATCCACATACATCACACCTGCGGGGCGCCGGCAACGCGCCGCGCACTGGTTTGGCGGCACGTCAGCAGGAAAGTACACTGTACACATGACGACACCGCAGATCATTCCATCCGCCGCACGTGCACACACGGACAACCCATGAGCGACCTGGCAGGCATCCTCCTCACCTTTCTGCCTCTCTTCCTCATCCTGCTGTTGGCCAACGGCGCCGAGCGCGCACGCAAGCGCGATACGCAGGATGCCGCAATGCGGGCCATTGCGACTGTGGAGAACACGGATACGCCTGTTGATGCGGAGGCTGCCCTCGTGCCGCCGCCCGTGCCCTTCAAGCCGCGCGATGACTCCGCGGCAATCCTGCGCGCCATGGCCTATCTGCTGCTGGGTGGCCTCTATCTTGTTGTCAGCCTGGGCGCGCTGGGGCTCTTTGCTTTCACTGCGCTCAGCAGCAGCCAACCCGAGCTGGCCGCACAGAATCCGCTGGGCGGCATGGTGGACAACCCCGCCCTCGTGGCATGGGGCCTGCTCCTGCCCGCGGCCATCGGCATTCTTCTGCTGCTGCCAGCCGTGCGCCGTTTCTGCGCACGCTACATCCCCATTGATGCCACCAATACCGTGCACGCCGTTGCGTTGAGCATGACCATGCTGGTCATCATCAACATGCTGATTACAATCGGTGTAGGCTTGGCCAACCTCTCTACCATGGTGAGTGAGGCTGAAGAGGCAGGGGTGTCGGTCACGAGTTTCGCCGGCATCTGGGGCCAGCAAATCCTCATGGCGCTGCTGGCATTTGTGGGTGTGGGCTGGCCGCTGCGGCGCGGTTGGCGCGAAACGCTGCGCCGCCTGGGGCTGGTCTGGCCTTCCATGCGTCAGATTCTGTTGGGCATGGGGCTGGCCGTCATCATGGTGGTCGTCGTTATGGTGATTCAGGCAATCGCCATGTTCCTGGGCTTTGCGGGCGACGCTGATGTGGAAGAACTGACCGAGCAACTGCTGGGGCCGCTCTTCAACTCACCATGGGGCATCCTCACGCTGGGCCTTGCTGCCGCGCTGGGCGAGGAGACGCTCATGCGCGGGGCGGCGCAACCCCGTTTGGGGCTGCTGCTCACGGCAACCCTTTTTGCCTTGCTGCACAGCAACTACGGGATCACCCTCTCCACGGGCGTTGTTCTCCTCTTGGGCCTGGTGCTGGGCATTGTGCGCATACGCGAAAACACATCCACAGCCATGATCCTGCACGCCACCTACAACATCATCCTGGGTGTGCTGGCATACCTGAGTGTTGATTTGCTCCAGCAGATCAGCAAGTAGCGCACGCGGCATCAACATAATTTCACAAGCATCGGTGCATGCACCGGCTGGCAGCGAGCGTTTTCATGCAGCCGCAGCAAACCACGCAAATCAACTGGAAGCGCAATCTGCTTGTCTTGACGATTGTGCAGTTTCTTTCCACGGCCGGTTTCAGCCTCGTCTACCCATTCCTTCCGCTTTACGTGCGCGAATTGGGCATTGCCACGCGCGGCTCGCTTGCGTTCTGGGCAGGCATGGTCTTTTCGGCCCAGGCTGTCACCATGATGATCGCCTCGCCTATTTGGGGGGCTGTGGCCGACAGGCGCGGGCGAAAGCTCATGCTCGCGCGCGCCACAATCGGCGGTGCCATTATTATGGCGGCCATGGGCATGGTGCAGAGCGCCGAGCAACTTGTTATCTTGCGCGCGCTGCAAGGGGCAGTCACCGGCGTGCTCGCCGCGACCAACGCGCTGGTTGCGGCGTCAACCCCGCGCGATCAAATCGGTTTCGCCATGGGCACGACCAACATGGCGCGCTGGGTGGGCGTCGCCGGCGGCCCTGTGATCGGCGGGCTGCTGGGCGAGGCCTTCGGCTTTCGCGAGAGTTTCTGGATTACGGGCGCGTTGCTGGGGCTGGCGGGGCTGGCCGTCATCTTTTTCGTGCAGGAGGATTTCGTGCCCCAGGCGCGCGCCCAGCGCGAGGGCTTCTGGGAGGGCTACAGCCACCTTCTGCACGCACCGGGGATGCGCGGCCTCTATGCGCTGACATTTCTGCGCAGTCTGGGTGCAACGCTCATCACACCCATTCTGGCGCTCTTTGTGCTGGGGCTGAACCGCAACGTGGAATCTGGTGCGGCGGCGCTCACAGGCGTGGCGATTGGCGCCGCCGCCGTCACCAGCGCGCTGAGCGCCGTCTATCTGGGCCGCGTCGGCGACCGCTACGGCCACAGCTACGTGCTCATCGGCTCGGCGGTGGCTGCGGCCTTCCTGCAAATCCCGCAAATATTCGTCACATCGCCCCAGCAGCTTATCATCTTCCAGGCGCTGGCGGGCATTGCCACAGGCGGACTGATACCGGCGACAGCCGCGCTCATGAATCTGTGGTCGCCTCAAGGCAATCAGGGTGCAACGTATGGCCTGGACACAAGCGTGCAGGCTTCGGCGCGCACAGTTGCCCCCATGATTGCCGCCGCAATTGCCGTAAGCGCGGGCTACCGAGGTGTCTTCGCGGGCACTGCGGTCGTCTACGCAATCCTCGCCGCGATTTCAATTAGGGTAGTGCGCGCTGTGCCGAGTTCTGCCCAAGCAGCCTGGTCCGCTGGACAAACGCTTCATCCTCCAACGCAGCCGCCACATCCTCCACGCAAATGAGCGGCTCGCCCACACGCTGGGCAGCCTGCGTATTGAAGCGCTCAACAATCGCATGGGCCAGCACCTGTACCAGCCAGGGCTGCCCATTTGTCACCTCAGCCACGCGCGCGGCGGCTGGATCGGTGAAGTAGAGCGGAAATTTGGCAGGACGCAGCAGACGCGCGCTGTCTTCCGCCGCCAGCGGGCCCAGGACGATAGTCCGCACGGAATCGGCCAGCGTGCCAAAGAGTGGCGCGTCCGTGTCCAGGGGTGGGCGCTCATAGACAAAGACTGCGCTGAAGTTGGTGATTGTCTGAAACAGATGCGCAATGAAGTTGAGGAATGCAGGCAGCGCGCCCTCGCTCTCCAGCGCTGCCGCAGCCGTGTCAAAGTCATCCAGCACAAGCACAAGATTGCGTGGTTGGAGGAGCGCGCAAAGGCGTCGGATCACCCGCTCGGTTTCCGCCGCGGCATCCTGCCCCGCGGCGGGAGCCGGCGGCGCAATCAGGCGCGGCGCGCTGCTTGCCATGGACAACATGGTGGTGTGGCGCACAGCCTGTTCAACGGCGCCGAGTGCCTGCGCCAGCGCCATGCGTTTGCGGTCAATATGGGTTAGGTGGAACCAGGCCAGTTCGGCTGTCGGCGTGACCCGCTCGGCGGCATAGAGCAGCGAAGTCTTGCCAATTTGCGGCGGCCCGTGCAGCAGAAGCGGCTGCAGGTTGCCGCTTTGCCACGCCTGGCGTATGGCCGTTAACTCGCGCGTGTGGTTGACGAACATGCGGCCTGCGCGCAGCGGCTCGGCAAAGAGAAAGGGGTTCTCCACCCGCCCCAGGGGATCGGGCGGCGCGGCGCTCTCAAGCCACGTCTCCAGCTCTTCGCTCCACAGCTCGGCCAACTGCTGCAGGTAGCGCGTTTCGGGCGTCGCCGGTTGTGTGGCGGCGCGCACAGCATTGAGCTTGCGCATGGCATAGTCCACCGCCAACTCGCGGCGCTCGGGTGAAAGGGAGTGGCGCGCCACGGCAGCGAAACGCACAATCTCCTTCACATCGGCGAGTGCCTGCCATGCCGCGGGGCGGAAAGGCTTGCGGGGAGCCTTGGGCAACTCCACCAGTTCGTTAGCCATCAAGTTCTCCTGCAGGCCCAAATCATGCAGCGCCTGCACAAGGCTCACCATTTCGGCGGCGCGCTCTTCCTGGGGCAGCAGCTTGAAGGCAACCAGCGCATCGGCCAGATTGCCGCGGTTCAAGTGTCCAAACGCGGCCACAAGCGCCTCGTCGGGGCGGTCTGGGGGCACAGGGACGGCACGACGGCGCACGGATGCGCTCTGTCGTTGTTGCTGCCGCTTTATGCGCCGCTGCACAGACAGGGGCGTTACCTCCGCCGGCGCGCCACGCATGTCGCCACGCACGTTGCGCATGGCCTCGCGCATTGTTGCCTCGCTATAGCTCAGCATTCCCCACGGGTAGCGCTGCGGATTGTCGGCAGCGTGCGCCACAATGGCCATATTGCGCGCCGCCTGTCGTTTGGCCGCGGCATCGCGCTTGGGATCAACATGCAGCGCAACCCCTGAACCAGCTTTCGCGCCTGCCTCGGGCGCTGGTGGAGCCGCCAGATCACCGCGCAACACCTCATGCATGGCCCTGCGCACGCTCGCCTGCTGCCCTGTATATGACCAGAGCGAGGCGCAGTTGTCCATGCCCTGCTGCCATTCAAAGTCCAGCCAGGCCGTTATGTGGTCATGCAGGTAGGGCAGCGGCAGCGGGGTGACGCGCGCAATCGCCAGCCACGTCTCACGCGTCGGCGATTTGCCAAGATTGGGCGCATGGAGCACGTAGTCGTCCAGCCGGAGCGCACCCGCCAGATAAGCCACCATCGCCATGATCCAAATCCCAAACAGATCGGTGAAGAGTGGCGCGGCGGTTTGCGTTTCCTGGCCGCGCGGCCAGCCGATGATCCCAATCGCAAACGCAAGCGACGTGCCAACAACCACAGCAATCACCGCATGGGTCCACAAACCGTTGAAGCCTGCGGAGGCCGTGGCAAAGAACGCTGCTACGGCCACGCCAAAGGCCAGCGCCGCCAGTGCGGCGAGCAGCATGACGCCGGCAAAGCCGTCGCGCATGCCAAGCAATGGCGCGGCGGTGCACGCCAGCCATGTCAGGCCAATGGCCAGCGCGGCGGGCAGCGCAAAGGGTGCCAGCGCGCCCACCTGATCGCCCACTGCGCCAATGGCCAGTAGCATAAAGAACACAACAATTGCCAGCAGCAGCGCCCAGCCCATAGCGCCCAGTGGCGCCGGTGTGCGCGCGAGCAGCGCAGCCGCGATCCCTGCGCCATTGACAAGGACAAGAATCAGCAGCACACCCAGCAGCGCCACCATCCATACAAAGTCGGCTTGCACGGGGTTGTCGCGCAGCCACGCGCCCCATGCGCGCGGTGTGGGCGCCTGTGGCGGGCCGCTTTCGCTGCGCGCACTGCGCGCAAAGCGGCGTGCATAATCGCGCGCAGCCTGTGGGAAGTAGAAGAGATCGCCCAGCAGACGCACGTAGTCGCGCACGACAAAGGGCGCATAGGGTGGATCGCTAAATGCAGGGGCAAGATCAATCTGGGGAACGCGTTCGTAGAGGCTCATGGCGGCAGCGTTCTGCGCAAGCGCAGCAGGAACAACGGTGGGCAACGAACGGTATGGGCGCGCCGGAAAGCACACCGCGGCACGCGTGGATGGCTATAGTATAGCAGCGTCGCGCGTGCACACCAACCTGAATTTGGAGCTATAGAACGAGCCAGTCCACAGATCAAGGCGGAAACCAGCAGGGGTAACGACGGTTAGCCGTCGCTACCCCTGCTGTTTCCGCCTTGATCTGTGTGCCAGCCTCTTTGTGCGGTGGCAATACAGTGCGCTACAGCGCCGCCAGAGCGTCCTTCATGCGCGTCAAGCCTTCAACCAGCGTGGCGCGCGGACAGCCAAAGTTGAGGCGCACAAAACCGTCGCCGCCTTCGCCAAACCACGCGCCGTTATTCATGGCGACTTTGGCCTGCTCCAGGAAGAATTTGTCGGCGGTGGTGGGCAGATTGGCGTCGCGGCAGTCAATCCACAGGAGGTAGGTGGCCTCGGGCCGTGTGCAGCGCAGTTGCGGCATGTGCGCCTGAATGTACTCCACGGCAAAGTCGCGGTTGGCGCGCAGATAGTCGAGCAGTTCGGCAAGCCACGCGTCACACTCACCGTAGGCGGCCTCCATGGCATGCGCCCCCATAAGGTTGAGGTGGGGCACAATGCCGCCCGCCGCATGCTCCATCTGTTTGCGCAATTCCTTGTCCTGCACAATCGCAAAACTCGCGCCCAGGCCGGGAATGTTGTAGGTCTTGCTGGGGGCCAGCAGGGTGATGGTGCGGCGCGCCACCTCGGGCGAGAGGGTGGCGATGGGAATGTGCGGGCGATTCTCCAGCAGCAACTCGCAGTGGATTTCGTCGGAGCAGAGCACAAGATTGTGGCGCTGGGCCAGTTCGGCGAAGCACTCAAGCTCATCGCGCCGCCACATGCGCCCCGTGGGATTGTGCGGGCTGCACAGGTAGGTCAGGCGCGTATCGGGCTGCACTGCGGCATCCAGCGCGTCAAAATCCACCTCGTAATGCAGCGTGCCATCCTCGCGCTGCGTCAGCGTCTGCTGCGCGCTCTGGAGCGTTCGCGCCTGGTTGGCGGGCGCGCTCAGGAAGGGGCCGTAGACGGGTGTATTAACGAGCACGCCATCGCCCGCAGCGCCAATTGCCGCTGCCACCACGTTCAGCCCCGAAACGAGCCCCGGCAGCAGCACAATCTCCTCCTGCGCCACCTCCCAGCCGTAAAGGCGCTGCAAACGGGCGCGAATGTTCTCGTAGAGGCCGGGAAAGTGAGATGCATAGCCAAAAACGCCTTCGGCGGCGCGCCGCTGCAGCGCATCAATAATGGGGGGCGGCGCATAGAAATCCATGTCGGCCACCCACATGGGCAGCACATCTTCCGCTACATAGTTCCACTTGGCGCTGTCGGAATGGCGCCGATCGATGATTGCGTCAAAATTGTATGCCATGCGAGGGATCCTCAGTTCGTTGCAGGGTTTTGGATAGTACCATCCGTGGCGGTGGCAACTGGTGGCCTGGCCGCCCCAATCGCTGCAAAGTTCTCCGGTGCTTGCGAACTTGCCTGACCATCCGCCTCGCGCGCCTTGTAGTCCGGCGTCCAGGTGGCGTCAGCCATGTCGTCATGCATGAGATAGGTATGCGTTGAATGGGGGAGGCGGCGATAGGCGGCGCGCGCCATGGCCGTTGTGGCAATAGGGCTGGTCACAAAGAAGAATACAATCAACAGCAGCATCAGCCCCATTTCAGCAGATGCAATGAAATGGATGCCCGCGCTGAGCAGCAGCAGCGTGATGCCCAGCGCTGTGCCCACGCTGGCCGCCTGCATACGCTGCAGCACACCCTCCAGGCGCACAGTGCCCACGGCGCTCACCAACAGCAGCAACGCCCCCAGCGCGGCCAGAATAATGACAGCGACATCCGTTACGGGCACGGGCTACTCCTCCTCTTCGCCCGACGGCGTTTGTTCAATAAAATGCGCAAACATCACCGTGCCAAGAAAGCCCAGAATGGCGGTAATCAGGGCGGCGTCGAGCAACACCGAGTCTTCAAAACGCATGGAGGCGAGCACAAGCAACCCCACGGCGTGCACCGAAATCAGGTCAAACGCCACTGTGCGATCGGGCGTGGTGGGCCCCATGTAAAGGCGCCCAAAGCAGATGGCCATCGACAGGCTGACCAGCGCCATGAGTCCTTCCATCCAGAGTTCAAACATGATCAAGTGCCTCCCCTGCGCGTTGCGCCCATCGCTCACTACAACTGCGCTTATGCGTGCCGGGCAATGTCGGCCGGGTCGCGCATAAAGCCCAGGATACGCGTCTCAAAATCCTGCTGTATGGCGTCGCGCACAGCCGTCGGGTCGCCCATTTCCAACGCGTGGACAAAGAGCACAACGCGGCCCTCGGCGTCGGTCCCCGTTTCCACGGAGATTGTGCCCGGCGTCAGCGTAATGACGGATGCCAGGATGAGCACCTCGGCGCTGCCGCGCAGCCGGAGCGGAATCGCGACAATGCCGGGCTGCACCAGTTCCTTGCGCCCCAAAATGACCCGCGTCACTCGCAGCGCGCTCAGAATGATTTGCCAGACAACAAAGAAAATGAACGCCACGGTGCGCAGGCTACGCGTGCCATAGCTGGGATTGGCGAGCCACGTCACCAGAAAGGAGATGATGAAACCAATCACAAAGCCCAGCAGCGAAGTTGTGCCCTGGAGCAAACCCCATGTCAGCGTGAGCAAAATGTTGATGCCAAAACTCTGCCACATTTTCATTGGGGCGGCTCCCAGAATTCGGGTTCAACCGGCACGTCGGCCAGGGGCGCCACAGCGGCAATATAGCCGGTGCGATCCAGCACCTGGTTCGCTGCTTTCTGCGCAACGTGCAACACAGGGCGGAAGAAAATGCCCATGGTCAGGCTCAGCGCCACCAGCACCGTGATTGGCCCCAGCGTAAGCCAGCTCGCCCACGGCTTGCGCAGGGGTGTCCACTGCGCGTGACCTGTCGTAAACTCACCCCAGAAAATATACTGCCACAAACGAATCATCACCATCATCGTCAGCAGGCTCACCAGCAGGCTGACGGCAGCCATCCAGTATTGATGCACGCCGATCGTAGCCTGCAAGAGGCTCAGCTTGCTCACAAATCCGCTCGACGGCGGAATCCCCGCCAGCGAGAAGGCAGCCACAAAGAAAAGACCCGCCAGGTAGGGGCGTTTTGCCGCCAGCCCCCCAATCGCGCCCAGGTTGCCACTGCCCATCTCCAACTCGGCCACACCGCCGCCCATAAGCAGCGCTGTCTTCACAAGCATGTTGTGCACGATAAAGATGATGCCTGCAGCCAGTGCAAAGCCGGTAACGGGCGCACGTGGATCCAGCGCAATGCCCAGCGCCAGCAGCATAAAACCGACCTGGCTAATGATGTCGAAGCTGATGAGGCGGCGGATTGTGGGCTGGACAAACGCGGCCAGCACGCTAATGAGCATTGTGAGCGCCGCAATGGTTAGAATGAGCGGTTGCCATGCCACCAGCAGGCCGGGAAAGAAGAGCGGAAAGAGGCGAAAGAGCGTATAGACGCCCACTTTGGTCAGCGTACCGCCAAAGAGTGCGGTCACGACAGGGTGGGGTGTGTGATAGGACGCGGGCAGCCAGAAGAAGAGGGGAAAGAGTCCCGCCTTGCTGCCAAAAGCCACAAGCATGAGCCCGGCCAGCAGAATGCGTACCGCATCAGGCGCAATGTCCATTCGCTGGGCCATCTGCGCCATGTTGAGCGTGCCCAGCGTGCCGTAGGCAACGCCTGCGGCAGAAAGAAAAACCAACGACGCCATGAGGTTAAGCACCACATAGCGGATGCCGCCGTTGATCTGCCCCGGCGTACCGCCCAGCGTCAGCAGTACAAAACTGGAAGTGAGCAACACCTCAAAGAAGACATACAAGTTGAAGAGGTCGCCCGCGAGATAAGCTCCGTTCATGCCCATCAGAAGCAGCAGTGTCAGCGGGTAGAAACCCATACTCTCGCGGTGGTGGTCCAGCGTGCCCGCTGCGTAGGGCACAACCGCCACAACCAGAAGCGCAGTCATCAGCAGCATAATCGCCGTAAAGCTGTCGGCAATCAACGTAATCCCAAAGGGTGCGGGCCAGCTTCCCATCTGGTAGACAATGCGCGCCCCTTCGTCCCCTGCCAGCGTGTGCGCCAGAATCAACAACGCGAGCAGCACATGAATACCGGCCACAACGCCTGCAATCCAGCGCTGCAACCGAAAACGCTGCCGAAATCCCAGGCGCGCCACCGCCAGCAGCAGACCGGCTGCGGCCATCGGCAGCGCGACAGGCAACGCCAACCATGTGGGTTGGAAGGGGATACTTTGCAGCAATTCCAGCAAGAGACGGCTCCGGTGTACTGGTGTACTGGATGATCTTGTTACTCTGCCGTGGACGACTCCACAGTGGTGTCTGTGGCGTCAACGGGTAAGGGCTCTTTGCGATCGTAAATCTCGTCCAGTTCAAACTGGAGAATATCGTAATCGTCGGACGCGTCAGAGAAGAGAACTTCGCTGATATCCTGGCCACCGGCCGTATGGAATGGATCCTGTGCGTTGATGTAGCGCGCCAGTTCGCCCGGCACCAGATCACTGCCCGTGAGCGCGTCGCGGCGGCTTACCAGAACCACAATGAAGGCCGTCAATCCGAAACTGATGACAATGGCCGTGAGAATTAACGCCTGCGGCAGCGGGTCCGCAAAGGCGCGCGTGGCCAGCTCCTGGGCAAAATTGTCTTTGTCCTTGAAGATGGGGGTCGCGCCGCGCAGCAGCGCCCCCGAGCCAAAAAGCATGAGATTGACGCCGTGGGTCAAAAGCCCAAGGCCAAGAATGAGCTTGATTTGGCCGCGCCGCATGACCATATAGCTGCCTGTTGCCAGCAGCGTTGCCACCAGCAGCCCCAGCACAATCGTTGTCATTGCGCCTCCTCCCCTCTGCGGGCAGGTTGGGCGGCATGCTGCACGGGTCGCTTTCCCAGGCGCGGCTCGTCCGTCGTCTCAATCACATTCGTGCTCAGCCCCAGCATGAAGGCAATCGTCGCACCTGTAACAGCAAGAAAAACACCGAGATCAAAGAGCACCGGCGTCCCTATCTTGTAATCGATGGGTCCCCAGTGGATTGACCACCAAATGCCGGCAAAGAAGCCTTGTCCTGTAAAGACACCCAGCAGCGCCGACCCCACGCCCAGGAGGAGGCCGGTCGCGATCAGCGGCTGGAGTGCGCGCCCAATGCGCGCCCGCACAAGACGTGCGCCATTGGATAGAATCTGCAAAGCAATGGCCGCCGAAACCATCAGCGCGGCAATGAAACCGCCGCCCGGCGCATCGTGGCCGCGCAACAGAAGCACGACGCCAATCAGCAGCAGCAGGGGCGTCAGAACGCGATCGAGCAGCCGCAAATAGAGTTCAATCATGGGTGCGCCTGCTCCCCATCAACCGCGCCGGCTGCACCGGCCGCACCGGCGGCTACGTCTTCATGTGCTACGGCAGCGCCAATCGGCGCACCATTGCGCGCCAGGCGGCGCACCAGCCGGCGCTGCAATGCGGCCATCCCCGGTGCGCGCAGGAGTGCGAAACCGCCAATCGCCGCAATCGCAAGCACCGTCATTTCGCCCAGCGTGTCATAGCCACGGAAATCAACCAGAATGACGTTGACAATGTTGCCGCCCTTGCCATAGGCAACCGAGAAGCGGCTAAAGTAGGGCGAGATCGTAGGAGCGACCTGAATGCCTGCGTTGAGCAGAACCAGCGTGAAGCCAAAGAGACCCATAGCGGCGGCGACAAAGATCTGGTATGCCAGCACGCGGCGGGGTGCACGTGGCAAGCGATCGGGCTTGACACGGAAGAAGACGAGCACCAGCAGCACCACCGTGAGCAACTCAATCAGCAACTGCGTCAGCGCCAGGTCCGGCGCGCTGAAGAAGATGAAGTAAAGGGTTACAGTGACGCCAACCACNNGCAATCATCGCCATAATTGCCAGCACCACCTCCGGTACTGAGGGGAGCGTTTGAAAATTTAGGTGGAAATCGCGCAGCCATTGCGTACGGGCCAGCGCAAGCACGGCCACACCCGCAGCCGCCAGCAGTGTCACACTCACCTGCGATGCCATGGTGCCGCCCTGTACGGCGCGCGTCAACCAGCGTGCGCCGTCAACCAACGCCTTGTTGATGCGGTTGAACGCGGCCAACCCGCTCAGCCACTCGGGCAGCCGGTTGATGAGCGTAAAGAGTTGCGCGCGCAGCAGGAAAACACCCACGCCCAACGCCAGCGCTGTCATGCTCACGGCGAACACGAAATTGAAGCCGTGCCATAATGCCAATTCAACGCCGGTCTCGCCGCCCGCAATCGCGTTCGCCGCAGGCTCCAGCACATAGTGGCCCAGCGGCCCCAGCACAAAAGGCAGCAGTGCGCCCAGCAGCGCAATCACCAGCGCAGGCAGCACAAAGGCAAAGTGCGGCTTGTGATGCACGTGCAGCGGGCTCAGTGCTTCATTCTTCTGTGCGGGCAAGTTCTTCTCGCTGCGCACAAAGGGCTCATAGACAAGCTTGATGGCCACGCCCACGGTCAATGCCGCCATAATGACTGCGGCCAGAAGCGCACCCCATTCGCCCACAGCGCCGTAGACTTCGCCCAGTTTGTGCGCGCTCTCCAGCAGCAGCTCCTTGGCCACAAAACCCAACAGTGGCGGTACACCCGCCATGCTCAGCCCGGCCACAACCACAACCGCCGCAACCCACGGCAGCGGCCGAGCAAGCCCCGCAAGGCGGCGCACATCGCGCGTGCCCGTTGCGTGGTCCACAATGCCTGCTGCAAGGAAGAGCGGCCCCTTGTAGAGCGCATGCGCGAGCACGCCCATGGCCACAGCCATGGGCGCATAGGCTACGGGCATCCCCAGCAGCAGCGTCAAAACGCCCAGCCAGCTGACCGTGGCATAGGCCAGCAGCGCCTTCATGTCCGAGTAGCGGAGCGCGCTCACCGCGCCCAGCAGCATGGTGATGCCGCCAATTGTAATCAGCGTGGGCGTCCAAATCGGTGCGTTGTGAAGCGCAGGGTGCAGGCGCGCCAGCAGAAAGATGCCTGCCTTGACCATGGTGGCAGAGTGCAAATAGGCGCTGGCGGGCGTGGGCGCCGACATTGCACCCGGCAGCCAGAAGTGGAAGGGGAACTGTGCGGATTTTGTAAACGCACCCAGGAAAACCAGGA
>DIAV01000116.1:0-3934 GCA_002415895.1 Anaerolineales bacterium UBA5069 | reverse complement strand
GCCAGAATGCCGCTGATGGAAAAAGTACCCGCTGCGGTGCCCAGCAAGATCATGCCTGCCAGCATGGCAAGGCCGCCCAGCCCCGTCACAATGAATGCCCGCCGCCCGCCTTCGCGCGCCGACGATGAAGTTGTCTTGAAGGCAATCAGCAAGTAGGAGGTGATACTCGTGCCCTCCCAGAAGCAGAAGAGCCCCAGCAAATTGTCTGAGAGGACAAGGCCCAGCATGGAGGCCATGAAAAGGAAGAGCAGCAGGTTGAAGTGACCCTGACGCGCATCATCCTCAAAGTAGTAGCCCGTGTAAACGGCAATCGCCGCCCCAATGCCTGTCACAATCAGCGCAAAGAGGAGCGAGAGGCCATCGAGCCGAAAGCTCAGCTCCAGCCCCAGTTCCGGCACCCACGGGTGCGTTTCAGCAAGCACGTTGCCCGCCGCCACGGTGGGCGCTTGCAGCAGCAGCCAGCCAAAAACCAGGGCAGGCGCAAGCGCGGCAAACCATCCGCTGTGGCGGAAACGATGGGGCTTCAGCGCCGCCATCAGGGGCCCAACCAGGGCGATGAGCATCAGGCTCAGGGCAAACACGGGCACGCGGGAATGTGCTCTTTCTTGCGTAGTGGCTGCGAGGAATGGTGTGCCGCACTGCGGCCAACGAACGGTTTATAGCAGCCTGAAACGGCCTGCGGCGCCTGAGTGGTTTCCACTCGCAATTGTCCAAGCGCGCGGCGCGGTGGTAGGATACACGAGGCATCACATTTCGACAATTCGCCGCGGCGCACCTGGCAATATTGTGCAAAATCTGGCGTCCATTCTCGCAAGTCTCCCATTGCTGCCATTGTTCCCACAACCATGACTAAAGCTGTTCTCTTCGACCTGGGACAAGTGCTCGTTCATTATGACCACGCCCAAACCATCGCGGGCCTTGCCGCCGTCTGTGGTGACGGCAGCACCCAGCCGGCGGCGCTGGCCAGGATCAACACGTGGCTCTCCAGCAACAGCCATGCTTTGTCCACAGGCCGTATGGAAACCGAGGCCATGCACAGCCTCATGCGTACGCAGGCAGGCGCTACAGAGAGTCCAGAGGCGTTCTTCAACGGTTTTTGCGCTGGGCTCAAACGCAATGAAGCAGCGCTGGCCTATGCACTTGAGCTGGAGGCAACGCCCAATGTCCTCGTCGCTGTCATTAGCAACACAAACGCTGCGCATGTGCGCTGGCTGGATGCATATGTGCCCGAGTTGCGCAGCTTTGACCTGGTGATGATGAGCAACGAAATCTCTATCTACAAACCCGATCCTGCCGTCTTCCGCCTTGCGCTCGAACTTCTGGATGTTGAAGCGCACAATGCGCTCTTTGTGGATGATGCCGCAACGAACGTTGCCGCGGCGCAGGCGCTGGGCATGCAAGGCATTGTGCACAGCGATTGGGCCATCACACGCCCGCGCATTGATGCGTGGCTGGAGAAAGCGTAACGGCGCAGCCATGGAGTTGACGCTGCATCATGCGCACGCATGGGACCTGACGCCGCAGCAGGCAATTCAGGTGCAACGGGAACTGGCCGGCTTCGTGCGCGTTGAGCCGCTGGCGCGCCCGCCCCAAACCATCGCGGGCCTGGACATGAGTGTGCGCGCTGAGGCAGTGCAGGCCGCGATTGTGGTGCTGGCGCTGCCCTCGCTTGTCGTGATTGATCAAGCAATATGGCGCGGCCCTGTAACATGGCCCTACATTCCCGGCCTGCTCAGCTTTCGCGAGGCGCCTGCTGTGCTGCACGCGCTGAAGCAACTGCATGCTATGCCCGACGTGCTTATGGCAGACGCACAAGGCGTGGCCCACCCCCGCCGTATGGGGCTGGCCGCCCACATTGGTGTGCTGCTCGACATGCCTGTGCTGGGTGTTGCCAAGTCCAGGCTCACCGGTGTCTATGTCGAGCCGGACGATGTCGCGGGCGCGCAGTCGCCCTTGCAGGACGGTGATGAAACAATTGGTGCAGTATTGCGCACGCGCGTCGGGGTCAAGCCCCTCTTCGTGAGCGTTGGCAACCGCATGACGCTGGCCGAAGCCGTGGCGCTGGTGTTCGCCACGCGCACACGCTACCGCATGCCCGAGCCCACGCGCTTGGCGCACCATCTCAGTCGCGATCAAAGCTGAAGGTTTGTGTCGACTGCGAAAGTCGCACTTGCCACGTACCTGCCAGCGACAACGCTGCAATTATTGATCTCTGTAAACCATCAATCTTCCAACCTTTAGCCTTCCCACCGAGGTTTACACATGGCCCGATATGGCGGTCTTGAAGCAGGCGGCACCAAGTTCGTTTGCGCCGTAGGCAGCAGCCCCGACGATTTAAGCGAGGAAGTGCGCTTTTCCACCACAACGCCCGCCGAGACAATGGCGCAAGCCGTGGCCTACTTTGCCGAGCAGCATCGGCGCAGCCCCCTGGACGCCATCGGCGTTGGTTCATTCGGCCCCGTGGAGCCCAACCCGAACGCACCGGATTACGGCTACATTACCACCACCCCCAAGGCCCACTGGCACATGACGGATGTTGTAGGCCCCCTTGCGCAAGCCATCGGCGTGCCGGTGGGCTTCGACAGCGACGTCAACGGCGCAGCCCTGGGCGAATTCCGCTGGGGCGCCGCGCAGGGGCTGGACACCTTCGTCTACCTCACGGTGGGCACAGGATTGGGCGGCGGCGGCATGGTGGGTGGCAAGCTCATCCACGGCCTCATGCACCCCGAAATGGGACACATGCCCCTGCGTCGCGACCCGGAGGCTGATCCATACCCAGGCTTCTGCGTCTATCATGGCGACTGCTTCGAGGGGCTGGTCTGCGGGCCGGCAATTGAGGCACGTTGGGGCAAATCGGCGCGCGACCTGCCCGTTGATCATCCTGCATGGGCGCTGCAGGCGCATTACCTCGCGCTGGGGCTGGTCAACATTATTCTCGTGCTGTCGCCGCAGCGCATTATCCTGGGCGGCGGCGTCATGGATCAGCACCACCTCTTCCCGCTGGTGCGCGCCAAGGTGCAAACGCTGCTCAACGGCTATATTCAGAAACGCCAGATTCTGGATGAGATTGATGCGTACATCGTGCCGCCCGGGCTCGGCAACCGTGCCGGCGTCATGGGCGCAATTGCCCTTGCCGAAATGGCCGCCTCGTCATAAACAATCGTTGGCGTCCCTGCATTAACGCTTGTGCATCGCCTGCGTTCACCATTGTCAATCGCGGCCCCTTTGCCGCAGATTCACCGAGGACCTGAACATGCTGTCACCCGAACTCGATCAGGCCGTGGGCTTCATTCCCACAGAGCACCCCCATCGCCGCCTCAACCTGCTGACCAACGAGTGGGTGCTGGTCTCCCCCCACCGCACCAAGCGGCCCTGGCTTGGCCAAATTGAGCGCACGCCGCCTGAAGAACGCCCGGCCTATGACCCCAAATGCTATCTCTGCCCCGGCAACGAGCGCGCCGGCGGCAACATGACGCCCCCCTATACCAGCACCTTTGTCTTTGACAATGACTTCGCCGCCCTGCTGCCCGACGGCCCGCGCGGTGATGCCTCCGAAGGCCCCTTTTTCCGCCAGCGCGCCGAAACAGGCGTCTGCCGCGTCATCTGCTTCCACCCGCGCCATGACCTCACGTTGCCCGAGATGGAGCCTGCCGAGATTCGCCATGTGGTGGATGCGTGGGCGCAGCAGGTGGTGGAGTTGGGCGCACGTCCCGATATCTCCTACGTGCAGGTCTTTGAGAACAAGGGCGCAGCCATGGGCGCCTCCAACCCCCACCCCCATGGCCAGGTGTGGGCCTCCTACACCGTGCCCCAGGACCCGGCCAAGGAAGACAAAACCCAATCCGCTTACCACCTTGCCAACGGGTCGCATTTGCTCATGGATTATCTCAATGCCGAACTGGACGCAGGCGAGCGCATTGTGGTTGAAAATGAG
>DIAV01000320.1 GCA_002415895.1 Anaerolineales bacterium UBA5069 | reverse complement strand
AAACAAAGCGAGGCTTCCAATTCTGGAAGCCTCGCTTTGTTTGTCATCCGGGCTGCTGAGATCTACTGGAGAAACGCCGCCACGCGCGCCATAACCGCCTCCGCACCCACCGCATCCAGATCAAACCACGCCACCCCCTCCATTTTGCGGAATGAAGTGGCCTGGTTACGCACAAAGCGGTGCGTCTCCGTTTTGATGCGCGCCACCGCATCGGCCATGGATAGCTCGCCGCGCAGCATGGCCCCCATTTCGCGATAGCCCAGGCTGGAGAGCGCAGGCAGCGCCGGATCATAATGGGCCAGCAACCGGCGCGTCTCCTCGACCAGCCCTTCGGCCATCATCGCGTCAACGCGCGCATCAATGCGTGCGTGCAGGCTGGCGCGCGGGCGTGTTAGCCCAATCTGCAGGATCGCGTAGGGGGGCGGCTCTGCGCCTTCAAGCTCCACTTTGGAACGGCCGGTCATGCGCACAATTTCAAGCGCGCGCAGCACGCGGCGCGGGTTGCGCAGGTCAATGACGGCCGCGCCGGCGGGGTCCAGCGCGCGCAATTGTGCCACCAGCGGCTCCAACCCGTCGGTGGCTAGAATGCCCTCAAGTTCGGCGCGCAGGGCAGGGTTGGGGGGCACTTCGGGAATGCGCAGCCCCAGCGTGACAGCGCGCAGATAAAGCGCCGTTCCCCCCACCAGAAAGGGAACACGCCCGTGCGCGTGCAGCGCATCAATTGTGCCATAGGCCAGCGCCTGATACTCGGCCACGGTCAGCGTTTGGTCGGGGTTGCGGATGTCGATGAGATGATGGCGCGCCTGCGCCTGCTCGGCCGGGGTGGCCTTGGCCGTGCCGATATCCATGCCGCGGTAGATTTGGCGGCTGTCGGCGCTGAGGATCTCGCCCCCAAAGCGGCGACACAGATCGAGGCTGAGCGCTGTCTTGCCCACAGCCGTAGGCCCCAGCAGCACAATTAGCGCGCGCACAGGAACGCTCCGCTCGAAATGCGCCTTTGCGTCAAAGTTGCACTCCCTATCCAGTGACAGCGTGGCGGATGTGCTCAACTTCGATGAGGCGGCCGCTTGCGTCCATCTGAATGGCGACGACATCAATGCGCCAGGGGCCATTCCAGCCCCGCTCGGCAATATAGGCCGCGCCCAGCGTGCGCAGGCGCGCCGCCTTGCGCTCGTCCACCGACTGGAGCGCGGTGCCGTGGCTGCTGCCGCGCCGTGTGCGCACCTCTACAATTACGCGCCAGGTGGCCGGACGGCCCCCCTGCGTGTAATCGGGAGCGCTCTCCTCGCCAATAATGTCCAGTTCGCCGGGCAGCCCCAGCCCCGTGCAGCGCCAGTTGCGCTCAATGATGGTGAGGCCTGCCGCCGCAAGCGCCTGGGCGGCCATCTCTTCGCCGGCGACGCCCAGGGCGCGGCGCGGGCTGGATGACGAAGGATTGGCTGCAGGGGAACGATTCATTAAGCAAGACCCCACGGTGCGCATAGGATGACTACCTGCCTGTTGCAGGTGGCCGGCGTGCATACGCCGCAAATCTCTCTGGCAGCTTACCATAGTTGCGGTGCTTGCGCCGCTTGCGCCAAGCCGCGGCGCTGCAACGCGTCTGCAACCTGCCATCAATGCGCCAGCGCGATCATCAAGGCAGGCTCCCCGCCCCAAACCCACGTGAAGCCCGCTCCACACGCAATCCGCTGCTTTGCCAACTATCCCAGGAGGGCGAGCAAGATGACTACGATTCCCCACCCCCATTTCCTGGTCCGCCTCTGTGCCACGGTGGCGGTTGCATGCCTGGGCGCGTTCTTCTCCGTGCAGCCCGTCGCCGCCCAGGATGAACCACCACCCGTCTACATCCCTGTGGTGACAACCGGCAGCGCGCTGTTCGCGGACGCAGCTGTGGACGTCACCACCACTGACGACGCGGCAGCCACGCGTCGGATCTATTTGCCGTCTGTGCGCAACGGGGCATCACCCGCCTCGCGCTGGGTTTCCCCGGAAACAGGCGGCGTGGTGGACCTGGGGACTGTTACCATCAGCGTCCCTGCGGGTGCGCTCAGCCGGCCAACAGCCTTTAGCGCTGCGACCGGCGCGCTGCCCGCGCCGCTGCCCGGGCTTTCCATTGGCGGCCCGATGCTTGCGCTTAGCGCCGTTGATGACGCGGGCAACCCGGTGACCACCTTCGCCAAAGCAGTGGAATTGCGCGTGCGTTACAATCCCGCGACGCTTACGGGCATTGACCCCGCACGGCTGATGCTCTACTCCCAAACCGCCGATGCCTGGTCGCCGCTTGCCGGGCGGGTGGATCTTGGCGTGCAGATGGTGATTGCGAAGACCACCCACTTCTCCAATTTTGCGCTCTTTGCCACGCCGCTGAGTGGGGCGCTTGGCTCGCCCACCGGCGGCACCTATGCGGACAAGGCCACGATTGCCGCCGTCACGCAGGACGGTGCGCTGCTCTTTACCCACACCGGCACCGCCTGGGAGACGCTGAACCTGCATGTTTGGCGTTTGCCTGCCGGTGCAACGGCCACCGCTGCCCACTATTTCTGGTTGGGCAGCCTGGGCGTTCCCAATGATCCCCACAATTGGCCCATCTACCATAACGTTGAGCCGAGTGCACAGGCCACCACTGTCTATGTGCGCCGCGTGAGCGTGATCTTCGCCCTGGACCTGGCACGTAGTACGCCCGAACAGCCCGTTGTGCAGCGCATCTATCCCCCGGTGGGCGATACAGCATGCCCAATGATGACGCGCATGCGTTTTGATCGCTTTAGCAACACGCTGTGGGTGGCGTGCCACGCTGGGGACAGCACCGCACTGCGTCAGGTGAACCCGGCCACAGGGGCCGTCAAGCGCAGCCTGCCGTTGCCCTTTGGCGATGACGAAACCGAAGATATTGCTGTGGATTCGCTGGGCCGCATCTTTGCCACAGGCTATCTGCAAAACGGCGGCCTGCTCAGTACCAGTGGCTGGACGGCGGCGCTGATGATGTGGGATGAGGAGGCCACAGAGTGGCGGCGCGTGGCCGAGGGCTTCCACACCCGCTATGGCGGCGGCTATGGGCAGCCGCTTGCTGTGGACAACGATGGGCATCTCTTTATGGCCAACGAGGAGCCGGGCGTCATCACGGTATTTGGTGGCGCCAACCCGCAAGTGATGGGATCAATGGCCCTTGGCGCACCAGCGGTGAGCCTTGCCTATGGGGCCGGGCGGCTGATTGTGAGCACGGGGACGAGCTTTATCTCGCTGGCGGGCAACTTCTGGCAGCCAGTAACGCCCGCCGCCACGCTGCGCGTCGATCCGGCAGCCAGTTTCTCAGGCAAGGAAGGCACGGTCATATTGAGTGGTGCGCTGCCTTTATTGCCGGCGCATGCCAAAGTCTTCCTGGGCGGGGTGCAGTTGCCGCTCTACGACGTAACGGCGAGCGCCTGGCGCTATGGCCCGCTGCCGCTGGGACAAACCGGCGCGCTGCGTGTGAAGGTGGGCGCCGGTGCGGTCGAGTTAGGCAGCCCGGCTCGGCCTGGCGCGGGCAACTGGCGACGCTATGACTACCAGCGCGGCTACTACTGGCAGTGCACAACGACACCGCAGATGATGAACGTAGATGAGTGGATGGTGTGGAAGCAATATGACGAAGTGTATAACGGCACGCAGTCGCTGCGTTCGCCGCAGGGGCTCTTCCCGGCGTGGACTGCTTCAGAGCGCGCGTGGTTTACGTATCAGTTTGCGACGGCGGGCAACTACACCTTTATTGTGGATGGGGAAACCTGCCCGGTGTCGGTGCGCTACGAAGGGCGCGATGCCGACTCCGACCAGTTCACTGTGAACCCGGCCACCGGCGGGACCTTCTACAGCAACAATCTGCGCATGCAGATTCCGCCCGGGGCGTTGCCCGGCACGGCACCCTACACCCTTTATCTGAAATCAGTGCCGGACACAGCCGGGGGCCATCACGGCGAGTACGAGTTGGTGCCCGAGCCGGCGCAACTGCTCAAGGACATCCGCTTTGCCACGCGCTTTAACCCGAATCAGCCCGCCACACGCCCAAGCCCGGCCTTCCACGATGACGGCACGGCAGCCGATGTGCCGGCGGACTACCAACAGGCCATGGATATCCCCATACGCAATGAGGTGGATAGCTCACTCGGCTGGTCGATCGCCGTACTCAAAGCGGGTGCATACCCTGGCACGGGCGGCGTTGTGCCTCCCACTGCCGAGAACGAGACGGCCGCCACCGACCCTGCAGCCGTAACGTGGTCACCCTTTGCCGGGTTTGATCTGCGCGCCAAGCTCAACGACATTGGGCGCAACCTGAAGTGGCAGGTGGGACTGCCCAACAAGAAGATCGAAGACGCCACCTTCACCGTTCTCTACAACGACAAGGATGTAACCGAAGCGAAGGCGCTCGCGGCCTATGGCGCGCTCGTGCAGGCGCGCGTCAAAATGGGCAACCTGGGCTTTACGCTGCCCAGCTGGGTGATTGTGGACCTGGACCCGGCGCTGGCGCAGGAGGGGCGCTCCTCCGGCATTGGCCGGATGCTCAACTGGCAGCTTGCCCTCGGCACCTGGCAGGCCGATGATGACCTGCGCTCGGCCGCCGTGCACGAATACTTCCACATCGTGCAGTACCAGAACATGAGCTACGCTGCGCGCAGCAGCAAGTTCACCTTCCCATGGCTCATGGAGGGTACGGCGGTATGGGCCGAGACGGTGGTTCTACCCGACGCCAACAGCGCCGCCGACTCCGTGAAGAAGGGGGCAGACTTCGTTCATACGGGGATGAACAACTGGCGTTATCTGAGCGACGACCAGGCCTATGCCACGGTGGCCTTCTTCCACTCGCTTGAAACGCAGAAACCGGGAACCATTCTCAAGCTTTTGCAGGGGTTGCTGGCCGTCGGTTGGCCCACCTATGCCACGCCGGTGGGCGGGCTGGAGAGCATCACCGGCGGGCTGGGACTGGTCTACGACAACTTCGTACGCGCCTACTACGGGCGGCAGGAAGAGCCTTACAAGAGTTGGGAGATCAACAAGGCGTGGAAGCCGACGCTGCTCTTCGACAAGCCGGAGCTGCTGCTCTTCGCCGACACCTTCCCCGCCTACAGTGCGCGCGCGGTCACGGTAACCGTGGCGGGGCCGACGGCCGGGCCTGTGGTTGGGGTTGCCTTCAGCGAAATTGACGGCAGCGTGGTGCGCAACGCCGGCGGTGCAGGCGGCGCGCAGACCTTCATCTGGAACCCCGGCACAACCGCGCCGCTGCCCGCGTTGGTGGGAAGCAGCGATCCCGGGCGCAAGGCGGCGCAGGCCAACACCTTCACGTCCGCCAAGCCATTGCGCGTGGTGCACACCAACGGCACAGCTGCGGATGATCCGACAAAGGTGTGGCTTGAGGTGCCGACGGTGACTGCAGCGGCGCCCGCGAGCTTCCGGATTGTTCAGCCCGCCAACGTGCAGGCGGGCGGTGCGGGCTTTGGCGCCGCCACGGGCAAGCTCTGGATTGGCTTCGCTCCCTATACGCCCAGCAGCTGGGGCGCATGGGTGACCGCAAACCTGCCGGCAAACACGGTGGGAACGGGATCTGTCGTCGTGCGCGTCGAGCACGCCGCAGGCGTGTTGAGCAACGCACGCACTATTACAGCCACGCCTTAGCGCAGAGCGTGCGGCCATTTGCCGCGACCCTGATTACGGCCGCGGCAGGGTGATGCCTGTCTGCTTCTGGTATTTGCCCTTGCGGTCGGCGTAGGAGATGTCGGGCTGTTCGCCCTCAAAGAAGAGTACCTGGGCAATGCCTTCGTTGGCGTAGATTTTGGCAGGCAGCGGCGTGGTGTTGGAGATTTCAATCGTAACGTACCCCTCCCACTCGGGCTCAAAAGGGGTTACGTTGACGATGATGCCGCATCTTGCATACGTACTTTTTCCCAAACAAATAGTCAGCACATTGCGCGGAATGCGGAAGTACTCCATGGTGCGCGCGAGGGCGAATGAATTGGGCGGAATGATGCAGATATCGCCCTGGTAGTGCACCATGGCGCGCTCGTCAATCAGCTTGGGATCGACAACACTCAACTGGCCGGTGGCCGCGCTGAAGATGCGGAACTCGTCGGCCACGCGAATGTCGTAGCCAAAGCTGCTCAGCCCATAGGAGATGGCCCCTGCGCGCACCTGGCCATCGACAAAGGGTTCGATCATGCCGTGTTCCTGCGCCATGCGCCGGATCCAGTGGTCAGCCTTGATGGTCATGGGGCCTCCTCATCGAGAATCCCGACGCTGAGGCGCGAAGGCGCAAAGACACGCAAAGAACAGCAACGGCAAGAACTGCAAGATGAATCGGTAAGTGTCTCGCTTTTCCTTGCCCTTGCTTATCTTTGCGCTTTCTTTGCGCCTCTGCGTCTTTGCGTCTTTGCGTCGTGGTTTGGTTTATGCTGGGTGAAGACGTCGCCACAGCATACCACGCTGGGGAGCGAAGAGAAAAACAAGTGCGAAAATGACTGTCGCAACCAGCACCATGGCCGGCCCGGAGGCGATGTTGAGCGCGTATGAAATGTAGAGACCCGTTACGTTGGAGGTCACACCGATTAGCGCCGCCACCACCATCATCCACGGCAGGCGGCGGGTGAGCAACTGTGCAGCCGCCGCGGGCGTGACCAGCATGGCCAGCATGAGCGAAATGCCCACAGTACGCAGCGAGACGACGATAGTAAGGGCAATGAGGACCAGTAGCAGGTAGCGGAGCATGCGTGCAGGCAGCCGCAAGACAAGCGCCAGCGTAGGGTCAAAGGTGATGATTGCCAGCTCCTTGTAAAAGGCAATCACGATGGCCAGCACCACAACGCCGAGGCCGAAGGTCCACCACAAATCCGCCGCCGAAACACCCAGCACATCGCCAAAGAGGATGTGCGTGAGGTCCACCGAATAGCCGCTGACGGTGCTCATGAGCGCCACGCCCAGCGCAAAAGCCCCCGCGAAGACAATGCCGATGGCTGTGTCCTCCTGCACGTTGCCACGCTGGCTAATGAAGCCAATAAAGATGGCCGCCACCACACCTGCCACCAGCGCGCCCACGGCCATGGGCAATGAGAGCAAATAGGCTATGACAATGCCGGGCAGGATTGAGTGCGACAGGGCATCACCAAAGAAGGACATGCCGCGCAGGATCATGTAGGAACCGATGACAGGGCAGATGATGCCCACCATGATGGCAGCGAGCAGGCCGCGCACCATGAAGCCATATTGCAGCGGCTGCCAGAGCCAATCAAACAAACCAGCGGCTTCCATGCTTAGCCTCTGCCCTTCGTGCGCTCGCCATCCACCTCAACCTCGTAGCCGGGGAGCGCAATGGCTTCGGCGCCGCGCCCCACCACTGCATTGGGCAGGGGATGGGGGTCATCGCAACAGGTATCCGTCACCAGCAGGTCGCCATCGGTGGTGTGAACGACATGTACGTGGCTGCCGAAGGCGCCGGCCAGGTTGGCGGCGCTGAGCACCTGGGCAGGGGGGCCAAAGCCAACCAGCCGCCGGTTGACAAGCGCCACCAACGGGAAGCGTGTAGCCGCCTGGTTGAGGTCGTGCGTGGCCACGAGCAGGGTAATGCCCTGGTCGCGCAGGGCATTGAGTGTTGCCAGGAGCGCTTCCTGGCTAGGCTGATCCAGCCCGGTAAGCGGCTCATCCAGCAGCAGGATTTCGGCCTCCTGCGCCAGCGCACGCGCCAGCAGCACGCGCTGCTGCTGGCCCCCCGAAAGCGCGCCAATGGGGCGGCGTGTGAAATCGAGCATGTCGACTTGCGCAAGCGCAGCGCGTACGGCAGCATGGTCGGCGCGGCCGGGGCGGTGGAGCAGGCCAATGCGTCCGGCGCGGCCCATCATCACCACATCGGCCACATTGACGGGGAAGTTGGCGTCAATGCGCGCCCGCTGCGGCACATAGCCCACGCATATGTGCCCATCCGGCCCGCTGCCATAGACGCGCACCGTGCCCGAATCGGGGCGAATCACCCCCGCAATCACATGGAAGAGCGTGCTCTTGCCCGCGCCATTGGGGCCGACAACGGCCACGTGGTCGCCGCGCTTGAGTGTCAGCGACACGCGATCGAGGGCAACGACGCTGCCGTACGTAACGGTGACAGCATCGAGCGCGAGTGCGGGTGCGGCGGGATTGTGTACGGTGGCGCGGTGTACGGGCGTCATGACCCTTGCTCCACAAGCAAACGTGCGCAGCAACAGGCAGCGGCGCACGGAAAACGAATGAGACTGCGTATCAATTGATTATGGCGCAGGGGGCGGAGGGCGTCAAATCGGCAGTAGGGAGTGGGGA
>DIAV01000204.1:6555-9460 GCA_002415895.1 Anaerolineales bacterium UBA5069 | reverse complement strand
ACTCCCTATTCCCTATTCCCTACTCCTTGCCTTCATGACCATTCGCCTGCGCCTGACACTTTGGTATACCGCACTGCTGGGCGCAACGCTGATCTTCTTCAGCGTGATTGTCTATTCGGCGCTGGCCACTAATCTGCAAGCCCAGGTTTTGCAGGATTCACAGCGTGAGGCCGTCTCCGTGGCCAATGCCGTCAGCCTGCAGATTGAGCGCGACCTGCGCAAACTCCCCGAAGGCGAATCCATCGAGTTTCCCAGCCTCAACTACTTTGCCAGTTCCGTGGCCGTGCAGGTTATCAACCGTGATGGGCTGGTTGTCAAGCAGAGCGACAACCTCGCCAACATGACAGTGCCCGGCTACACCAGTGCGCTGCCCTCGATTGAGCAGGGGCTCACATACCGTTATCGCACAGTGCTGGGCGAGCAGCCGCTGCTTGTCTACAGCGTGCCGCTCTTCATTGGCGGCCAGGTGCTGGGGGCCGTGCAGATTGTGCACCCAATCGGCGCAGCTGAGGACGCCCTGGCGCAGGTAGGGCGCTATCTGATTATCGGCACGGCTCTGAGCCTGATTGTGGCCGCCGTGGTGGGGGCCTTACTGGCGCGGCGCGAACTGCTGCCCCTGGCCGAGATTACACGCACGGCAGGCGGCATTAGCCGCGCCACGGACCTGGACCTGCGCCTCAACCTTGAGGACGCCGATACCGAAATCGGCGAGCTGGCCGCCACCTTTAATGAAATGCTCGATCGCATTCAGAAGCTCTTCAAGGGGCAGGAGCGCCTTGTGGCCGATGTGAGCCACGAATTGCGTACACCCCTCACCACAATTCGCGGCAACATGGACCTGCTGCAGCGCATGGCCGGCAGCATTCGCAGCGGCCCGCCCAGCGAGGAACTGCTCCATGAATTCGCCGACATTGTTGACGAGGTGGAGAGCGAGACGACGCGCATGAGCACGCTGATCAATGACCTGCTGCTCCTTGCCCAAGCCGACAGCGGCGTGCTCAAGCTGCAAATGGAGGTCGTGGAATTGGATACCGTGCTGCTCGATGTCTACCGGCAGGCGCGGCGTGTGGCCGACCATGTAAAGGGGCCGGGCGCTCTCGAAATCCATCTGGGCTCCGAAGACCAGGCGCTTGTGCTGGGGGACCGCGCGCGCCTGCACCAGTTGCTGCTCAACCTGGTGGACAATGCCATCAAATACACACCCAGCGGCGGCTCAATTACGTTGAGCCTGGAGAACAGCGGCGGCTGGGTGCGCGTGGCAGTGCACGACACCGGCATTGGCATTAGCCCCGAGCAGCAGAGGCACATCTTTGATCGTTTCTACCGCACAGACAAGGCGCGCAGCCGCGAGCAGGGAGGAAGCGGCCTGGGGTTGAGCATTGTGGCGTGGCTGGCCCAGGCGCACAACGGCCGCGTTACGGTGGAGAGCACCCCGCAGCAAGGCAGCACCTTCTTTGTCTGGCTGCCCGAGTATGTGCCCGCCGCAGGTGTGGGGGACGAACGGCTCATTGAGGGTTAGTGAACCGGTTGACTGGCTGACTAACAGGAGATGCACACATACAAAAATGCGAGGCTTCCAAAGTCGGAAGCCTCGCATTTTTGTATGTGTCGCCTGCTGCGTCAATGTGTTGTGTGGCGCGATGACCTACTCCATCTGCGTGCTGCCCAGCATCTGCAAGATCAATTCCTCCTGCGCCTGTACGTCCGCCGGCGCACCGAAGAAGACCATGGCCGCAACCTTGTCGGCAAAGATTGTCGTGTAGATTGACATGTCCATCATGGGGCCATCCTCAATGGGCGCGCTGCCCACAATGCGAATGGTGCCCAGCGCATCACCCGCGGCCGGCAGCACAGCTGTCATCGTCTCATCAATCACCATGTCAGCAACGCCCAAATTCATGGCCGCGACAAACTCATCGGCAACAACCTGTGCATCCTCGTCGCTCATGCCGCCTGCTACCGCATCTGCAAAGGCCTTCAGTTGCGGGTCATCTTCGGCAATGTCATTGGCGGCCACCAACGCGCCCACAACGGCCAGCGCGGGGTCGCCAACGATAACACGCATTTCCGAATCATCTACGGGCGAGAGATACCAGCCCGCCGGCACTGTGAACGCAGCAATCATGTCATCAGAGAAGACAGTTCCCTCATCAGGCGCAACCTGAAGGGTAATCAGGTTGTCATCGAGCAGAATGCTCCGGGCAATTGCATCAACCACAGGCTCAAGGTCGGGCCACGTCTCAATGGAGGAGCCACCCAACAGCGCCAGCGCCGAGCCACCGGTGGCAAGGATGTAGATGACGCCGCCCTTCTGCACGCCCTCGTCATTGCCGCCAGAGAAGGCAATACGCAGCACGGGCAGGCCCTGTTCAATTTCGACGCGCGAAATGTCGGAGATCACGGCATCAGTAGCAAAGGAATCAACGAGTTCCTGCGCGTTGGCCTCAAAGAGGGGGAAGACAATCAGCCCTGGAAAGCTGGGGCCAAAGTCCTGCATGGCCACGGCAAGTTCGGCGGCCTCGTCGGCCATGCTGAAGATACCGTCGGGGCTGTCAGTCTGCACGTCCCATTGGACGGGTGCAAGGATGCTCACGCCGCCGCTCGTATACTCTGCAAAATCATCTTCAGTGGGGATGATGACCTCACCCACAGGCTCTGTCCCCTCAACTGGCGCGTCGGTGAGATCTGTGGGTGTCTCGGCCGCGGGCGCAGCGGGTGTGCCCACGCCGGCGGCCTGCGCCACCTGCTGCGACGCTGCGACAATGACAGCAATCACAGCGGGATCAACAGTGCCATCCTGCGCCGGCGGAGCCGCAAGTGCCATCGTGGGCAGCAGTGTTGTGGCCAACAGCAGCAGCACTGTAATACGCAGACAATGCGTTCGTACCCTCATCATTGCTCTCCT
>DIAV01000204.1:0-6453 GCA_002415895.1 Anaerolineales bacterium UBA5069 | reverse complement strand
CCGCGATGTGTGCGCAGGTATGGCGGCTTGCACCCGCACTGCGTCATGACGCCGCGCGCACAATCGGCTTGGCGTTACGCGGTGCGCGCCGCCTCAATGACAAGGCGCTCGCGCGGGGCATTGGGCGCGGTGCGCGGGTCTACCGGCAGCGCCACGAAGAAGGTCGTCCCCTTGCCGCGTTCGCTGCGCGCCCAAATCGCACCCCCGTGTGCGTCCACGATGGCTTTGCTCAGGAAGAGCCCCAGCCCTGCACCCGCCGTGCTGCGGCGCAGGCTGCTATCCACTCTGTAGAAGCGATCAAAAACATAGGGAAGTTCCTCGGGTGGAATGCCAACACCCTGGTCGGCCACATAGAGCACGGCACGCGGCCAGCCCTCGACGGAATCACTCCAGCCACCCACACGAATTACGCCGCCATCGGGCGAGTACTTGATGGCGTTGCTCATGAGGTTGGTCAGCACCTGGCGCACGCGTTCCTGGTCGGCCCAAATGGCGGGCAGCGCCACAGGAATATCCACCTCAATCGTATGGCGCTCTGTCTGTGTGCGGTATGCGTCCGCCACCTTGCGCACAAGCTTGTTGAGGTTGACATCCGCCAGGTCCAGCCGCAAGCCCCCCGCCTGAATGCGGCTAACATCGAGCAGGTTGTTGATGAGCGATTCCAGGCGGTCGGCCTCTTCCTCAATAATCTCCAGACTCTGACGCGCAGTCTCGCTGTCCCATTGGGCATCAGGGCGCGCAAGCGTCTGCGCATAGCCCTTGATGAGCGCGACAGGCGTCTTAAGCTCATGGCTGATGATGGAGGTGAAGGTCGATTTGATCTCCTCCTCCTCGCGCAGGCGGGTGACGTCATGCACATTCACGATGACGTTGACAAGGCGCGGCTCCCCTTCGCTGCCTGCGGCTACCTCGCTGTAGAGCGGCGTATAGGTCAACGAGACAATCTGCCGTTTTTTGCCCGCGCATACGAGTTCGCCTTCGGCGTGGCGCGCAGCAGGGTTCGCAAAGTCGGGCATCTCCTGGCATATGTCCACGCCATCCACATGCTCAAGCGGCAGGTATTCGTCGCAGGGGCTTCCCGCGGCAGCAGCGGCGTCCTGACCCACCATATTGGCCAGTGATTGGTTGACGACCAGCACATTGCGCTGTGCGTCCAGAATGAGGATGCCATCCACGCTATTCTCGACAATGGCGGCAAAACGGCTGCGCTCGGTTTCAAGCTGGCTGTAGAGGCGTGCGTTGCGCACGGCAATGGCGGCCTGGTCGGCAAAGCCTTGCAGAAACTGCCAGTCCAGTTGCGTAAAGGCGTAGTCGCCGCGGAAGAGATAGATGATGCCCAGCAGGTCTTCCTCCACCAGCAGGGGCAGGCCAACCACCTGGCCAATGCCGAAGTTGCCGGTGTTGGGCCCCGCCGCGCCGGTGAGCCGCTCTTCCACCTGGCGCACGCGCGCCTGCAAATCGGCAAAGTAGGGGTCAAGCTGGGGTTCAGTCGCGTGGTCGGCTAGGCCTTGCTCGCGGAAAATGGGCGGGACATCGAGCAGCGGCTCAAATGCAGGCAGCAATTGGGGCGGGATGCCATAGACGGCGCGTATCTGGAAGCGCGCCGGCAGGCCGCGTTCAATCGTAATCGGCCCCAGGGGTACGCCCACGTCGCGCGCAAGCACAATCAACCCGGCGCGACAGCCCACCAGTTCGGCCGCGCTGGTGAGGATAAGGCGCATGAGGCTGGGCAGGTCCAGGCGCAGCGTCATTGCGCGCGAAATGCGCAGCAAATACTCGCGCTGGCGCAGTTGGTAGGTTGCCATCAAAGCCGGTGCGTTCATATGCGCCAATTATACGAGGAATGGAGAGGGGAGACAAGGCAGGGTGAATTTGGGCACAGGGCCACTCAAAAGTCAGCAATGCGCGCGTTGCTCCAACAACTTTTGAGAAGCTCTGAATTTGGGCAGGGCTGCGCAAAGAGCAGCAGGCGAAGCGAGGCTTCTAAAACCGAAAGTCTCGCTTCGCCTGCATAGGCTCTATGTGCACAAGCAATTCAACTTGCTTGATCGTCCGCCAGGCTGGATGCGTCGAAGGAGTCGGGCAGGAGCGCCGCAACACTGGTGGTGCGGTAGTTGCCTTGTTCATCGCAAATGTAGACCACCATGCGTGGCCCCAGTTCGGCCATCACCTGGCGACAGGTGCCGCAGGGCGTGCCGCCGTCACGCGTGGCTACAGCCAGCGCCACATAGTCATCCTGCCCCTGATATTTGCCCTGTGCAATGGCTGCGGTCAAGGCAACGCGCTCAGCGCAAATTGTGCTGGGGTAGGCGGCGTTTTCCACATTGCAGCCATAGACCACGCTGCCATCGGCCACAAGCAGCGCCGCGCCCACCTGGTAGTGGCTGTAGGGCGTGTACGCATGTGTGCGCGCAAGCAGCGCATGGGCAACAAGTTCTTCGGGCGAGAGGGTGGGCATGGGGTGTCCTCGGGTGGCGTGGTTGGTGGACTGGTGGGCTGGTGGACTGGTAATTGGTAAGTAGTAACTGGTACGAGACAGCCATGCACGAGTTACCACTTACTACTTACCAATTACCAGTCTATCAGTCAACCAGTCGTCGTATTGTGCGCCGGCTTGTTGCTCGCCGGGCTCTCGTTACGCGCGCCCGCCGATTTGGGGGCGCGGCGCTCATCCTCATGCGGCTCGGGCGGTGCAGGCAATGGCTCCACGCGCACCTGCTCAATGCGCCGCCCCTCCACCATGATCACCGTAAAGCGCCAGCCCAGGTATTCCGCCGACTCACCTGCCTCGGGCACATGGCCCAGCAGCCCCAGCACGAGGCCGCCAACCGTGTCTGAATCTTCGTCCTCAATTTCAATGTCAAGCAGCTTGGCCAGAGAGTAAAGGTCAAAACGCGCACTCAGGAGGTAGCTGTCGTCACCCACGCGCTGGACGAGAATCTCCTCAACGGCATCGTATTCATCCTGAATCTCGCCAACAATCTCCTCAAGAATATCTTCAATCGTCACCAGGCCCGCGGTGCCGCCGTATTCGTCCACCACAATGGCAATATGCACGCGGTGCTTGCGCATTTCGGCCAGCAGATTCTTCACGTTCTTGGTCAGGGGTACAAAATAGGCGGGGCGCAGCAGCGTGCGCACGGGCATGTCCGTGCTGCCTTGCTGGAAGCAGCGCAGCATATCCTTGGCATAAAGCACACCAATGATCTGGTCTACAGAGTCATCATAGACGGGGACGCGGCTGTGGCCTGCGCCAATGATCACATCAAGCGCCTCGGCGAAGGGGATGTCGGCCTCGAGCGTCACCATGTCAATACGGGGCACCATCACCTCGCGCGCCACGGTGTCGTCCATCTCGAGGATGGAGGTAATCATCTCCTTCTCGCTCTCCTCAATCTCCTGGTCATCGCCATCATTGGGCAGAATCAGCCGCATACCGTCGTCGGAGAGTACAATTGCGTCCTCGTCATTGTCATGAATGCCGAGCAGCGTGACGGGGGCGAGAAGTGTCGCAATGGGCGCCAGCAGCCACAGCGACACGCGCATATACCCCGCGACGGCCATCACAGCCTGCGCGGGGTTGTTGTGCACCCACATGCGCCCCAGCAGGTGCGAGAGGGCCAGCAGCACCCACACACCGGCCGCAGCGGCCAGGAACCAGTACCACGCGGGCATGGGCGTAACGAGATACGCCAGCGCCACGCCCACGGCAAGCAACGCGGCCACACGCAGCAGAATCGATGTGGTCGTCCAGCGGTGGCGCTGCTCGATCAGGTGGTTGACAAGGCGCGCCTGACGGCTGCCCTTAACGTATTTACGCGTTTCATAACGATTGACGGTGGCCAGGGCAGCATCCGCCGTGGTCGTCGTAAAGTAGATAATCCATGCCGCGCCGAGTAGAAGAATGGCGGGCAGCGAAACTGTCACAGCGTCTCCTTACGCGCGGCGAATGGCGCCGCGTCTGCTTTTTCAATGCCTTCGTTCTGCAAGGGAGCCCTGTTGCTCCCTGGTGGCCGCGCCGGCACACCGTAGACCACCCCACGTGCGGGGACATCGTGCGTCACGACGGAACCTGCACCCGTACGGGCGCCGTCACCCAATGTTACCGGAGCCACAAGCATTGTGTCGCTGCCAATAAAGACATCGCGCCCCACAATCGTTTCATGCTTGTGTACACCGTCATAGTTGCAGGTGATCGTGCCCGCGCCAATGTTGACGTTCTCCTGAATGCGGGCGTTCCCAATGTAGGAGAAGTGGCCCATCTTTGTGCCGGGGGCAAGGTAGCTGTCCTTGACTTCGCCGAAGTTGCCCAAATGAACGCCCGCACCCAGATGCGCGCCGCTGCGCAGATGGCCATAGGGACCAATGTTGGAGCCGGCATCCATGCGCGCCTTTTCCACCATCGACATGGTTACGCGACAGCCATCACCAATCGTGCTGTCCACAATCACGCTGTGCGGCCCGATCACAGCGTTGCGCCCAATCACGGTGTTGCCCTGAATGAGCGTGCCCGGCAAAACCAGGCTGTCCGTGCCAATGCGCACTGTATCGTCTATCCACGTTGTGGCAGGATCGCTGATGGTGACACCTGCCAGCATGTGCCGTTCGCAGATACGCATGCGCATGTGTGCCTCGGCCTGGGCCAAATGCACGCGCGTGTTGATGCCGTCCGTCTCATCCGCCGCGGCGGCCACTGTGAGCACGCGCTTTCCCTGCGCGACGGCCATAGCCACCAGGTCTGTCAGGTAATACTCGCCCTTGGCGCTCATGGGCACCCTGGACAGGTTGGCCCAGAGCCAGGCGGCGTCAAAACAGTAGATGCCTGGGTTGAGTTCGCGGATACGGCGCTGGTCATTGGTGCAATCCACCTCCTCAACAATGGCGGCGATTTCACCGTGCGCATCGCGCACAATGCGGCCAAAGCCCTGGGGATCTTCACGCGTAATCGTCAGCATGGCAAAGGCCAGCGCGGGGTCTTTGCGGGCGCGGGCGTATGCGTCCACCAGGCTGCGCAATGTCTCCGTGCGCAAGAGCGGCATGTCGCCATAGGTAACCAGCACCGTGTCGGCGGCTTTGGCCTCGTTCTGCACCAGCGCGCCGGCCTGCTGCAAGGCGTGGGCAGTGCCCAGAAGCTCTGCCTGCACGGCATAGGCGCAGCGATCACCCAGCACCGCCATCACCTGCTCGCGCCCATGGCCCACCACCACCACGGGAATCACATCGCTTGCCCCCTCGGCGCTGCGCAAACACCATTCAATCATAGGACGTCCGGCTACGGGATGCAGGACTTTGGGCAGATTGGACTTCATGCGGGTGCCAAAACCGGCTGCGAGCAATACGGGAATGACTTTCATGCGCGCCTCGATTCCACATGGTAATTTATTTGATGATTTGTGCAGCAATGGGTACGCCTATGCACGACACTGGTATACGCGGTACTGGAGAAGGGTTGATGAGCGAGCCGAACACAAATGGAATACAAAAAGCCAGGCGCGCTTGAGGGTTCAAGCAGGCCTGGCCGCGTGGGGCCGCAGTGCATCGTACGCTCTTGATAGGGGTGCTGCTCCGGCCTGCGTCCGGCGGCGCGCGTGTGGCGAAAAATGCGCGCAGCGCTTGAAAGCGATAAACGCAAGGGCAAAGCCGGCGCTGGGTTATCGGGCTCCATCGTTTCCAATACGCTCCCAACCGTGCGAGAGAATCCCGCCTGCAGTGAGTGTACCATGTCGAGCGCATGCGGTGCAACGCGCCGCCCCTGTGGAGAGCGCAGTTGCTGCGTGCCTTGATGAAGAGCGAAGCAAGTGATAAGCAGTGCAGAAGCGTGGCAACAAGGAGAGGGAGAAGCGTACACCGTGCAGCGCGGGTAAAACAGGGAGGAAAAAAGGCAATAAAAAACAGAGAGACGAACAAAAAGGTTGTCGTTGGCGGTGGCCTACTCTTGCGTGGGTAAAACCCAGACTACCATGGGCGCTGGTGGGCTTAACTGCCGGGTTCGAGATGGGACCGGGTGTACCCCCACCGCTCTTACCACCAACAACAACACTTTTTGCGGTCTCTCTGCTTTTCACTTGGGTAAGGTGCGTGCTGCCAGGTGTAGCAAACGCTGCGGCTGGCGCACTAAAGACTGCGTAGGAGAAATGCGATTAATCTAGATCTTCTTGTTTCAGGAGGCGGTGAGTATGACTCACAGCGCCAACAATGATTCTCGAGTGTTTTAAGCCCTCGTGCATTAGTACGGCTTAGCTAAAGGCCTCTCAGCCTGTACACTTGCCGCCTATCAAGCAGGTGGTCTTCCTGCGCACTTACCAGGTTAACCCTGTGAGGGAACTTATCTTGGAGCTGGCTTCCCACTTAGATGCTTTCAGCGGTTATCCATTCCGGACTTAGCTACCCAGCCATGCACTTGGCAGCACAACTGGCACACCAGAGATCCGTCCACCCCGGTCCTCTCGTACT
>DIAV01000148.1 GCA_002415895.1 Anaerolineales bacterium UBA5069 | reverse complement strand
GATTCCTCAATACATCATGGAGCGTCTCACAGATGTCTATGTGGAGAATACGCGCCGCGTGCTTGCGCTGGCGGGAGACCGCATTGACATGGTCTATTTTTACGATGACGTGGCGACGCAGAATGGGCTGATGATCTCCGAGAAAATGTGGCGCGAGTTCATTCGCCCCTGTCATGCCCGCATGGTTGAGGTGGCGCAACAGTACAATGTGCCTGTGATGTATCACTGTGACGGCGCGATCTACCCACTGCTGAACGACCTCATTGAGATGGGCGTCAGCGTGCTCAACCCGGTGCAGGCGGACGCCGCCGGCATGGAGCCGCAACGCCTCAAGGATGAATATGGCGAGCGGCTTTCCTTCCATGGCGGGATCGACATCATCAAGACATTGCCGCGCGGCACTACAGACGATGTGCGCGCCGAAGTGCGCGAGCGCGTGCGTGTTCTCGGCAAGAACGGTGGCTACGTGATGGCGTCATCGCATCACATCCAGTCCGACACACCGCTGGACAATGTATTTGCCATGTATGATCTGGACAACCGTACGCGCAGCAAGGAATAGCCGAGGAACTATGGCCGCATTGAGCGATCGCTCCGAAGAATTGATCGATGACCTTTACGACGCCGTCTTCACCGGCGATCGCAACGGGGTGGTTACCGCGGTGACAGCGTTGATCGCCACAGGCGTCGCACCCGATATTATCCTCTACGATGGCATGATCCCCGCCATTCAAGAGGTGGGAAAGCAGTTTGAAGTCGGCAAGGCCTTTGTGCCGGAGATGCTGGTGGCTGCCCGCGCCATGCAGGGTGGGCTGGACCTGATCAAGCCGCTGCTCGCACAGAACAACGTGGAACCGCTGGCGCGCGCCGTCATCGGCACTGTCAAATCCGACATCCACGACATTGGCAAGAACATGGTTGCCATGATGTGGGAGGGAGCGGGGTTTGAGGTGGTGGACCTGGGCGTGAATGTGCCGCCGCAAAAGTTCGTGGATGCTGTGCAAAACGGCGCGCGGCTGGTGGGCATTTCGGCGCTGCTTACCACAACCATGACAAACATTCCTATGACCATTCAGGCATTGCAGGATGCAGGGCTGCGCGAGCAGGTGAAGATCATGATTGGCGGCGCACCCATCACTGCCGAATTTGCGCAGCAGATTGGCGCCGACGGTTATGCCGCCGATGCCAACAAGGCGGTCAGTGTCGCAAAGCAGCTCCTTGGTTTGGCGTGAGTGCGCAACAGCAGGAAAATGCGTACGCTTTGGCCAATACAAAGAGCCGCGCTCGCACTCGAGCGCGGCTCTTCATTTGCCCTACCCATACCGTGCACTGTGGCCCGCTACACCCCCACCACCTGCAACGCAGGCAGTGAGGCCTCAATCCGTGTGCGCTGCGGCTCCAGCCAGGGCGGCAGGCGCAGTGCACTGCCCAGCGCCTCAATCGGCTCATCCCACAAGAAGCCAGGACCATCGGTGGCGATCTCAAAGAGCACGCCATTCGGCTCGCGGAAGTAGATCGACCGGAAGTACTGGCGATCGCGCACGTCGGTCACGCCCAGCCCCGCTGCAGCAAGATGCCTCTGCCACGCCGCCTGCGCCCCATCATCGGCGGCCCGAAAAGCGATGTGATGAATCGAGCCAGCGCCCTGCCGACCCGCCGGCAGCGAAGGCAGTTCGACAATGTCCACGAACTGGCCGGGCGCTGCATTGCCTTGTGGAGCGGCTGCGCCGGCGGCAAAGCGCCGGCGGTTGCCTTCGCGTGCAACTTCGTGCCAGCCGAACGAGTCGCGCAACAGCGCGGCCGATGGCGCAGCGTTGCGCACCTGCAACGTTGTGCCGTAAAAACCACGCAGCGCCATTTCCTCGCCAACGGGGCCACCTTGCCAGTGGCGCACCTGAGGCGGCTGCGCGCTGCCCACCAACTCCACGGCCATATCATCAGGGTCCGCAAAGGTCAGCAGCGGCGCACCAAAACGCTCGCTCGCGACTGCGTCAATGCCCAGGCGTGCGAGGCGCGCCTGCCAGTCGGGCAGCGCATCGGCGGCCACGTTGTAGGCCACAGCCGTTGCTTCGCCGCTGCCGCGCACACCCCGCCGTGCCCCCGCAAAGGGGAAGAAAGTGAGCACGGTGCCCGCCGAGCCGACCTCATCAGCAAAGTAAAAGTGATAGGTGCCCGGATCATCGAAGTTGACCGTCTTCTTGACAAGGCGTTGCCCCAGCACACCCGTGTAGAAATCAAGGTTGCGTTGCGCATCGCCTGCAATGGCCGTAATGTGATGCAATCCACTGCTTGCTGCGGGCGGATGATTCTCTGCCATCGTTCACCCCCACCTTTCTTCATCAACTGTCAGCGAGGCGAAGTCAGGCGGACGATCACAGATCGCCCCATCCCAACCCCGCCTCGCAAACGATATCATTGACTGAACAACACCCCAACTGCGTTACGCTGCGACAGCAGCGCTTTCGGTTTCGGCAGCCTGCACAACCTCAAGGCTGATGGTGATTGCAATTTCGTCGCTTACAAGCACGCCACCCGTCTCAAGGGCCACGTTCCACTCCAGGCCCCACTGCTTGCGGCTAATCCTGGTTTCGCCTTCAAAGCCATAAACCGTCGCGCCCCAGGGGCTAACAGACTTGCCCAGGAAAGTCACGTCAACCACAACGGGCTTGGTCACGTCGCGAATCGTCAGGTCGCCGTGCAGCTTGGCGGCGCTGTCACCAACGCGCTCGACGCGCGTGCTCTGGAAGACAAGCTTGGGGTAAGCCTCTGCGTTCAGGAAATCCGCCGAGCGCAGGTGCTCGTCGCGCTTTGCGTCGCGTGTGTTAATGCTTGCTGCGTCAATTTCCACAAAAACAGAGGTCTGTTCGGGGTTCGCAACATTGAGGTCAATCGTGCCGCTAAAGTCATCAAAGCGCCCTCTGGCACGGGAGACCATCATGTGACGCACGCTGAAATCAATGGAAGTGTGAGAATTGTCAATCTGCCATGCCATATAAGACGCTCGCTCTCTCTCGGTTTATTAGTTATACATCAAATCGTTCGATGTAAAACTATTATGCGGGCGGGCAAGATGATTGTATGGAATGGCTCTTCCAATTGGCTCTCACTCCGTCAGTTTCGCTTGGTACATGCCCCTTTCGTGCAGGTGCGGCGCGTCCTCTTTCCACACCAAAGTGAAACACACAGCGGAACTTCGACACAGCGGCGCAAAGCCACAACGTCGAAGACCCGCAGAGTCGATTGTATTGGGGTGCACCACTTCAGCCGCCGCTATCGAGGAAGCGACGTTGTTCATGCCAACGGCAGCTAAAGCAGCCGCTACGCACGATGGCTCTTACTTGCGAGACGCAGCACTTAGGAGCGTTGCACGCTGCGCAATTGCGCCGACCTGCTCTCACGCCACCAGGCCCACGCTGCCAGCACGAGCGCCACAGCCGCAAGAAAACTCCCCACAATGAAGGAACGCGCCATGGCCGCCATCTGCACCTCCGGCGGCGCACTGGGCGCCCCCCCGTTGGGCAGGTAGCCCAACAGCGCAACCAC
>DIAV01000192.1 GCA_002415895.1 Anaerolineales bacterium UBA5069 | reverse complement strand
GGCCGCGTCGAGCGCCGCACGCCGCGTAACGCCGTCGAGCACATCTACATCACTGGTGATCAGCCGGCCATCGCGGAAGATGAAGAAGTTCGAGGTGGTGCATTCGGTCACGTGATCAGTTGTTGTACGGTAGAGCGCCTCCACCGCACCCGCGGCGCGCGCCTTCTTGAGCGCGCGAATGGCGGTGATGTAGTTGAGGCTCTTTACCGAAGGCAGAAAGCGCGCGTAGTCCACGGTCACCAGTGACGCGCCCTCGGTGAAGAGGTGCGGGTCGGTCTGGTTGAAGGGCGCAATCAGCACGTAAAGGCTTGGCGTTTCGGTGGGCATGAGAAAGCCGCTGGAATAACCGCCAGTGATCACAGGGCGGATCGAGACATTTTCCACACCAGGGCAGCGCGCCAGTGTCTCGAGGCAAATATGTTCGAGTTCCTCAAGCGACCAGGGGCACGCCAGGTCAATCGCAGCCGCCGAATGCTGCAAACGCTGCAAATGAGGGATGAGGCGAAAGGGCACGCGCCCATAGGTGCGCAGAAAGTCAAAGACACCATAACCGCGCACAAAGCCAAGATCATGAAACGAGACCCCGGCCTCATCCGCATTCACAAAGTCGCCATTCACATAGTAGGTATAACTGCTCATGCTGGGGCCTTCCCGGTGCGATGGGGCGGAATCAGTGAGTCAAATATCTGGTTTCTTATCATTGATGAATGATCAAATTTTGTTGTTACGGCCGCACGTGCCAATCGCCCAACCCTACCCATTTGTAGGTGGTCAGTTGCTCCAGCCCCATGGGGCCGCGTGCGTGCAGCTTTTGTGTACTGACGGCCACTTCTGCGCCCAGCCCAAACTGGCCGCCATCGTTGAACCGCGTGGACGCATTGACAAAGACTGCCGCCGAGTTGACCTCGTTGACAAAGCGCATGGCGTTGTGCCAGTTGTTTGTCAGGATACCATCGGTGTGCTCCAGACTGTGTTCCTGGATGTGGTCAATTGCCTCCTCCAGAGTGTCCACAATCCGTACTCCCAGAATGAGGGCGAGCCACTCCTGATCGAAGTCATCGGGGCCGGCGGGCAGCACGTGCGCCTCGCTCGGCGCATCCTGCAGGATGGCGAAAGCGTCGGCGTCGGCGCGCAACTCCACGTTTTTTGCCGCCAGGCGTGTGGCCATGTGGGGCAGAAACTTCGCAGCCAGGGCGCGGTGCACAAGCACAGTATCCAGCGTATTGCAGGTGCCCGGGCGCTGTGTTTTGGAATTGACAATAATGTCGATGGAGCGCTCAACATCGGCGCTGGCGTCCACAAAGAGATGGCAGATGCCCACGCCGCCGGTGATGACGGGGACGGTGGCTTGATCGCGGCAGAGCTTGTGCAGCGCCGCGCCGCCGCGCGGGATGATCATGTCCACATACGCGTCGAGCCGCAGCAGTTGCGTCACCAGCGCGCGGTCGCTGCTGGCAATATACTGGACGGTGTCCACCGGCAAACCCACACGCTCCAGTGCGCCGCGAATGACATGCACCAGCGCCTGGCTGGAGCGCAGCGTGTCGCTGCCGCCGCGCAGGATGACGGCGTTGCCCGTCTTGATGCAGAGCACGGCAATGTCAATGGTGACGTTGGGGCGCGACTCGTAGATGACGCCCAGCACGCCAATCGGTGTGCGGCGGCGGCTCAGGCGCATGCCGTTGGGCAGCACGCGGCTCTCAATCTCGGAGCCCACAGGGTCGGGCAGGGCCGCCACACCGCGCGTGTCGGCGGCAAAGGCCGTGACACGCGCGGGTGTCAGCAGCAGCCTGTCGAGCATGGCCTCGCTCACACCGCGCGTGCGCGCGTCAGCCACGTCGGCGGCGTTGGCTTCGAGTATGGCCGCGGCGTGACGCTCAAGGTCAACGGCAATGGCTTCAAGTGCGGCGTTCTTCTGCAGGGTGGTCAGCGCGGCNNGCGATAGATTGCCGGCTAGCGATTGTGGTTGTTCCCGTTTGCCCCATCCATGCCCAGGCGGCTCTTGAGCGCTTCCCAGCGGTTGGGTTTGAGTTCCTCGGGCGTGGGCGCGGGGGCGCTTTCATCCACGGGGAAGTAGATGTTGAGGCGATCGCCCTCGAATTTGGCGCTGGAGACTTCGAGCCGGGCAAGACCAATGGGCAGCGACACATTGCGCTTCCAATTGCCAATGCGCACAACCAGCTCGTCGAAGACGCTGCGGTGCAGATGTACTTCATCGCGCTCTACCAACGGCAGCGCAATGCTGAGCACATAGTGGCCATCCTGGCGCGCAATTTCCTGGGGCTTGCCAATAAAGTACTTCTGCGTCGGGTCACCTTCGGCACCCTTGCCGGCCAGTGGGCCGTAGAGATTCTCGGCCAGCACGTGCAGCATCTCAATGCCCGTGACTTCGCTCTGGAAGAAGGGCACCTCGAAGATGGGCAGCGGCTGAAAGGCCTCGCGCACAAGCTCCAGATTGGCGGATTGGGCCACCTTCCAGCCGTCAAAGTAGGCGTCGCTCAACTGCTGCGGGAAGACGCGGTTGCAGACGACGGAATCAACTGAATAGCCGTAGAGGTTCAGGTAGGTGTAGGCGCGCTGGGCCTCTTTAACTACCATCTTCTCGGGGTTGAGCACCAGGCGCACGCTGCTGATTTCACCATCGCCCAGCAATTCGCTCATGCGCTCGAGGTAAGTCACCAGTTCTTCAATGGAATCAAATACATCTTCATCGGGCATGGGCATGTCGCTCATGCGCTTCATGACGGGGCGCGCCAATTGAATCGCACGCCGCTGGAAGGGGAAGACCTTTTCCACATACCAGCGCGCCATGTCGGGGAAGGAGAGCAATTGCAGCGTGGAGCCTGTGGGCGCGGCGTCAATGATGATGACATCATACTTGCCGCTGTCGGCCAGCGCGGTGATCTGCATGAGGCTGGCGAGTTCTTCCATGCCGGGGAGGACGGCGGTCTCTTCGGCCACCACGCCCTCCATGCCGCGCCACGAGAAGAGCGCGTTGAGGTAGCCCTGCACCCGCCCCCAGTACTGGTCCATCTGGCTGAGCAGGTCGATCTCCTGCCCCCAGAGGTTGGGCGCAAGCTGGGTGAGGTTGCTGCCGATGCGCCTGTCGAACGAGTCCCCCAGGCTGTGTGCGGGGTCCACGCTGAGGACTGCGGTGCGGTAGCCGAGTTCGGCGCAGCGGAGCGCGGTGGCGGCGCTCATGCTTGTTTTGCCAACGCCACCCTTGCCGGTGTAAAGCAGAATACGCATGAATGTGTCTCTCTACCGGGTAAATGGACCCGGCGGGCCGGATGGCCCGGGCATTGCCAGATTATACCACAGCGCGAAATGTCATTTTGGCCGCAAAGCANNTGTGCCCTCCTTTGCGTTTCTTTGCGCTCCTTCGCGGCTTTGCGTTGAGCCGTTGTCTGAAGTTGAGTTGGTGTCTTCAGGCCAGCGCGGCCAGCGCCTGCGTAACGCTCTCTTCGGGCTTGACCTTGACCTGCATGTCGGCAATGTTGCCCTGCTCGTCAATTACAAAGTGGCTACGCACAATGCCCATGTACTTCTTGCCGTACATGCTCTTCTCCTGCCACACACCATAGGCCTCGGCCACGCTGTGCTCTTCGTCGGCCAGCAGGATGAAGGGGAGATTGTACTTGGTCTTGAATTTCTGGTGCGATTTGACGCCGTCCGGGCTGACGCCCAGCACAATCGCGTTCTTCTCCTCAATGATGGGGTAGGCGTCGCGGAAGCCGCACGCCTGTGTGGTGCAGCCCGAGGTGTCGTCCTTGGGATAGAAGTAGAGGACGACGCGCTTGCCGCGCAGATCCTCAAGTTTCACTGTGCCGCCTGTGTCGGCGGGCAGTTCAAAGGTGGGGGCGGGATCGCCAATTTTGAGTTCGCTCATGGGTTAGGCTCCTCATGGGTATGCCGGTTGGTGCGCAACGTGCGCGCAGGCTATTGTGGCACGGCGGCGTGCCAATGTCCGAAGCCTCGCTTCCGAAACGGCAGAACAGCAAATACAGAACAGCGACACAAAGGCGCAAAGGCACAGAGGAGCACAGAGAAAAGCAACTGCAGATGTAGAGAGCCGGCGGGAATTGATACCCGCCGGCTCTCTACATCTGCAGTTGCTTTTCTCTGTGTTCCTCTGTGCCTTTGCGCCTTTGTGTCGCTGTTCTGTATTTGCTGTTCTGCCGTTTCGGAAGCGAGGCTTCGGACATTGGCAC
>DIAV01000385.1:2216-4141 GCA_002415895.1 Anaerolineales bacterium UBA5069 | reverse complement strand
CAGCCCGGAGCCTTCGGCCCCCGTGCCGCCGATGACGGCGATGGTAGGTTTTGTCATTTGTGTGCCCTCTTGGGGTTGGTTGGTGGGATGGTAATTGGTAATTGGTAACTGGCAAGTGGTAAGTGGTGGACTGGCATTGCTCGACCAGTTACCACTTACCATTTACCATTTACGCAGTTCTTGCTTTGCTTAAAACATGGCCCAATACCGCTCCCACGTTTGCGTGGCGGCGGCGCGACTGCGCGCAGTGATGGCGGCTTCATCCATCGTGAGCAGTTTGCGGTCGCGCATCAGCACCTCGCCCTGCACAATGGTGCTGTTGACGTGACCGCCGCTCATGCCAAAGAGAATGTGCCACGGCAGGTTGGCCCCGTTCATAGGCGTTGTCGGGAAGTAGTCGAGCAGGATCAGGTCGGCATAGGCACCCGGTGCAACAATGCCCACCGGCTTGTCAAAGAAAACTGAGGCAAGGCGGCGGTTGTTTTCCACCGCCATCTGGATCACCTTGTCGGCGCCCAGATAGCGCGGGTCGGCGTGCGCCAGCTTTTGCAGCAGGTCGGCCACCTTCATCTCGGTAAACATGTCATTGCTGAAGCCATCATTGCCCAGGCAGACGGGCATCCCTGCGCGCAGCATGGGCGTAATCTCCGCCGCGCCCACAGCGTTGTTCATGTTGGAGCGGGGCTGGTGCGAGACAAAGGTGCCCGTTTCGCGCAACAGCGCCGTCTCCCACGCGTCTACATGAATACAGTGGGCCATAATGCTCTGCGCGCCGGTAATGCCAAAGCCGTGCAATCGCTCTACCACGCGCTTGCCCGATTTGGCAACGCTGTCGTACTCGTCCGAAGGGTGTTCGGCCACGTGCACGTGGAAGCGATCCGCTGCGGCGCGGCTGGCCTCGAGCGTCGCGTCGGAGAGGGTGAGGCTTGCATGCAGGCCGAAGGTGGCGGCAAGGCGTGTGGCTTCGGGTGATGTGGGCGCACTGCGGCGCGCGGCCTGCACGCGCCGCATGAAGCGTGTGTTTTCGTTGATGCCCGCACGCGCGGCCTCGAGGCCGTCGCGGTCGGTCACTTCATAGCAGAGCGCGGCGCGCAGCCCGCTTGCCAGCACGGCGGCGGCTACTGCGTCGAGGCTGCCATCAATGGCACGCTGGCTGGCGTGGTGGTCAATGAGCGTGGTCGTGCCGTTGCGGATTGCATCCACAAGGCAAACCTCGGCGCTGGCCTGCACTGCTTCCATGTCGAGCGCCTTGTCGAGCTTCCACCACAGGTTCTGCAGAATCTCGGGAAAGTCTTTGGCGGGCGGGCCGGGGATGTACATGCCACGCGCAAACGCGCCGTAGAAGTGCGTGTGTGCGCAGATCTGCCCGGGCATGAGCAACATGCCCTGCGCATCCCAGCGCGGCGCGGCCGGGTGGCGCGCCAGCAGCTCGGCGCTGGCACCGACTTCGGCAATGGTTGCGCCCTCAATCAGCACGGCGGCATCTTCCAGCACGCGCTGCGATTCGTCGAACGTGAGCACCGTTGCATTATGAATGAGCATGATGGCGTGGCCCCGGTTGGCTGATTTGTGGATGGCTGTGTGTACGTCGCTTGGAAGCCCTATTCTACCCTGCCCACCTGTGAATCGACCAGATGGCAAGACGCAGCAATGAGGCGCGATCACCAGAGCGGATGGTACAATGGCCGCATACAAGGTGCACCACACATGCAGAGAATTCATGAAATTTGCCCGGGCTGCGGCGTACAATGGCCCGCCGTGGCTGGGCCCACCCATCGTTACATTGGCGCAAGCGCCGCATGTTGGGCGCTCTACGCCGCACTGAATGTGGGTGAGCCCAGCATGGCGCACGGCCCACTCGCACCGTTGTTAATCGATGCCTATGCCGCGCAGCACCCCGGTCTGCCGTCCGACCAGTCCATCCA
>DIAV01000385.1:0-2104 GCA_002415895.1 Anaerolineales bacterium UBA5069 | reverse complement strand
GTCCGTCCTGTGGTTGCGCACGCGCGGCCTGCGCTCGGGGAGAACGCCCAAGCACGCACGCTTTCATTGGTTGGAGCCGCCAGCGATGGCCGCTTTGGGCGCTGTGACGGTGGCCGATATTGTGGCCGCACCCTCGCCACAGGCGCGTGGGGCCGCCGCCGATCGTTACGTGCAGGCGGTGTGGGCGGCATGGCGTGCTTGCCACGCCCAGCAGTTGGCGCGCTGGTATGAACAGTTCGTGCTCTCCGATCGTTTGTAACAGACCCATCGCGCATGATGGTACAAAAACCGGAGGCCACCCAATGGATGAAACCCCTGTGTCACTCCAATCAATCTTCGACGGCTGGGCGGGTTACAACAGCAGCCTGATCGGCGCATTGCGCCAGCGCACGCCCAGCGAACTCGTTTGGCGGCCCAAGGCCGATATGCGCTCTGCCGGTGAGATTGCCCGCCATATTGCGCTGGGGCGCATTACCTGGTTTGTGCGTATGGATGCGCCGGGCAGCGCCGAGGCCGCCGCTGCGGTTCCCGCATGGTCGGCTGATGAAGAGGGCAATCGCCATGCCGACGAGACCGCGCTTGATATTTGCCAGGATGCGGGCGCACTCATTGCATGGCTGGAGCGGTCGTGGCTTATGATTGATGCCACGCTTGCGGCGTGGACGGCAAATGACCTGGCCGTTCCGTACCTCTATACATGGAACGGCCAGCAGTGGGCCATTCCGCGCCAGTGGACAATCTTTCGCATTCTGGCGCACGATATGCACCATGGCGGCGAACTTTCGCTCACGCTCGGTCAGCAGGGCATTGATGCCTTTGAACTGGGCGCGCTGGGCGGCCACATTGTCTTGCCGCCGCTTGGCACCCCTGCCTGAGGCCTTATGGTTGACTTGCACGTTCTCATCAATGGCTGGTTTGCAGGGCAGGAGGGCGCAGGCAGCGGCCAATATCTGCACCATATGCTGGCCGCGCTGCCGTATGCGGCGCAGCCGCGCAATGCTGCGCACGTACGGTGGACGTTGCTCGTCCCGCAAGTGGTGAAGGCGATTGGCTGGCCCGGGGTGGTGGTTGCCCCCGTTGCGCCGCCCCCATTGTCTGGCGCATTGCGCAAGCTCTGGTGGGAGCAGGTGACAGTGCCCACCTGGGCGCGCCGCCTGCACGCCGATGTGCTGTGGACTCCCTACTGGGCTGCGCCTTTGTGGCAGCCTGTGCCATCGGTCGTCACCGTCCACGACCTGATTCCGCTGCTGTTGCCTGACTACCGGGGCGGTTTCATGCAGCGCGCCTACACTGCGCTTGTGGCCGCAACGGCGCGCCGCTCGGCGCAGGTGATTACCGTTAGCGAGGCGGGCGCACGCGATGTCGTGGCGCATCTGGGCATTGCGGCGGCCCGCGTTACGCCCATCCTCCATGGTCCCAACCAGCCCAATCACAAACCGGCGACCGGCACGGATTATGCAGAATTGCGCGCACGTCTGCATTTGCCTGCGCGCTACTTCCTCTATTTGGGTGGCTTTGATGTGCGCAAGAATGTGGAAACTCTGCTGCACGCCTATGCACGCTATCTGGCGCTGGGCGGGGACCCCGCGGTGAAGCTTGTGCTCGCGGGCAGGTTGCCTGCCGTGGACAGTGCCTTCACGCCTGATCCCCGCCCCCTGGTTGCTGCGCTGGGCATTGGCGATCAGGTGCACTGCTGCGGCTGGGTGGATGAGGCAGACAAGCCGGGCCTCTATGCGCTGGCAACGGCCTATCTCTTCCCCAGCCTCTATGAAGGCTTCGGCATGACGGTGCTCGAGGCCATGCAGGCGGGTACGCCCGTAATTACGAGCACCACGGATTGAAGAAAGACGCGAGGCTTCCAGAATCGGAAGCCTCGCGTCGCGCGTCCAATGAGCAATTGTCAATGAGCAATTGTCAATGAGCAATTGTCAATCATCACTTGTCAATCTTCAGGGCTTCTCAAAAGTCAGGGATTCGCGCTTGCACGCGCAAACGGCACCTCACCCCCGGCCCCTCTCCATGCGGAGAGGGGAGCACAGCAAGCACGTCGCGTAGGCTGTCTCTTATACACATCTCCGAGCCCACCAGACTAAAGAGAGTCTCG
>DIAV01000264.1 GCA_002415895.1 Anaerolineales bacterium UBA5069 | reverse complement strand
AAACTGCATCTCAATGCGAATGATGCCGTCGCCCTGGCACGCTTCACAGCGCCCCCCCTTCACATTGAAGGAGTAGCGCCCGGGCTTGTAGCCACGCGCCTTGGACTCGGTTAACGTTGCGAAAAGATCGCGTATGTCTGTGAAAAGCCCCACGTACGAGGCCGGATTGCTGCGCGGCGTGCGCCCAATCGGGCTCTGGTCAATGTCAATGACCTTGTCAATGTTCTCAATGCCGGTGATGCTTTCATACTTGCCCGGGCGATCCTTGGCGTTGTACATCACCTGCGCCAGCCGCTTGTAGAGCACATCCACCACCAGCGTGGATTTGCCGCTGCCGCTTACGCCTGTAATCGCCACAAACTTGCCCAGCGGCACCCGAACATCCACACCCTTGAGGTTGTTCTCCGTTGCCCCCTTGATGACAATTTCCTTGCCATTGCCCAACCGGCGCTCAAGCGGCACCTCAATGCGCCGCTCATTGCGCATATACTGCGCCGTGAGGCTGTCGGGACAGTTGATAAACTCATCCTGCCATGCCGCGCAAACCACATGGCCGCCATGCTCGCCCGCACCCGGGCCCATATCCACCACAAAATCGGCGGCGCGAATTGTGTCTTCGTCATGCTCCACCACCAGCACGGTGTTGCCCAGGTCACGCATCCCCTTGAGCGTCTCAATCAGGCGCGCGTTGTCGCGCTGGTGCAGGCCAATGCTTGGCTCGTCCAGAATATACAGCACACCCATCAACTGGCTGCCAATTTGCGTGGCCAGGCGGATGCGCTGCGCCTCACCGCCCGAAAGCGTAACAGCCGTGCGGTTGAGTGTCAGGTAGTCAAGGCCCACATTCACCATGAACTCAAGGCGCGCCGCAATCTCCTTGAGCACCTGATAGGCAATCGTCGTCTCGCGCGGCGTCAGCGGCGCAGGCCGCGGGCCGCTGCCATTGCCAGCCCCTGCCGTTGCCCCTTGCAGCGCATGCACCCAATCGAGCGACTCATGCACAGCCATCGTGGTGACATCGTTGATGCTGTCGCCTGCAATTGTCACCGCCAGCGCTTCGGGCTTGAGCCGCTTGCCGCCGCAGGTGGGGCAGGGGCGCACGCTCATGAATTCTTCCAGCTTGCCGCGAATGTACTCGCTGCTGGTTTCGGCATAGCGCTTCTGCAGGTTGGGCAGCACGCCGTGGAAGCTCGTCTGGTAGGTGCGCAGGTCGCCCGAGGAGTTCTTGTACTCGAGCTGCACCTTCTTGTCTTTGCCGGGCGGGCCGTAGAGAAGCACATCACGCTGCTTCAGGCTCAGCTCGCGCAGGGGCACGCGCGGCGGAATCGCGAACTGTCGCGCCACCGCCTGCAGCACCCCCTTGTAGTAGCCGCCGTCGTCGTACTCGCTGGCGCGCTGCCAGGGCACAACGCCCCCCTCCTCAATGCTCTTGTCAAGATCAAGAATCAGTTCCGGGTCAAACTCCTGCAGTTGGCCAAGACCGGTGCAGGCCGGGCACGCGCCATGCGGGCTGTTAAAGGAGAAGGTGCGCGGCTCAATCTCCTGCACGCTCGTGCCGCAGTTCGCGCACGCAAAGGCCTCACTAAAGGTCTTGTCAATTTCGTGGTCGGGGTCCGTGACATCCACCACGTAGATCACGCCGTTGCCCAGCCGCAGCGCCGTCTCCACCGAGTCTGTCAGCCGCTGCAGATCAAGCCCTGGCTCATCGCTGTCCGGCTCTGCCACCGGGCGCACAACAATGCGGTCCACCACAGCCTCAATCGTATGCATCTTGTAGCGATCAAGGTCAGGGACTTCGTTCACTTCGTAGAGCTCGCCGTTGACACGAACACGCACGTAGCCCTGCTTTTGCAGGTCCTCCAGCGTCGTCTTGTGATGCCCCTTGCGGTCCTTGATAATGGGCGCAAGAATCAGGATGCGGCTACCCTCGGCCATCTCGGCAATGGTATCGACAATCTGCTGCGGTGTCTGTTGCGCAATGGGCGCGCCGCAGTTCGGGCAGTGCGGCCGGCCCACGCGCGCATAGAGCAGGCGCAGGTAATCGTACACCTCCGTCACCGTGCCCACGGTCGAGCGCGGATTGCGCCCCGCCCCCTTCTGGTCAATCGAGATCGCCGGACTGAGCCCCTCGATCTGGTCAACGTCCGGCTTCTCCATCAGGCCGAGGAACTGGCGTGCATAGGCCGAAAGCGACTCGACATAGCGGCGCTGCCCCTCTGCATAGATTGTATCGAAGGCAAGGCTGCTCTTGCCGCTGCCGCTCAGCCCCGTAATCACAACGAGTTTGTCGCGCGGCATCTCAATGTCAATGTTCTTGAGATTGTGTTCGCGCGCCCCGCGCACAACCAATTTATCCAACGCCATGGCTGCCCCCTGGCTCTCCATTTGAACATTCAGTGCGTGCGCTGCAACGCGATGCAAACCGAACAGTTGTTCGGTTTGAGGTCAGTATACTGCGTTCCTGTGCCCAGTGCAAGACCCCGCAAGCGGCGCAAAAAATCATTATAGCGCATTCGTACACGTGGCGGTGTGACCCTGATTGCGTTCTACGATCAGGGTTTGGCGGCCATGTGCACCTCGCTAAAACAAGAGGCAACGAAGGGGCGGTGCAATTGCACGCCGCATTATTCATTTGGAACTTTGGAAGAATGTTACTGCGATGAGGAATCGGGCCGTGGTACTCTATGCCCTGCTTTGCGTGAGATTTCACAAGTGTGCTGTGGGCGCAGACACTGCCCACGTTGCACTGCGCAATGAACGACAAACGACCACGAAGAAAGGGATTGGAAATTATGCGTAAGTTGATGTTGGCAATGACGCTCCTGGCCATGTTCGCGCTGGCAGCGTGTGGCGGTGGCGCAGATGAAGAACCCGCAGCCGCCGCACCCAGCGCACAGGAAGCCATTGCGCAAGTTCTCAAGGTGACGGCGCACGACCTCTACTACAACGAGCCGGACAACCTGACAAACCCGCCCGTGTGGACAGTCAACGCAGGCGAGGTTTTTGAGGTTGACCTCGACAACCAGGGCGGTCTCCAGCACAACTGGGCCATTGTCAAACCGGGCGCTGAAGTGCCAGTCCCCTTTGACCCGGCTGCCAACGCCGATTTGCTCCTTTGGGACGCCGGCCTGGTGGACCCCGGCCAGAGTGAAGCAGCCCAGTTCACAGTCGATGATCCCGGCACGTACACCATCATCTGTACGGTTGCAGGCCACTACCCTTCCATGCAGGGGCAGTTGGTGGTGCAGTAAGCGCCTGACATCAGCGACAGCCAGTCCATAGATGAAAGCGAGGCTTCCAAAATCGGAAGCCTCGCTTTATTTTCCAGCGTTGAGCGCCTTTTCCATAGCCAGGTAGCGCACAAAGGCATCACCCACTTTCTGGCGATTGGCATCCCCCGTCATGCCAAAGCCCAGCGCCGTGAAGAAGTGCAGCCCGGGTATATTGAATTGCTCAACAGACAACCTGGCGCGCGTAAACTCCGGCTGTGCTGCCAGCCATGCCTCCAGCAGCGTCCACGCCGCGCGGCCAATCCCCGCGCGCTGGTAAGATTCCGCCACAACCAGCAGCCCAAGCGTTACAAACCCGTCATCGGGATAGTGGCGGCGCAGGTCGATTGCACCCACCATAATCTGCCCTGCCGCCGGGTCTGCCGCATCCACGCGCCGCAAAATGCCCAGCAGAGTACGCGTCGGGTCCGCCGCGGCCTCGGCCAGATCGCGCGCCGCCTGGTCGCTCGGCACATGCGTCAACGCAAAGCGCGCCCAGTAGGCGGGCGCCGCCTCGTAGACGGCCTGCAGCGGCGGCGCATGGTCAGCACCCAGCGGGATGAGCGTGATTGCGGGGAGGTCGTGCGGACTGTGCGCCATGGCCGATTACTCCAGCCGCTGCACAGAGCCGCGCAGCGCGTCGATCTCCGTGCGCGCCTTGGCCATGTCAACCTGGAAGCGATCGAGCTTCTCGCGCTCCACACGCACGAAGCGCGTGTAGGGGGCAATCGCCTCGCGAATGCGCGCTACGCCCGCTGATAGCTCCGTCTCGAACTGCGTGCGCAGATTGGACTCCAGCGTGGTGCGCAGCGTGGCAATCCGCGCGCGCAAGTCTGTCTTTAGGCTTGCGCGGCGGCGCGGCAGCAGGTAGAGGCCAAACGCGGCCAGCACGCCTGCGCCCAGAATCCCCGTCACATCCAGCAGCGTTGAATGCAGCACCGCCACAAGCACCGCGCCCAGCCCCAGCGCGCCCACTTCAATCGCCGCCGTGTTGACAATGGCCGTCTGCACGTCCTGCGCCAGCTTGTCGGCCTCGGCGTTGCGGTCATAGCTGTCGATCAGCCGCTGCGCTTCCTTGCCCACGCTGGTCAGCAGTTGCTCGCGATTCGTTTCAAAATCGGCGCCCAGGCTGCCCACAATGCGGTCCGCGTGCTGCGACCAGCGCCGGTTCAAGTACTCAGTAATCGCGCGCCACTGGCGGTAATCCTTGTCCACCATCCAGTCGATCAGTCCATTGACATGGCGCTCGAGATCGCGGCTGGTGTCGCCGATCACCTCACGGTCAAACGCAGCACTGATCTTGGAGCCATTCATCAGGTCAATAATGCGCGTCAGGCGCATTGTGTCATCAAAGAACTTGTCGCCCCGTTCGGCCATGGCATAAAGCACGTTGTCCACGCGCGCGAACTGGTATTGAAAGTCGCGGCGCATATCCTGCTCGTAGGCGGCCAGTTGTCCGTCAATGGTGTCGAGCGTCTCAAAATCACTCCGAAGCAGCGCCTGGCGCTCGCTCACGACTGTAATGTACTTGTCGAGCAGCCGTGAGGCAACACCAAGTGGATTCTCCAGCTTGAGCCGCCAGCGTGCGCCATTGTCAAGTGTTTCGAGCAGGTATTTTTCCAGGGGCGCGAAAAGGCTTGCATCCCACACGGGGCCGCGCGGCGCGCCGCCGTTGGCCGCGGCGCGCGCCTGCTGCGCAAGGCGCGCGCTCACGGGGAAGATCTGCGGATCGATGCCCAGCAGCGTGCGCGCGTTGTCGCGCACAAAGTCCAGAATCGTCTGCCGGTCTGCCGGCGCTTCGATCAGGTCGATCTTGTTGACGACGATGACAACCTTCTTGCCCCACTCGCGGATGCGCGCCAGAAACGCGCGTTCGCTCTCGCTAAAGGGGCGATCTGCACTCGTCACAAAAAGGACGAGGTCACTCTGCGGCACAAAGTGCTCGGTAATCTGCTGGTGGCGCTGCACAACGGCATTGGTGCCGGGCGTGTCCACAAGGTTGATCTCGCGCAGCCACTCCACAGGCAGGTAGACCACATCGTAGTCATCGCCCACCCTGTCGTGACGGTGCGCCTCGCCGTGGCGCAGCACGTGAATGCGCGCCGTGGTGGGCGTTACACCCTCGGGCAGCAGCTTGCTGCCCAGCATGGCGTTGAGAAAAGCCGTCTTGCCTGCATTGAACTCACCCACAACCACAAGCAGAAAAAGCTCATCCAGTTGTTCGAGGCTGCGCTTGAGCAGGGCAAGATCATCATCTTCGGCATTCAGGCGCGCGAGCTGAACGCGCGTCTCCTCGATGACTGAGCGTTCGCTGCGGAGCACCTGTAGGTGTTCGGTCGATAGCAACTGCTGCAACGGAGTGTCCTGTCTGGAGCAATGCGGAATTGTTTGGCGCGGCACAAACCATCAGGGCCGCAGAGCCATTGTATCAGCCCAGGGCCAAAACGCGCACGCAACAACCCATACGTATGACGGACCCTCTTTGTCGCAGAGCTGCCAAACTCGAATCCACGTGAATGCGGCAGTTTTGATGCAAGGGCGCACCTCGCGCCCTTGCATCAAGACCGCTGCGCCTAAATGGTGCGTCTCTGCAGTGTGCGGCGCTCGTAGCGGGGGGCTTCCAGCCCTCCGTTTCAGACCCCTGCACGGCACGACGCTTCACGCCGCGCCGGCGCTGTGGCCTGGGCCGTCGGGCTGCGTCGCGCAAGAGCCGGAGGGCTGGAAGCCCTCCGCTACGTTCCCGCTACGATCGCCGCGCACTTCAGAGACGCAGCGCAAAAGCCAGAGGGCTGGAAGCCCCCCGCTACGATCCCGCAACCATCGCCGCGCACTGCAGAGATGCACCACTTCAACTTAACTGAAGGCGTGGGCATCGTAGTCGCACAGAGGATCGGCGGGAGCAACGGGTGGTGTGGGCGGCGGGGCCGCGCTGCCCAGCGCGTGCAGCGCCAGCACAAAGGCCATCGCGCGGTCATCATGGTGGCCGGTGGGGGCGCGCAGCGTAGAGGCTTCCACCAGGGCAAGCTGGGCGGCCGTCTCGCCGTCGGCAATCGTGCAGCCCTCGGCGGCAATGCGACGCGCCGCCTCATCCCAGACGCGCGTTTTGCTTACGGCGGTTGTCAGCCAGCCCGGGCGGCCATCAGGGCCATGCAGCAGTTCCACCCCCTGTTCGGCCAGCCAGCCCAGCACGGCGTGGCCGTGGTTGTTGCGCTCCACAAGCAGCGGCGCATCGGCGTACCAGCGACAGAGTGCGGCAGCATGAAGTGCAAAGAGATCGGGCGCAATTGGCGCGGCCAGCAACGCGACCTGTGCCCCGCTCATGGCATCCAGCACCACCAGCGCGCTCTCATCACTGTGCGGGTTGCCCTCGGCCGGGTCGGCGGCGGCCACATACCGGTTGCCCGGCTGAGGCGGCGCAAAGACACGCAGGCCGGGCAAGCCCGCCAGCGCCGGCGGCAACGTGGCGGCAGGCAAGGGTGGCTCCTCAGTTGTAATGCGTTCAATCCACGCCGCGGGCAGGCGCGCTGCCAGCGAACGCACGCGCAGCGCTTCATCCGCCGTCGCGGGATACTCCTGAAAGAAGTCGTCATGGCTGCCGCGCTGGGCAAACATCTCCGCGGCAACGCGCGCACGCCACGCCGGCGTACGCTCAGGCCGCGCATACCAGGGCAGGAAGAGCGGCGCATAGGCGTTTGCGTCGCCGCCCGGTTGGGCTGCGGCGGCACGGTAGATGCGCTTGAAGGGGCTGAGCGGCTGCGCCTTGTCGGCCGTGGAAATGAGCAGCAGGCGGCCGCCAGCGTCTACGGTGGGCTTGACGGCGTTGAGGAAGGCCGCCAGGTTGGGTACGAAGTCCGCCTCGTCCACAATCGCCAGCGTGCCCGTGTAGGAGCGCCCGCTCTGCGTGGAGAAGGCATGGGCGCGCGAGCCGGTGGCCAATTCCCAGCGCGTGGCCGTCGCGCTGCCGCCCGGCGCATCGCGCAGCCAGGCGGGCAGGCGCGCGTGCATAGCGCGCAGCCGCCGCAGCAGTTCCACAGCCTCCGCCTCGCGCAAGGAGAAGAGCAGCACAACCGCCGGCGGCTGCGTCACCATGAGCCACAACGCAAAGCCCAGCGAGAGCCATGTCAGCCCCAGCTGGCGCGCCTTGAGAATGACCACCTTACGGTTGGTGTGGAGCGTTGTCAGCGCGCGCCGCTGCTGAGGCCAGAGGTGGAAAGGCACCCAGTCGCCCACTTCAGGGCTTTCAATGGCAACATAATGCTCGAGGAAGTAGGCCGGCGATACGCCACAGAGCGTGCGTTCGAGGTCAAGCGAAGGAGCATCCATGGACTTGCATGGTACGCGCCGCACGCCTGCCGCACAAGGGGAAAAAGGTGGTTGCGCGCAGATACCCGCGTGCGCGGACAAGTGGGATGCACGCTTGTTTACACAGGCCTTGCTTCGCGTTACACCGCCGGCAGCAGAAAGAGGTTACTGCGCAACAGTTCCACCGCCACCTCGGTGCCCGCCGGGTAGAGATGCTCCTCCGACGGGTCGTGGCGCACGGCAAGCAAGGGCTGCCCCTGTAACTCGATCTCGTACTCGACCACGCTGCCCAGATACGCGCTGTGTTTGACGCGTGCAGGCAGACGCAACGACTGCTGGGTCGCTTCCGCCAGCACCCCATCGGCGGCTGTAGTCACACGAATTGATTCGGGACGCAGCAGCAACAAGGCCTCATCGCCCGCCGCCAGCGTGTCGGCGGCGGCATTGGGCACCACCAGCGATGTCTCCAGCAGGCGGCAGCGCCAGCCATCCGCCACACGCTCCTCAACCACCACGGGCAGGAAATTGGCGCGGCCAATAAAGTCGGCCACAAAGCGCGTGCGCGGCCGCCGGTAAATCTCCACGGCCGACCCCACCTGCTGAATGCGCCCGGCGTGCATGACCACGATCATATCTGAAAGCACCATGGCCTCATCCTGATCGTGCGTCACGTAGACACTTGTAATGCCAAGCTCCTGCTGAATGCGCCGAATCTCGCTGCGCATTTGCACACGCAGTTTGGCGTCCAGATTGCTCAGCGGCTCGTCAAAGAGCAGCACCTTGGGTTCCATCACCAGCGCACGCGCCAACGCAACACGCTGCTGCTGGCCGCCGCTCAACTGGTTGGGCGCGCGATTCTCCAACCCCTCCAGTTCCGCCAGCTCCAATACCTTGCCCACAGCGCGCTTGATGTCGTTCTCCGCCATCTTCTTGATGCGCAGCCCGTAGGCAACGTTCTCGAAGACATTCAGGTGAGGAAAGATCGCGTAACTCTGAAAAACCATCGACATCCCGCGCTGATTGGGTGGGCTCTCATTAATGTTGCGCCCCTCCAGCATAATCGTGCCTGCAGTGGGGAACTCAAAGCCCGCGATCAGCCGCAGCGTCGTCGTCTTGCCACAGCCCGACGGCCCCAGCAGCGTGACGAACTTGCCTTCTGCAATGTCCAGTGAAACATCATCAACGGCGTAAACCAGGCCACTGCCGTCGCGGCTGGGAAAGTGTTTGGAGACATTCTGCAACGCAAGCAGCACAATTCATGTCCTGTCTGTTAAGAACCAACCGATTTCAATGCCATTGCAGCGCAAGCGCGACCTATCTCGTCGCGGTGGACTCTGTACAAGTAAAGCAACGGTACAAAAAAGATAACTGCAATGACGCACATGCGCGCGCGGCGTCGCCTGCCGCCATGCAACGGGTCATTCCACTTCCTTAAGTCCGCGGCGGCACTGCGTTGCAATGTTGTCACTCTAGCCACTAATCGTCATATCCACATCGCGCGAGCCATAGGTGCGGCCAAGCCACAACTGCATCAGCCCAATCGCCGCCAGCACAATTGCAATCAAAATCACGGAGTAGGCAGCGGCCACGCTCATGCCTCCCTGCTCCACCTCGCTCAGAATCCACACTGTCAGAATCGGCCACTGCGCCGTCGTCAGGAAGATAACCGCCGAGAGGCTTGTCATGTGGCGCGCAAAGGCGAAGACCATGCCCGCAAAGAGTGCGGGCAGCATGAGCGGCAGCGTCACCTTGCGGAAGGTGTATTGCGCATCACCGCCCAGAATGTTGGACGCTTCTTCAATCGAGGGGTCAATTTGCTGGAGCGAGGCAATCCCCGCGCGCACTGATGCCGGCAGGCTGCGCACGGCATAGGCCGCCAGAATGATGTAGGGTGTGCCGATCAGCGTGAGTGATTCGCCATAGAAGATCAGCGATGCGCTGAAGGCCATGACGCCAAAGGCCATCACCGGACGCATGGCAGGGCGCACGGCCTGCACAGCAAACGAGCCAAGCGCCAGTGCGGTGAAGCCGACAATGGCCACGGTTGGCTGCGTCAGCATCTCCAGCAGCGCCACAATGCGCGCCATGACACGTGGCGCCATCAGGCCGGGCAGCGTGCGTCCCCAGCGTGCCAGGGGATCCAGCACCAGCGGGCTCAGCGTGTAAATGAGCAGAACCGCCGCCACCGCGCCCAGCACAACGACAACAATGCGCCGCTTGGCGGGAGGCGCCCAGGCCGCGCCAACCACAGCCAGCAAGGCAAAGCCCGCCGCAACCAGCAGCCGCCAGCCATCTTCCGATAGCCCAAGCAGATAGGGCAGCCAGTTAAAGTAGTAGCCCACAAAGGTGGCCCCCAGCAGAAGCGCAATCTGCATGGGCCAGCCGCGCCCCAAACGCGCAATCAGCACGGCTGCCAGCAGCGCATACACGGCTGCCACGGCAAACCACGGCGCCTGCACAAAGACAATTATGTAGCCAACACCCAGAATCGTGCCCGGCACCGAGCCGCCCAGGTTGGATATGAAGTCCAATGCCTGCTTGCCCGCAAAGGTGCGCCGCACCACCAGGAAGGCAATCACCATGCCCACGCCCGTAGCCAGCGGCGTGGCCAGCGCCGACAGGAAGGTGGTTGAAAGAATGGCGCTCATGCCGCGTGTCAGCGCCGTTGCATAGTTGCCAAAATAGAGTTCGTTGTTAATGCCCCACAACTTGGTGAATGATCCCGCCAGAATTGTAAAGTAGAGCAGCAGCACCAGCGCCAGCGTGAGCAGCGTCATGGTGATCATCGTCCAGCGCGTCACAGGTTCGCGCACAAAGACGCGCCCCGTTGTGGGTTTGCCCGTCACGGAAACGTAGGACTTGTTGCGCAGGTAGTAATACTGCACAAGGAAGACCGCCAGCGTGGGAATCAGCAGCACCAGTGACAGCGCCGCGCCCTTCTGCTGGTCCAGTTGGCCGTTGATGGCCAGATAAATTTCTGTAGAGAGTACGTTCGAGTTGCCGCCCAGGAGGAGCGGGTTGCCCAGGTCCGAAAGCGATTCCACGAAGAGCAGCAGAAACGAGGCGGCAACCCCCGGCATCATCAGCGGCAGGGTAACCGTGCGGAAAATGTGAAATTTGCTTGCCCCCAGGCTCAGGGCGGCCTCCTCCATAGAGGCGTCAATGTGCTCAAGCATGGCGCGCAGAATCAGGTATGCCACCGGAAAGAAGGTGACGATCTGCACAAAGATCAGCCCGTCCAGCCCGTAAATGTCATTGTCGCCCGGCCCAAAGCGCATACCCAGCAGTTGGCGGGTAATCATGCCGTTGCGTCCAAAGAGCAGAATCGAGGCAATGGCGATGGCAAACGGGGGCGAAATCGTGGGCAGCAGGCTTGTCATATGCACCGTGCGCGCAAAGGGCATATTGCAGCGCACAAGCGTGTAGGCAAAGATGAAGCCAACCACTGTGCCACCTGTGGCCGCGCCAATGCCCATGACAAGGGTGTTGCGCACCGTCGTCCACAAATGGGGCGCCCACACCGGGTCTACAAAACGCGTGAAGTAGACAAGGCTAAATTCACCCGTATCACTCGAGTAGAAACCTTGCCAGATCACGCGCAGCAGCGGCAGCGCAATGAAGAGAAAGACGAAGCTGATGACGCCCGCAAGGCCCAGCGCCAGCACAGGGTCCTGCCCAATCATGCGGAACTCCTGCCATGAGCGCGCAATCGCGCGCCGCCAGGCAGATGTTTGGGGAGCAGGCCGTGGAGTCAAGGGTGGAACAGTGTGTATGGCCATAGGGTGACGCTTGGGGTAAGGCGTTTGGAGGGCAAGAGGAAGTGCAACGAGAGACGACCCGTGAGAGCAGGGCATGCGTACGTACGCATGCCCTGCTCTCACATTGTGTCATGCCTTGGGTACAGCCTGTCGGACTATTCCTTCAGGTTGTCGGCGGCGGCCATTTCATTGGTGAAGCGATCAATGAAGGCCACCTTGTTTGTGCCGCAGAAATCAAAGTCGTAGTCAATCAGCTTGGCTTCGAGCAGTTCAGGGCGTGAAGGTGTTGCACCCTCGACTGTGGGCGCCTGGTAGGCTGCATACTTGGGGCCGAGTTCCTGCGTGGCAGGCAACAGCGCCCAGTCAAACCACAACTTTGCCGCATCGGGGTGGTCCGCGCCCGCCAGCAGCGCCATGCCGCCAATCTCGAAGCCCGTGCCCTCCTCAGGGAAGGTCAGGACCATGGGCGATCCCTTCTCAATCTCGGCCACAATGTCGTGCGAGAAGACAATGCCGACTGCGGCCTCACCCTGGCCCACAAACTTGGCCGGCGCTGCGCCGCTCTTCGTAAACTGATTCACCTGCGCTGCATATTCGCGCAGATACTGCCAGCCCGCTTCCTCACCCTTCAGTTGCAGAATTGTGCACAGCGCCGTGTAGGAGGTGCCTGAGCTCGACGGATGCGCCACCATGATCTGCCCGGTGAATTCGGGCTTCAACAGGTCTTCCCAACTCTTGGGCGCTTCCACCCCGGGATTCTCGGCAAGCCAGTTGGTGTTGGTGCCAAAGCCCAGCGAACCAACATAAATGCCGACCCAGAAGTTATTGGCATCCTTCATCAGCTCGGGGTCCAAAATCGCCGCAGCATTGGGCGAGTCGTAGGCCTCCAGCAGACCCTCCTGCGCTGCCGCCACATACGCGTCAACCGGGCCGCCCCACATAATGTCAAACTGCGGGTTGTCCTTCTCGTTGCGAATGCGCGTGAGCGATTCACCGCTGGACATACGCACGAAGTTGACTGTGATGTCGGGGTAGACCTTCTCGAATTCCGACTTCATGCCTTCGCACCACTCAACCTGCGGAATGCAGAGCACATTGAGTTCGCCGCTTACAGCTGCGGCAGGCGCACCTTCAACCGGGGCCGCAGCCTCAGTGCTGCCGCTGGTGGCAACCGGCGGCGCCACACACGCGCCCACAATGAGCAACATTGCTACCATAAGGCCAAGCAGCGCGACACTGCGCAGCCGGGGATGCAGGTTCATGCAGATCTCCTTTACTGGATAACTGGCTTTGACTGAGACTACGTGGATTCAACAATCGGTTCACGGTGGATTGATGCGCCTACCCTACACAAAAGATCACAGGGTCCGATCAGCAGAGCGCTGTAGAACACAACTGGGGAAAATGGCAACACGGTAATCAGCAGCAACCGGAGGCAATCGCGGTCGGCTCAGCCTGTCGAAAATCAGCCTGTTGCAGGCACGAAGGGCGTTGTGCGCGCCATGGGTGAACGGGTAGTTGCGAGATGTAAAGGGAGTACGTTGGAGTTCTACGCCCACTATAACATTAGCACGGTGCATGCGCAACCATACGCCGCAAGCGCATTACATTCATACCGGCACAAAAAACCACATTGCAACGCAAAGTCACAAAGGCGCAAATGGGTGGTGACTGGGGGTTTCACAGTGGTATCACGTCGGCGGTCAACGAAGGCTTCATATTCGCACCGCTCTGTTGCGCTTATGGCAGCAGGGACAGGGCTTCAGCCACGGCTTCCTCCGGCGTGCCCGAAGGCCTCAGTTCAAGCCCTACATAACCTGTGTAGCCCACCTGGTCAATTGCGCCAAAGATTGCCCTGTAGTCCAGATCGCCGCCAACCAGATTGGTGCGGCCCGGCGTTGCCGCCACGTGGATGTGGCCGATCAGGGGTGCGTAGCGGCGCAGATTGACAATGATCTTGCCCTCAGTCAACTGCTGATGGTAGATGTCATAGAGAATCATCAAGTGCTCAATACCCACCTCCTCAACGAGGTCGGCGGCCTGCGCCATTTCCGTCAGCCAGTAGCCTGGGTGGTCAATGAAGGGGTTGAGCGGCTCCAGCACCAGTGTCACATTCTCCTCTGCGGCGGCAACCGCCATGGCCGTTAACTTGCGCAGGACGCGCCGCCGCGTCGCCTCACTCGTTTCGCCTGCAACAACGTTGCCCGCCGTTACAATCAAGGTGGCGCAGCCAAGTTCACGTCCCACAGCGGCAGCGCGGCGAACGCCCGTCACGTGTTCCGCAACTGGGGTTGGCCCCGTCAACGCAAAGCCCGGCTCGCAGACAAACGCGGCAACCTGCACGCCCGCTGCACGTGTTGCCGCGGCAATCGCGCCACTCTCCTCTTTGCTGTAATCCCAGAACTCAATGGCCTGCACGCCGGCTTTGGCGGCACGCTGAATCCGCTCTTCAAAAGGCAAGTGCGACCATAACATCTCAACACAAACCGAGAGGCGCGCCATCGTTCATCTCCTGACCAATGATTAAACATCGAAGCGGGGCTTCCGCTTCGCGAAGCCCCGCTTCAACTCGGCGGGTCCAGCTCAAGCTCCGGGTGACGGGGCCCTTCCACCCAAACCTGCCCGTCGCTCCAGTTCTCCTGTTTCCAAATGGGCACAATGGCTTTCAGCCGCTCAATTGCATATTGGCACGCCTCAAAGCAGCCATCGCCACGATGCGGCGTTGTCACAGCAATCAATACGCTGGGCTCGCCCACCTCAATGCGCCCCGTGCGGTGCAGAATGCTCACGAGTTGCACTCTGGGCCAGCGCTGGCGAATCTCATCACCGATTTGCGCCATCGTGCGCTCGGCCATGGCGGCATACGCCTCGTACTCGAGGAAATCGGTGCCGCGCACACCGCTGTCGGTGGCCGTCTCGCCGCGCACCATGCCCGCGAACGTGGTAATCGCACCGCAATCGGGGCGCGTCACACGCGCCACAATGTCGTCCAGCGAGAGTGGCGTCTCCACAAGCGCAAAGAGCTTGGCGGTCTCTTCAGGCACGCCCTGGCTGCCTCCCGAAACAGGCGGGAAGATGCCCACCGTGTCACCGTCATGCAGCGGCCAGTCACCTTTCGCATACTCCTCATTCACCGCTGCGTAGTAGGTGCGCGTGCTGAGCGCCAGGTCGGGCTGCGTGGCATCGAGAAGGTTGATCAGGTCGCGCAAAGTGGCGCCATCGTCCAGGTTGAAGGAGTGCTCCTTCCAGCCCGCTTGCTGGCGCAATGTGGCAAACAAGCGCACAGATACATTCATGCGTTGCCCTCCAGTGAGTATTCGTCCCGCACCCAGACGCCCGACTTTCCACCCTGCTTGCGGAGCAGGCGGATCGCACCAATCATCATCGTCTTCTCCAGCGCCTTGGTCATGTCGTAGATTGTGAGCGCCGCCACGCTGACAGCCGTCAGCGCCTCCATCTCGACGCCAGTCTGCCCCTGGCAGCTGACAATTGCCGTAATGATAACCCGACTCTGCGCTTCATCAATCTCAAAGTCGACGCCAACGCTGGTGAGCAATAGGGTATGGCAGAGCGGAATCAACTCCGGCGTGCGTTTGGCTGCCATAATGCCGGCAATGCGCGCCGCCGCCAGCACGTCGCCCTTGGGCACGCTGCCGTCGCGGATGGCGGCCAGCGTCGCAGGCAACATGCGCACCTCGCCCTGCGCAACTGCAATGCGCGCTGTGGCCGCCTTCTCGCCAACGTCCACCATGGTGGCGTGGCCCTGTGCGTCAAGATGGGTTAGGTTTGTCATGTGTGATCTCAACTTGATTGCGAGTCTGATACCGCAAAGCATTTGGGTTCGCTATTGGCTGCCGGTTGCCTGCGTCAACAACAAGGCGGCCACCACCGCCCCTGCGGGCAGCTGGCCCTCGGCCTGTGGCAATTCAAGCAGCGCGTTGGCCCCATGCATGCTGAGCAGGCGACTGCTGGCCTGGCTGCCGGTGCTTGTTGCCAGCCAGCCACCCGAGCCGCCATGCAGCGTCTCGTCCCATGTCAGCCGTGCACGGTGGTACTCAGGGCGCGTGCTGTCGAGTTGCACGGGCGCGTCAAGCACAGCCTGTACGCGCGGCAGCGTGGAATTCTTCCACCCCCCCAGGCGGCGCACGGCGGGCAGTCCAAGCAAATAGAAGGTGACCAGGCTGCTGACCGGGTTGCCGGGCAGCCCGAAAAGCAACACCTTGCGCCCACCTTCTGTGCCGGTGTCCGGCGCGGGCAATGTTGCAAAGGTGCAGGGCTTGCCTGGTTTCATGCGCAGCCTGCCAAAATGCACCGTGCCCGCTGCGGCCACAAGCTTCTTGATGAGGTCCAGCTCGCCCATGCTCACGCCGCCGCTGGTGAGGATGATGTCGCATGTGCCAATGGCATGGTCCAGGGCAACCCGCAGCACCGATTCGACATCGGGGCCAATGCCCAGATCAACGACCTCGCCGCCCGCCCATTCCACTGCGGCGCGCAGGGTAGGGCCATTGCTGTCATAGATGCGCCCGGGCAGCAGCGGCGCGCCGGGCAGCGTTAGCTCGTCGCCCGTGGAAAGCACACCCACGCGTGGCCGCGCATAGACCAGCAGGTCGGTTACACCCACCGCCGCAATCAGCCCCAGCTCGGCGGGGCCAAGGCGTTCGCCCGCGCTCAACACCTGCGCGCCGGTGGCAATGTCATAGCCCACCGGCCGCACATCCTCACCCGGGCGCGCCGCGCGCAGAATCTCCACACCGCCATTTGCCGCCACACGTGTATCTTCCACCTGCACAACAGCATCTGCACCACGCGGCAGAGGCGCGCCCGTTGTAATGTAGGCGACTGCGCCCGGTTGCAGCACAAAATCGGCCATTTCCCCAGCAGCAATGCGCCCTGCCAGTGGATACACGCCCGGCCCGTCCGCAGCCACGACGGCATAGCCGTCCTTGATTGAGGCGGCAAAGGGGGGAAGCGGCGCAGCGGCCCTCACCTCTTCGGCCAGCACCAGCCCCAAAGCCTGTGCCGCGGGCAGACGGCGCGGCGGCAGCGGTTGCGCCTCGCGCAACACAATCTCCAGGGCTTCGGCTACAGGCAGCATTGGGTAGTCAGATGAGAGCATGGTGGTTGGGTGTTGGGTGGTCGGGTCCCGCATACATTAACGCTTCAGGCTGACGATTTCCAGCGGCACGTCACTTACGCGCACAACGCTTTGCACCCCCGGCGCGCGCTTCAGCAGGCGCACCACGGCCGCGCTGCACTCCATGGTAAAGGTGCCAAAGGCAGTTGCCTCACTCACGTGCTTGTACTGTCCCTGTACATCCTGCTCCTTGAGCCATGCCACAACGTTGCGCCGCCCCTCTTTGGCTGCACTGCGCATGGCGGCATGTTTCGACACGCGGTCATCACAACCCGCCCCCGCCTGCTCAACCCCACGCAAGGCAACCATCACCTTGTAGATCACGCTCTCTGCCGTCTGCCCGCGCACACTCTTGCGGGCGGATTTGCCCGTTGTTGCCATGGCTAACCTCCGTAGTTGACGTAGCGCGCCAGCCCGGCGCCCACGCGGTCCGGGCCGTCTCGCAGCGGCAGTGCGCTCGACACAAGGCGCTTGCGCAAATCCACCCCTTGCAGGTCGGGCTTGACCGACGCGTAGAGCGCCGCAATCCCGGCCACGTAGGGCGATGCCATGCTTGTACCGCTCATCCGCACATAGCGGCTGCGGTTGGCCATGGTGCGTTCAAACGCGCTCACCACGTCGCTGCCAATGCCCGCGATGTCGGGCTTAGATTTCCCCGAAATCGGCGAGATGCCGCCGCCGCTGTAGTCAGCGACATTGTACTCAAAGTCCACAGCCCCCACCGCCAGACATTCGGGATAGAAGCCCGGCGCGCGCATCTGGCCCACGCCGTCATTGCCGATTGCCACCACCGCCAGCACCCCAAAATCGTCGGTCAACGTGCGCAGCACCTTGCGGAAGATTTCGGCTGCGCGCCGGTAGGCAGGCAGCTTGAGCGCCTCGGGCGGGAAGCCCAATGACATGTTGATAATAATTGGTTTGGAGAGATGCTCAGGCCGGCTGAACTGCGAGAGCATCCAGTCGAGGCCAATGATCACGCGATCGAGCGACGTCTTCAGCGTCTCGCTCTCCAGCACCGAGGCGACCATCAACTCGCAATCGGGCGCAATGCCGATATTCTCGCCCGCCAGAATGCCACAGACGTGTGTGCCGTGTCCATCCACATCAAAACCGCGCACAGCGCGCATCGCGTCGGTTACGGCATTGAGCGGCACATAACGGAAATTGATGCGCTTGCCGCGGAACTCTATATGATCAGCGTCGCAGCCCGTGTCCAGCACACCCACAATCACGCCCTTGCCCGTCACACCCTTGCTGTGTGCCAATGCCACCCCCGTAGACTCGGGCCAGCGCTTGGAGGGGTCCGGCTCGCGCACGGTGGGCGTCCACGCCGTGGGAATCGGCATACCCAACGCGACATCCGGCGCAACCACATAATCGTCTTCCAGAATCTCGCGCGCCTGCTCGGCAAGGTGGCGGTCAACTGTCTCGACGACAAATGCGTCTACGTAGGGCAGCCGATGGAATGCGTTTTCTGCTTCGGGGTTAAAGTCTTCGGGATGGACGTAACTCAGGCCAATCGACTCAAGACGCTCGGCATCTGCGGCGTTTTCAATGACGTCGATTGCTTCAATCGCAAGCAGGCGCCGCTCTTCAAGCGTAACGCCCGCCCTTCTCTCCACGCCCAGGGGAGGGCGCTTCCGCACGGCAACGAATTTGTTCACAATGATGTCCTCGATGAAACGCTGCTGTGGTACGCATTCGGTTGTGTACGCCATTATGCCACAGAGGGCAGGCAAAGGCCATGCGTGTTTGGGGTTGGAGGCTTCTCACCCATCGGCTCACGACCGGCACGGGCGCAAAACAATTACACCCTTGCAATTGCGCCTGTGCGCGTTGATAATTCACCCATGCACCTATCATCACCAAACCCACCATCCCCCGCAGACAAGAGCGCGGGCGGCCGCTTTGAGTGGCTTGAACTGCCCGAAAGCGCACCCGAGCCCAAATCCAACAAGAAGCCCGTGCGCACCGAGGCCACGTTGGGCAAGCGCTGCCCCGACTGCGGCTGGCTGGATGAAGAAACCGCCACGCGTTGCTTCCGCTGCGGCCATCGCTATAACGTCGATCAGGTCATGTCGGCGCGCTTTACGGAGCTGGGCATCCACCTGCCGCCGCGCGTCATTGAAGCGCCGCAGAACCTCGAGAACTTCTTCCGCATCAACGGGCGCATCCGCCCTGCCGAGCCACTGGACATCTACCAGTTGCGGCTCCAGGGTGAGGCGCTGCGGCTGAGCCGCGGCTTCGACCAGTTGCTCTGCCTTGAAGAACTAGCCGTAGACCACTACGAGCACCAGATTGACGCCGCCCTGCGCGCCTTGCGCGACATGCGCGGCCGCGCCCTGCTGGCCGACGAGGTGGGCCTGGGCAAGACCATCGAAGCGGGCATTGTCATGAAGGAACTCATCGTGCGCGGCCTCGTGCGCACGGTGCTCGTCCTCACCCCGGCCTCGCTCACCGAACAGTGGCGCGAAGAACTCTCCGAGAAGTTCCATGAAGAGTTCACCGTGATGGAGCGCACGCAGGATTGGAAATCTGTCCTCAATGCCGACGAAGGTCGCTGGATCGTCAGCCTCGACCGCGCCAAGCTCAAGAACTACGCCGACACCATTCTGGGCCGCGAGTACGACCTGCTGATTGTTGACGAGGCGCACAAGCTCAAGAACCGCAACACGCTGGCGTGGCAGTTCGTCAACCGCCTGCGCAAGCGCTATGTGCTCATGCTCACGGCCACACCCGTACAGAATGACCTGCTCGAACTCTACAGTCTCGTGACCATCCTCACACCCGGGCAGTTGGGCACCGTGCGCGCCTTCCGCCGCCACTTCCTCGTGCAGTCAGACGTGCGCCAGCCCAAGAATTCGGGCACGCTGCGCCGCCTGCTCAACGATGTCATGATCCGCAACCGGCGCAGCAAGGTGGACATCACCTTCCCGCGCCGGCGCGCCGCAATTGTGCATTTGGATTTGAGTGAGCCGGAGTGGCAGCTTTATGCCGAAGTCACCGACTACATCCGCCGCCGTTTCAAGGATATTGACAGCAACAAGTCGTTGCGCCTCACATTGATCACGCTCCAGAAGGAGCTTAGCAGCAGCCCGCAGGCGCTCGCCGCCACATTGCGCAAAATGACCGCCGACCGCGAACATGGCGATGCCGTGCGCGCGGAACTGAATCGTTTTCTCACCCTTGCCGAGTCCATTGACACGGGGCGCAAGCTGCTCGCCGTGCGCGACATCCTCATGAGCACGCCCGGCAAGTTCCTCATCTTTACCGAGTACCGTGAAACCCTCGAAGCCATCCTTGATCACCTGCGCAGTTGGGAGATCTCCTGTGTGGGCTTTCATGGCGGCCTGAGCATTCAGCAGAAGGAAGCCGCCGTGGCCGCCTTCAAGGGCAACGCCCCCACAACCAACAAGGGCGGCGCGCCTGAGGTTGAGGACGATGACGCCGAAGCCGGCGTGCGCGTAATGGTGAGCACGGAGAGCGGCGCCGAGGGACGCAATCTCCAGTTTTGCCACCAACTGATCAACTATGATCTACCGTGGAACCCCATGCGTGTTGAGCAGCGCATTGGTCGCCTCCACCGCCTGGGCCAGGCGCACGAGGTGATCATCTACAACCTCTCGTGCAACGAGACAATTGAGGCGCATGTCATTGACCTGCTCGCCCGCAAGATTCGCATGTTTGAGCTGGTGATCGGTGAGCTTGACCTGATCCTGGGCAGTATTGAAGGCGACAAGTCCTTTGAGGATCTCCTGCGCGCGGCGTGGGAAGCAGCCGCCAGCGAGGTGGACTTGCGCGCCCGCATTGAGGCGCTGGGCGATGTGCTCAGCAACGCCCGCAATCGCTATGACGCCGTACGCGCCAACAACGAGCGTCTCGATTCAGCGCTTGATCCCTGATCGCCAGAGGCATAGCTTTACACCGAGAGATACCCGTTGTGTGTGAGATAGCCGCCGCACGCGCAGTTGCAGCCTGTAACATGCCCGCATTGCGCGCAGGTCCACTCAGTTCTGTCCATCCCCATTTCTGAAAACGAGGCCATATGACTGCACCCAGCGACAGCGATCTGCGCGTCCGGCACTATATGATTAATGAACTGGCAGAGGCAGGCCGCGCCCCCATGCTTGAAGACGTGGCCATGGAAATGGGGCTGCGCATGGACGCACTGCGCGCTGTGTTGCAGCGCCTGCACGATGCACACCTGCTCGTCCTGGCTGCCGATGGCCGCCTCCTCATGATGCACCCCTTCTCCAACGTGCCCACGGGCTTCCGCGTCACCAGCAACGCTACGGGCTACGATGCCAACTGCGCGTGGGATGCGCTAGGCATTCTGGCTGCGCTTGGGCGCGACGGCGTTGCCACTGCGCAAGTCCCCGGCGAGCAGGGCAAGTTCCGCTGCCAGGTGCGCAACGGCGCGCTCGAGGCCGAGGCCGCCGTCGTCCACTTTCCGCTGCCGCTGCGCCAATGGTACGACGATATTGTCTTTACCTGAGCAAATATGCTGCTCTTCCGGTCGGAAGAGGCGGTGGATGCATGGTGCGCTGCCCGTGGCCTGGCCAGGGGCGCGGTGCTCCCGCTGGACCAGGTGTGGACCCTGGCGCAGGCGTGGTACGCCACTCGGCTTGACGCCGGCTACAAGGGGCGCAGCGCGGCCGAGGTGGAGGCTATCCTTGCGGGCGTGGGCCTCAACGGCCCCTTCTGGCGCTTCGCCGCCGACTAAGTTCAACGCAAAGACAAAC
>DIAV01000048.1:2462-2629 GCA_002415895.1 Anaerolineales bacterium UBA5069 | reverse complement strand
CGCAGCGTGTCGGGCAGCAGCGCCCATTGCTCCAAATCATCGAGGTCGGCCCAGGCAACAGCAGCGGCGTCGTCGGCGGCGGTGGGCTCGCCTCCGGCCAGTGTGGCCCAATACTCAATAACAATGTAATGGTACTCAAGGCGGCCATCGTCATCCCAGTGGAGGGA
>DIAV01000048.1:2048-2180 GCA_002415895.1 Anaerolineales bacterium UBA5069 | reverse complement strand
ATTAAAGACGGTGGCGGCGGTGCCCACAAGCGGCGCTTCGGGGTAGCGACGGTTGAGAGTTACGGCGCGGCTGGCTTCGTGCGTGGTCATGGGTGATCCTGGCGTGAGAACAACATCTCAACGCAAAGCTGC
>DIAV01000048.1:0-2043 GCA_002415895.1 Anaerolineales bacterium UBA5069 | reverse complement strand
CGCACCTTTGCAGCTTTGCGTTGAGATGTTGTTGTGGTTGTGGCTGTCGGCTGTGGGCTTTGGTTCAGGGCGCGGCCCACTGGGCGATGATGGCGGGCAACTCGTCCAACGCGTGAATTGTGGCGTCGGGGTGAACAGTTGCCGCGCGCGCGTCGTTGTCGTGCGCAACCTGCGCCGAGAGATCCTGCGCTGCGAGCAGCACGCTGAGGCAGCCGGTTTCAAGCGCGCCCGCAATCTCCTCCTTGCGGCTATCGCCCACCACCACCACCTCATAGGGCAGCGCGTCCCAACGTGTCAGCGCTATCTCGAAAAAGCGGGGGTCCGGCTTGCGGTACTCCACGGCGGCGCTGGTAATGCATAAGTCGAGCCAGGGACGAATGCCCAGATAGTCCACAGCGCGCTGAAAGACGCGCTCGGCGTTGAAGTTGGCCATGAGGGCGACCTTGTAGCCCTGGGCGTGGAGCGTTGCCAGCAGTTCGCGCGCACCCGGGCGCAGCCGCCATGCCGTCATCTCGGGCGCATAGAAGATGTCCACGGCGCGACTGAGCACGGCGGGGTCCATGCGGCTGGTGGGGAAGCCAAAGAATTGGAGCAGGAAGGAGAGCGCATCGTCGGCCAGGTGCTCTTCCTGCTCTTCCTCGGATTTTTCCTCGGCAAAGCGGCGCGCTTCCACCACGCTGGCGGCAAAGTTGTCGGGCAATTCCATGCCCGTGCTGCGCATATAGGCGACAGCGTCGGCTGCGCCCTGTGCAAGGAGTTCGTCGTGTGGGCGGTTGAGGGTGGCGAGCGTTTCCTGAAGGTCAAAGATCACGCCGCGCACAAGGCGGGGCGATTCCGGTGCGCCTTCGCCCAGCTCGGGGAAGAAATTGCGCGCCAGCCCATCAATCTGGGTGGCGTCAAGGCGCGCGGCTTCCATCTCATCGACAACCTCGGTGGCGCGGAAGGCCTCCACCTTTTCGGGCGGTGGCCCAAAGATGGCGTACTGCTCCTCGGATGTGAGCGAGCGCCCCTCGGCGCGTGCGCGCGAGAGGAAAGCTTCCTTCTCTTCGGGTGTCAGTGGCTCGATGGTGGGCATCTTTCGGGTGGTCGGGAGTTGGGTGTCGGGAGTTGGGTGTCGGGAGTGGGGAGTGGGGTGCCTACTCCCGACTCCCGACTATCACGGCTTCTGGTCTTCATGCGTGCCAATTTGCGCGCGCGAGAGCAGCGCAATGGTGAAGTACATCGCGCCCAGAATGGCGCAGAGCACCAGCGTAATCACCACTGCCTTGATGTGTTCGGTGGGGTTGGTGGCGGCGCTGAGCAGATGGCGCACAATTGCAAGCGGCTGGGTGATCATATCCCAACTATTCCAGCGCAGGAAACGGCCCAGATAGATGCCGAAGGCAGCAAGAAAGATCGCGGCTGCGGCTCCGGCCCAGCCGGCAATGGGGCCAAACCAGCGCTGCAGCAGCCCCTGCACAATCCACAGTGAAACGAAGCCCAGAATCAGCCCGTTCCACGCATAGGAAAGGATGAGCAGCAGATCGTACCACATGGGCACGTTGTCGCGCGGGGCAAGGTGAATGAGGTCGGTGAGGATGTAGGGCGCGTTGGGGAAGAAGAGCAGCCAGAGCGCCAGCAGGGGCGTGACGCGCAGCCGCGGGCGGTTGGCGCCGTCCTGCAAAGCCCACGCTGCAACCGCAGCCAGCAGCGGAATCCACGCCAGCAAGAGGTTCCAGTTCAGGAAGAAGAAGGTCGCGTTCTCCGCGTAGATTACGCGTATGCCGAAGAGGAGTATGCTGAGCGCGCTGGAAAGGCACAAAGCCAGTGCCAGCAGCAGGCGCGTTCGCCACGGGCCCACACTGGGCACGCGGGTGGCCACCCGTTCCAAGCTGTATGGATGCTGTGCGTTCGCCATATTTGTATGCCTGTGGTCATGAGGCCAGCGGCCGGGGCTGCTATGATATGTACAACCAGCATACACGATCGCGTACAGAGTGACAGGTCGGCGGCTGGACCGTTGCTGCACGCTCTCCCTGCCGGGCGCGCATTGTGTTACGCTAT
>DIAV01000386.1 GCA_002415895.1 Anaerolineales bacterium UBA5069 | reverse complement strand
CCGATGCGCGCGCGTGGATGCGCACGATCTTTGCAGAGCGCGTGCGCCCGCTGCTTACACCGCTGGCGGTGGATGCCGGCCGTCCCTTCCCCCAGATTAGCGCGCACAGCCTCAACCTGCTGGCGGTGGTGCAGCAGGAAAACAGTTTTGATGTGGACATGCCCTCATTCGCGCGCCTCAAGGTGCCGCGCAAGGTGCCGCGCCTGATCGAGCTGGGTGCAGCCGCAGCGTCCATGAATGGTGGTAACAACCACGTTGCGCAGGCGGGGCCGCGCACTTTTGTTCTCTCGGAAGACATTGTGCGCGCACACGTGCAGGAACTCTTCCCGGGGGTGCATGTAGAGGGAGTCTATCAGTTCCGCATCTTGCGCGGGGCATCCCCCCGGGGCGCGCATGGCGCAGAAGTGGTTGGCCGCCACGCCGCGTTGGCGCGCCAGAAGGCGTGGCCGGTCGTGCGTCTTGATGTGGAGCCGGACATGCCCGCCTATGTGCTGCGCTGGCTGCTGGAGAATATGGCGGCCACCGAAGCTGTTGTGCTGCGGCGCGTGGCCCCGCTGGGGATTGGCAGCCTTGCCGCCGAATGGGCCGACCGCGCCGTGCTGACCTAACGTGGCGGCAGAAAAGCACCATCTCAACGCAAACATCTCAACGCGAACATCTCACCGCTTAGTGGTGCATCCCGCGCGCACTGCAGAGACGCACCACTAAGCCGCGAAGACAAGCAAAGGAACCCAAAGAACAGTAACATGGGGCCGGCGCGGGCCTATTTGCGCGTTTGGCAATAGAGCAGGGCTGCTGTAAACTTGATTCTGCTGTATCTGATGATTATCGCTTGATGCATTGACAGCGGCCACGCAGGGTGGTTGCGCCGTTCAGAGAGCTGCCGCAGGGTGCAAGGCAGCCGGACGCCGCCCCGTCAGCACCGCTTGAGCACCCGGCAGGCAATGGCCGGGCGGCTCGCCCCGTTACGGCGCAATGAGGCGGGCGCATGTCCGCAAACTCAGGTGGCACCACGAGTCTCTTCGTCCTGGAATGGCGGAGGGGCTTTTTTTTGTTGCGCAATACTGGTGGGTGAGGATGGAACAATGATCATTGCTCTGTTCCCTTCCCAGCGCCAGACCTTCATACAGATTCACTCACTTTTTGGAGGCAACCATGCTTGACATTCGCTGGATGCGCGAAAACCGCGCCGCGCTGGCCGATGCAATGCGCAAATTGAATGCTGTTGACGCACCGTGGGAGAGGGCGCTGGAACTTGATGAGCAGCGGCGCGATATTCTTACGCAGGTGGAGGCGTTGCGTGCCGAACGCAACAGCGGCTCCAAGCGCATGGGCGAACTCTTCCGCGAGAAGAAGAGCGACGAAGCCAATGCACTCAAACAGCGCATGAGCACAGTGGGCGACGAAATTGCTGCACTGGACGAGACGCTGCGCGTGGTGGAGGCCGACTTTGAGGATGCCATGTTGCGCATTCCCAATACGCCCGAAGCCGATGTGCCTGTGGCGGACGATGAATCGGGCAATGTGCCGCTGGCCGAATGGGGCGACAAGCCAGTGCTCGGCTTCACGCCGCTGCCCCACTGGGAGATTGGCGAGCGGCTGGGCATTCTGGACATGGAGCGGGGCGCGAAGGTGGCAGGCAGCCGCTTTTATGTGCTGCGCGGGGCGGGTGCACGCTTGCAGCGCGCCCTCACCGATTGGTTCGTGGATGTGCACGTGGCCGAACATAACTATGAGGAGATCTATCCCCCCTTTATGGTGCGTGAGGCGTGCATGGTAGGCACGGGGAATCTGCCCAAATTCGGCGAGAATCTCTACCGCGACGCCGAGGAGGATTATTGGCTCATCCCCACCGCCGAGGTGCCGCTGACGAACCTGTACCGCGACGAGATCATTGAGCCCGGGCGGCTGCCCATCAATCTGGTGGGGCAAACGCCCTGTTTCCGGCGCGAGCGCGTTTCGGCCGGCAAGGATGTGCGCGGCATCAAGCGGGTGCACCAGTTCCAGAAAGTGGAGATGGTCAAGTTTGTGGAGCCTGCACATGGGCGCGAGGAGCTTGAGCGGCTAACGACGGATGCCGAGGTGCTCTTGCAGCGCCTGGGGCTGCCCTACCGCAGGCTGATGATTGCCACAGGGGATCTTTCCTTCGTGGCGGCGATCAAGTATGACCTTGAGGTGTGGGCGGCGGGTTGCGAGGAGTGGCTGGAGGTGTCGTCGTGTTCCTATTTCCGCGATTTCCAGGCGCGGCGGGCAAACATTCGCTATCGCCCCAGCGAAGGGGCGCGGCCCGAGTATGTGCACACGCTGAACGGCTCGGGGCTGGCGCTGCCACGCGTCATGATCGCCATTCTGGAGAACTTTCAGCAGGCGGATGGCAGCGTTGTTGTGCCCGAGGTGCTGCGTCCCTATATGGGCGGCATGGCGGTCCTGCAGCCACCCGTCACAGCCTGATTGCAGGGCGAGAGCGTGATGAAGTAGGCAACGAAGAAGGCTCCGGAGCAATCCGGAGCCTTCTTGTCTGGTATCCCCGAGAGGACTTGAACCTCTGGCCTTTTGGTCCGCAACCAAACGCTCTATCCACTGAGCTACGGGGACTTATAGTGACTCTGCACGGTTGAAGCACGTGTAAAACGGCGACACGTAGACCTGCAGACGCCCTGGCGGGGAGGGAGGGATTTGAACCCTCGAGGGATGTATAACACCCCTACCCACTTAGCAGGCGGGCGCACTCGACCGGGCTATGCGACCTCCCCAAGTTCTTGCACTACGTATTCAGCTGCCGAACTGACTGCGACTTCTGCAAAAGTCAGGCGGAGGGAGAGGGATTCGAACCCCCGGTGACATCACTGCCACAGTTGTTTTCAAGACAACCGCCATCGTCCGCTCGGCCATCCCTCCACTCCTGGATATTCAACGCAACATCCGTCAGAGAGGACAGAGTGACAGTCAGGCTGGTTCCAAAGAGCCAGCACAACTGCCTGCTTCAGGAAAGCTAGTATAGTACGGAGATGCGAGCCTGTCAAACCACCTGCCACGCATTTTGCATGGCGTGATGGTGTAAGGCATTCCGCCGCACCAGGTCATTTGCGTTTGCTTTCGGTTGCGCCGCGGCATGGCGATAGTGACTATTGTGAATTGAGGCACAGATTCGCTATGAATTGCTGCTTTGCTTTGCGCTATGGTAGACTGCACGCGAGTTTCCAAACACGCATCAACCATGCGATTTGCGTCTGTGCATACAGCCATTTGTGGGCAAGCGGCACGGTCAGAAGCGCGCGGTTGAGGGCATTCTCCCAGGGAGGAACGAATGGGACGCGCCGGCCATCGCCGAAATTGGAGTATCAGCATCATCGTGGGTGTGGCCGTCGTGGCGCTGCTGGGCCTGAGCGGCTGTGCACCAGACGTCAACGCCGCCATTATTAGCCCCGGACTCGGCGCCGAACTTGAAGCGGAAGCTGCTGGTCAGGAGCTTGTCATCGAGCCAACGGCCGTGCCGCCCATGCTGGCGGAGCTGGCGCCGGAGGCCATTACCGCCGGCCTGCCGGATGAGCTCGCTGCGGCGCTTGCCACAGCCAATCCGGAGAATGGCGCAACGCTCGCGACATCCAAGGGCTGCATTGGCTGCCATAACCTTGATCCGGCCGCAGTGATGACAGGGCCGACATGGCACAATGTGGGTGATCACGCCATTATTCGCGTGGCGGGTGAAAGCCCGGCGGAGTACCTCCACCAGAGCATTATCAACCCCAATGCGTTTGTTGTGCCCAGCTACCCGGCCAACATCATGCCCGCCACCTATGGCGAGCAGTTGTCGACGCAGGAACTCGCCGATCTCATTGCCCATCTCCTCGCGCAGACTGGACAACCGTAAAGCGCTGGTCGGATGGGTTTGGCCGCCGTCTTTGAGATGCTTTGGTCGTTGGATACAGAACAATGGGAGCGGCGGGTGTACTGTGATCGGTGCGCCTGCCGCTTTTGTGTACAAATGGAGCACGAATTGCCGCATCACTATTTTCCTCGTACACAATCCCCTTGGAAAGATGCTATAATCGCGCTATGGCGCAGGAACGAGTAAACACTTCTGCTGCTGAACGGCGCTGCCCCAACTGCGGCACCCGCGTGGCACGTGATGCAGAAAGCTGCTTCATGTGTGGCTCGGACTTGCGGCGGGAGAGCAAGCGACGGCGGCAAATTTCATGGCTTGATGCATTGCTTGTTCTGGCAGTGCTGATGGTGCTTGTCTTCTGGTGGCAGGCAGGCAGCCGCCAGGCGAATCAGGTTCAGGTGACGCCTACCGTTGCTGCGGGCATCCCCAACGAGCAGATTCCCTTTGTGCCCTTCACGCCCACGCCAACCCCACCGCCTGCAAATGCAACACCTGAAGCCGTTCCCACACAGGGCCCTACGGGCACAGTGGAGCATACCGTTGAGGCGAATGAGACGCTGCTCTCCATTGCCATAGACTTTAACGTAACGGTTGAGGACATTCGCGCCGCCAACGGCATTTCGGGCGACATTATCCAAATTGGCCAGGTATTGACGATTCCCAACCAGCAGGCTGTGGTTGCACCGCCGGCATCGGCGCCCGAATCGCCGCGCGGTCAGGTCTCCACCTTTGATTACACTGTGCAGGAAGGCGACACAATTGCCACGATTGCCGCGCGCCTGGGCAGCAGCGTAGACGACATTCTGCGCGCCAACAGCATTAGTGACCCGCAACTCATTCGCCCGGACCAGACGCTGCAGATCCCTATGCGCCAGGTGCCGGCCGAGGTGATGCAGAGCAGCGGCACAGGGACTGACGGCAGTATTGCCTATGGCGCGCCGCAGATTACGGCCCCGGCCACGGGCGCAGTCATCTCGCGCAGCGAGCCGGTGCTGCTGCGCTGGGTGAGCGTGGACCTGCTGGAGCCGAACGAGTGGTATGTTGTGCTGCTCTATCCGCAAACGCCGGCGGCGCGCCAGTTCCCCAGTGTGTGGACGAAGGCAACGAGCCATCGCATTGAGCTTGAGTATACGCCGGATGAGGGGCAGTCGGCCGAGTACGCGTGGCAGGTTTCGGTTGTGCGCGTGCTGGACGGTGAGGGCGGGGCCTACTCGCTGGAACCTGCCAGCCCCAGCAGTGAGCTGCGTCGCTTTATTTGGCAGTAGGTGCAATTCCCAACCAGAGAATCGCGCCGGGGGCTTCCAGCCTCCGGCTTTTTCGTGCAAGCCAATCCCCTCATCTCCGGCACTTCCCAGTCTCCCTATACAGGATACACAGCGCGCGCCGGCTTGCTCGCGCGGCGTATACCGCCGCACGGCTCAGGCCTGCGGCTACCTAATCCAGGTTCATGCCAGTGGATTCATTGCACGCTGCGCCGGTCACATCTCCGGGGTGATCGAGGGTTGCGCAGCGTTGGCCGTGCGCGCGCCTGCGTGCCGGCTTTTGTGACGCCCTGGCAGGCCGCTCTTAGGGCTTCTCAAAAGT
>DIAV01000290.1:32772-33746 GCA_002415895.1 Anaerolineales bacterium UBA5069 | reverse complement strand
GTGGTGCATCCGGCAAGTACGCAAGCCCTCGCGTACTTACCGAATGCACCACTTACCAACCTACCAACCCACCAACCCACCAACCTATCAACCCACAACCTATCAACCCACGAATAAAGGGAAACGCATGATTGTCATCAAAGTGGGCGGCGGCAAGGACTTGAACGTGGATGCGGTTGTCGCCGACATTGCCGCGCTGCGCGCGGCGGGGCAGCCGCTGCTGCTTGTGCATGGCGGCGCGGAAACTACAAATGAAGTGGCCGAGGCGCTGGGACACCCACCCACATTTGTCACGAGCGAGAGCGGCTATGAGAGCCGCCGCACAGATCGCCGCACGCTGGAAATCTTTGAGATGGTCTATTGCGGCCAACTGAACAAGATGTGGGTGGAGAAGCTGCAGCGCGCCGGCGTCAACGCCGTGGGGCTGAGCGGCCTCGACGGGCGCATCTTTGAGGGCACGCGCAAGGATACGCTGCGCGTGCGCATGGACGGCAAGCGCATGGTGCTGCGCGATGACTGGACGGGCACTGTGGAGCGCGTCAATACGGCTTTGCTGCGGCTGCTGCTGGATGCGGGCTATCTGCCCGTGCTTACGCCGCCGGGTGCATCGGATGTGGGCGAGGCCATTAACGTGGATGGTGACCGCGCCGCGGCCATGGTTGCCGCGGCGTTCGGGGCGGAGGCGCTGGTGATTCTCTCCAACGTGCCCGGGCTGCTGCGAGCGTACCCCGACGAGGCGTCGCTCATTCGCGAAATTCCGCGTGCCAAGGCCAACGACTTCATGCAATTTGCCGAGGGGCGCATGAAGAAGAAGGTCATGGGTGCGGTGGAGGCCATTGCCGAGGGCGTGCAGACCGTGATCTTTGCGGACGGTCGTGTGGAGCAGCCTATTACGAAGGCACGCAACGGCGGCGGCACACACATCAAGTGACAGCGCAACGAAAAAACTACTTCAACGCCAAGTCGCCAAGCTG
>DIAV01000290.1:27594-32697 GCA_002415895.1 Anaerolineales bacterium UBA5069 | reverse complement strand
CTTTGCGTTGCTTTGCGCAGCTTGGCGACTTGGCGTTGAAGCTTTTTTACTCTAGGTTGAGACGGCTTTTTGGAGGTTGCGTTGGATTCACTGTTTGCGGTTGAGGAGCAGGTGCTGGGGGGCATGGTGGCGCGACGGGGCGAGGTCGTTATCGCGCGCGGCGAGGGCTGCTGGCTCATTGACACCGAGGGCAAGCGCTATCTGGACATGACTTCGGCGCAGGGGGTGGCCATGCTCGGCCACGCGCACCCTGTCATTGCCGACGCCGTGGCGCGCCAGGCGCACGCGCTCATCTCCTGCCCGGGCTTTCTCTACAATGAGACGCGCGCGCTTTTTGCGGCGGCGCTGCGCGAGACACTGCCTGCTGCACTGCCTCATGCCTTTCTTGCCAACAGCGGCGCCGAGGCGATGGACGCCGCGCTCAAGTTTGCGCGCCTTGCCACAGGGCGCACAAGCTTCGTTGCTTTCAGCAAAGGCTTTCACGGGCGCACCGTGGGCGCGCTTTCGGTGACATGGGAGCCGAGCTACCGCAAGCCCTTCCTGCCATTGCTCGAAACGGAGCATCTACCCTACAACAACAGCGCACGCCTTGACGCAGCCGTGGGTGACGAAACCGCCGCCGTGGTCGTCGAGGTAGTGCAGGGCGAGGGGGGTGTGAATATGGGCGACGCTGAATTTCTGCACGCTGCGCAGCGGATTTGTCGCGAGCGAGGCGCGCTGCTGCTGGTTGACGAGATTCAGACGGGCTTTGGGCGCACAGGCCGCATGTTTGCACTGGAACACGCAGGGCTGGAGCCGGACCTGCTAACGCTTGCCAAGGGCATTGGCGGGGGATTTCCCATGGGCGCCGTGGCCTATGGCGAGCGCGTGCGCGCGGCGCTCTACCCGGGCGCACATGGCAGCACCTTTGGCGGCAATCCGCTGGCGTGCGCGGCAGGATTGGCGGCGCTGCGCGTTTACCGCGAAACGGATGTGATTGCGCAGGCGGCGGCCATGGGCGACTTCCTGCTGGCCGAGCTGCGCAGGCGCGTGGGCACACGCACAGTCGTGCGCGAGGTGCGCGGCGTGGGTATGATGATCGCGCTTGAACTGCGCGAGAAGGTGGCGCCCTATCTCAAGGCGCTGATGATGGACCACGGTGTGATTGCGCTGCCCGCCGGCCCCAATGTGCTGCGACTGCTGCCGCCGCTGATCCTCAGCGCCGCCGAGGCCGAAATCGCGCTGGACGCCATTGCGACCGTGCTGCCCTGACGCCCGTCATTTGCGGCAACGCGCATGGTGTGGCGGCGTAATTGGCAACGCAAAAACGCGCAGAACACAGATTACAGCGGAAACAGCAAGGATCACGATGGAAAACGATGGATAGCTGTCGTTATCCCTGCTGTTTCCGCCTTGATCTGTGTTCTGGTACTTTTTGTGCTGCCGATAAGGCGGTACTCGGTGCCCTTGCAGAGATTTGGATTGATGCGGGGTTGCGTCGACTGAGGCAGCCACCTGCGTGAGCAATATCCCGCGTGATTTCAATGTTGGAGAGACCTTATGGAAGACGCACGTGCCATCGAGTTGCTGCATGGGCTGGTGGCCATTGAATCGCTCTCGCAGTTGGAAGAGGAGGCGACAGCGTGGCTTGTTGAGCAAATGCACGCGTTGGGGTATGCCCGCGCCTGGGTGGATGAAGCGGGCAACGCCGTGGGCGAGATTGGCCAGGCCAATGCGCCACGCGTCATCATGCTGCTGGGGCACATTGACACCGTACCCGGCGCGATTCCTGTGCGCGTTGAAGAGCTAGCCACCGGAGCTGTGCTTTATGGCCGCGGCAGCGTGGATGCCAAAGGCCCCCTTGCCACTTTTGTTGCGGCTGTTGCCACGTTAGGCCATGCGTGGGCGGTTGCGCAGGGGGTGCGCGTGGTGGTGGTGGGCGCTGTGGAGGAGGAAGCGGCCACAAGCAAGGGCGCGCGTGCGATCCGCGATCGCTTCAATGGCACAACCGAGCCAGTGCCTGCAGCATGCATCATTGGCGAGCCGAGCGGCTGGTCGCGCGTCACGTTGGGGTACAAGGGGCGGCTGCTGGTGGAACTTGACGCAGCGCAGCCCATGGCGCACACGGCCGGCCCCGACGCGGGCATCGGCGTGGCAGCGGTGGAATTTTGGAAGTGGGTTGAGGCTGAGGCCGCCGCATTCAATGTGGGGCGCGCCAAGCTCTTTGAGCAGCTCCAGCCCAGCATTCGCCGCTTGAACACGTGGACCGATGGCAACATGTGGGACCACGCCGAGGTACACGTGGGCATTCGCTTGCCGCCGGATTTTGACACGTCAGCCTTTGCCCGGCGCGCAGTGGCGTGGGCCGACGCCTGGGCAGGGGGGGAGGCGTCAAACTGGCCCGACCTTGTGCTCAACAGCGAAAGCGCACTGAACAATGAGATTGAAGGGGCAGGCCGCCGCGCGCATTTGCGCTTCCATGCCCATGAAGCCGCCTGGCGCAGCGAGCGGACAACCCCGATCGCGCGCAGTTTCCTCACGTCTATCCGAAATTTTGACTCCTTCGCGAAACCCGCGTTTGTCCTCAAGACGGGCACAAGCGACATGAATGTGGTTGCGCCCGCGTGGCGATGCCCCATTGTGGCCTATGGTCCGGGCGACAGCAGCCTTGATCATACCCCGCAAGAGCACTTGCCCCTTGCGGATTACCTGGCCGCCATCCAAATTGTCGCCAATGCAGTACGAGAATTTACGAGTTTTTCGGCTTAGCATGTGCAACAAGAGTTGCAAAGCCACCCCGCAGCAGTGATCCTCTTCGTATAACCATCGCTTTGGAATCAGTCCGCATGAGGCCTCTACTCTGGTGGGGGCTGTATGCGCGTCGCGCCTGTAGAGCCATATTTCGCATAATCAAATCGGCATCTGCGCGCACTCGAGAGGAATACGGGGTGAAGAGTCGCGTAGTCATCGTTTGGCAATGTGACGTGCTGAAAGATGCCTCTTGCGCACCGAAATATGCTGTGCTATGCTCGAGGCGACCCGGAGTGGATTGGACAGCGCAAGGAGCCGCCAGGCGCCTCAACCCACTCCCACAGCAGCGACTCATTGCCAATCGGAGGAAATCATGCAACCAGTAAAACGCACTGTGCGGGAGATGCTGCGAGCCGACCTGTGGATATCACAGGCGCAGCGTTTTCAGCCGAGCGCCCGTCAATTCATCAGCGCACTCATGATCATTGTGGTGGTGGTGGCCGCCATTGCAATCAGCGCGATTCCGCAGGCGGCGCAGGCCGTCAATACCAACATTCTTGCCAATGGCAACTTTGAAAGTGGCTTTAGCAGCCGTGCTGGTTGCGGCATGGTTGGCAATCAATGGAATTGTTTCACCAATGGTGGCGCCGTTAACTATGGCTTCCACGACGACCAGTGGGCGCCCGTTCTGGCGGACGGCAGCCACGCCCAGTTGATCGCGATGGACACCAACGGCATTAGTGACCCCGCAAACGACCGCTACGCCGGCATCTATCAGACTGTGCGTGCAGTTAATGGGGCTGATTACACACTCAACCTGCGCGGTATGATTCGCAGCACCAAGATCGATGGCGACCCGTACCGCTACGTGGTGCAGGTGGGCTGGACGCTGGGCCCGCAGCCCAATTGGGCCGCCGTGACAAACTGGCAGGATACAGGCTGGTATGAGTACTTTGAGCGCGAGAATCCGGGCCAGTTGAGCTCGTTCTCCACGAACATTCGCGCCGAGTATGACTACATTACGCTGTACGTTCGTGTTTGGCAGAAGTGGGGGATTCCGGACCAGGAGCTCAACGTTAACCTCGATGCTATCACGCTCACTGGTCTGGCCCCCGGTTCTGCAGTTGTACTCCCGGGCACTGGCGGCCCTGTGACGACGCCCATTGGTGGCGGCGTGATTGGTGGCAACCAGGGCGCGGTGACACTGCCGGCTGTCATTCCGACAAGCCCAGCAGCGTGCTCCACCGAATTCGTCTACAACGGCAGCTTTGAACTGGGCTTCAACCCTGTCAGCGTGGGCAATGTGGGCAAGGGGTGGGGTTACTTTACCAACGGTGGACGCGCCAACTTTGGCTTCTTCAACGACCAGTGGGCGCCGGTTGTGGCCGATGGCAGCAGCGCACAACTGATTTCCATTAACACCACCAACGTATCGCCTGCTGATGGCGACCGCTTCTCCGGCATTTACCAGCACATTGGCCGCCTTACGCCGGGCGCAACCTATGAACTGACTGTGCGTGGCCTCGTGCGTGGTACAGGAGACGGGACCGACCCCTATCGCTTTGAAGGACAGTGGGGCTTCAATGCCTTTGGCGACACCGACTGGACCAAGGTCAGCAACTGGCAGGGGATGAACCTGGGGCAGATCTGGCCGAACACCGAACCAGGCCCCATTGGCACCTACACCTACCGCTTCGTTGCGCCGTCTTCGAGCATTGTGCTCTTCGTGCGGGGCTGGATGAAGTGGCCGGCGCTGAACCAGGAAATGAATCTGAACGTCGACGCAATCAGCCTGCGCGGGTGCGGCGGCGGCACAACGCCACCGCCCCAGGCATGCAGCTATGTGGTGCGCCCCGGCGACACCCTGGGCAAGATTGCAGCCATGTTTAACACCACCGTCCAGCAACTCGTAGCGTTGAACGGGATTCGAAATCCGAACATCATCTACGTGGGGCAGACGTTACTGGTGCCGAACTGCGGTGGGCCCATTGTTGTACCGCCACCGATCACGCCGCCAATCGGGCAGCCGCAGTTCTACACAGTTCGTCCCGGCGATACACTGAGCGGGATTGCCAGAAGCTTCGGTGTCACAACCTCCGCCCTGGCCATCTGCAACGGGATTACGAACTGGAATCTCATCTTTGTGGGCCAGATATTGAAGATTCCATGACCGGATTAATCGGCTCCGTTCGGTCAAGGTAGCTTCTGGACATGAGGCGCAAGAGCGGTTGGTTGCCTGCTCTTGCGCCTCACTGTATCTGCTGCCTATGGCGTTGCGTGATAGCGGCATGAAACCTGCAGCGCAACGCAAAGTCACAACGGCGCGCAAAGCCCAGCAACAGCGGAACGCAGATAACAGCAGAACAAGCAAGG
>DIAV01000290.1:6456-27579 GCA_002415895.1 Anaerolineales bacterium UBA5069 | reverse complement strand
CCTTGCTTGTTCTGCTGTTATCTGTGTTCCGCTAACGCAGGGAGGCTTCCATCATTGGAAGCCTCCCTGCGTTTCTTGTGTGGTTTCTTGCCTGGTGTTGTCTGCTACTCCATGGGGCTTACCCAGCGCGTTTCGCCGTCGCCCTCGGCCACCCAACCCTCGATTGTGCCATCATCCGAGCGCACTTGATACCAGTTGAGGCCACTTGCGCTTTGCGGCCCTGCCATCACCGTCATCTGCGTGTTGGGGCCGATGCGCGTCAGCAGTGTTGCATCGGAGCCTGGCGTTGCGCGTACGCTGAGGTCGGCCGAGATGATGACACGCTCGCCTACGCGCGGGGCGCGATTGACGGCCTGCGGTTCGCCCACTTGTGCGCTGAGCCAAACCGTTTCCTGATCGCCCTGGGCAACCCAGCCGGTTTGGCCGTTGCCGCCGTCCACGCGCCACCACGTATAGCCTTCGGCATCCGTGGGGCCTTCAAGCACAGTCACCTTTTGCCCTGTGGCCAATTGGATGACAAGCGTGCCCGCCGAGGAAGGCGCGCTGCGCATATTGAGGCCATTGGGGGCCGTTATGCGCGCCTCCTGCCCGGCCGCGAGGACGCTGCCACCGGCAGGGGCGGGTGCAGGGGCAGCAGTTGGCACAGCCGCGCCGTCAACTGGCGTTGCCTCTGTAATCGGCAACAGTGGGGTGGCTGTTGGTGGGTCGACGACGACGAAGGGCGTTGCTGCTGTCGCAGCCTCATTGGTTGCGTTGGCCGAGGGAGGCAGAAAGGGGGTTGCGGGTGGTGAGGGCGTGGGCGTGGGGCGCGGTGCAAAAGAGCCGCAGGCAATGGTTGGCGCGAGCCAGATGACCGAAAAGGCAAGCAGCAGGCGCGCCTTCCAGCCCAGCGGCGTGCGCGCTCTGCGCACACGTGCGGGCCTTGCTGGGTCGGCATCAATTTCAGTGTCTATGGGGGTTATGGGTGGCATAGGGTGCGGTTGGGTGCGGAATGGCTGGGCAGGCGCGTGCATGGTGGACGCATGAAAGTCATACCACAGTGAAGACAACTGGAACAATCTTTAAACGCAAAGAACAGCAACACCAGAACGCAGATGAGGGCGGAAACCACAAGGATCACTGTGGATTTCTGTGTGTATCCATGCTTGTTTCACCGTGATCCGTGTTTATGCAATTGCCCTTTCTTTGTGCAACTCTGCTTCTTTGCACTTCTGCGTCAATGCCGTTCGCATGATGGTATCAGTTTAGAGTGCAATGGCGCGCAGCCAGTTGATATCGTCCCACGCAGCAATCTGCGCAAGGATTTCGCCGGTGACGAGTTCGTCGGTGCCCAGGGCCATAATGGCCTCGGTGCGCGGGCCGCGCCGGCCCACGTGCATGAAGCTGATGTTGACGTCGTTAATGCCCAGCAGCGTGCCCACGCGACCGACAATGCCGGGCCTGTCCTGGTGCGACGTGAGCAGTATATTGCCCTCGGCCGGAAAGTCAACCCAGAGGTCGTTAATGGAAACAATGTAGGGTTGCCCCTGAATGACGGCGCCGTTTACCGTCCAGCGCTGCCTGCCCAGCGTGGCGCTGAGTGTGAGCACGTTGTCGTAGGGCGCATCATGCTCGCGTGTGCGCCTCTCTATGAGTCTCATGCCGCGCCGTTCGGCCATCAGCGTCGCGTTGACCAGGTTCACGCGTTCGTCGGTGATGCCCGCCAGCAGCCCCTTGATGAAGGCGGCGCGAATGTAGGTCAGGTCAAAATCGGCCAGGCTGCCGTGCGCGCCAATTTCCACATCGCTGACGCCGGCGGCATCCATCTGCTTGATGAAACGCCCCATGCGTTCGGCCAACTCGATAAACGGGATGAGCATTTCGAGGTCTTTGGGCGGGATGATGGGTGCATTGACGGCATAGCGCGCCGGACGGTCGTTGAGGACATCGACAACCTGCACGGCGACATCTTCGGCCACCTGCTCCTGCGCTTCAACTGTGCTGCCGCCCAGATGGGGTGTGAGGATAATGCGGTCTGTGCGCCGCAGCGGGCTGTCGGCGGGCAGGGGCTCAATCTCAAAGACATCAATCGCCGCACCGGCCACCTGGCCTGCCTCGATGGCCTCCACCAGCGCCAGCTCGTTGATGACACCGCCGCGCGCCACATTGAGGATACGCACGCCGGTCTTCATTTTGGCGAAGGCTTCCGTGCTGATGAGATTGCGCGTGCTCTCCGTCATGGGGACATGCACGGTGATGAAGTCGGCAGCCGCATAGAGTTCGTCCAGGGTTGCCAACTGCACATCGCGCTGGGCGGCATAGTCGGCAGTGACGTATGGGTCATAGGCGACCACGCGCATACCCATGGCCTGTGCGCGCCGCACCACCTCCTGCGCCACCTTGCCCAGCCCCACAGTGCCCAGAACCTTGTTGCGCACTTCCACGCCCATGAATTGACCGCGCTTCCATTTGCCGGCGCGGATGTGGGCGTCGGCCTGGGGCACAAGGCGCGCCAACGACATGAGCAAAGCGAGGGTATGCTCGGCGGCGGCCACGACGTTGCCTGTGGGCGCGTTCACGACGATGACACCGGCCGCGGTGGCTGCGGGGACATCGATGTTGTCGACACCCACACCCGCGCGCGCCACCACGCGCAGCGATTTGCCGGCGCGCAAAACGTCGCCGGTAACCTGCGTGCCGCTGCGCACAAGCAGTGCGTCGTAGCCGCCAATGACCTCCAACAGGGTGGCGGGGGTCAGGTCGGTGCGCAGGTCAACTGCAATATGCGGATCGGCGCGCAGCGGTGCGAGCCCAGTCTCGGAGATGGGGTCACTCACAAGTACGCGGTAGCGTGCATCTGACGTTGTCGAAGGCCCCGTTGCCCCTGTATTCTCAATTTGCGTTTCCAGCACGGGTAGGGTCATAGCGGGTATTGTAGGCTCCAAAGGGAATTGCGCAGTATTCGTATAGCAAATGGGCGGGCCAGCGGCTACATCGTCGTTGGCGCGCTGATGCCCAACAGGGTGAGAACGCGCACAAGCGCTGTTTGCGCCGCGCGGCAGAGTTCAATGCGTGCTGCGCTTAATGCGACATTGTCGGGGTCGACAACTCGGCAATCGCGGTAGAACGCGTTGAAGGTGCGCGCAAGCTCCGAAGCGAAGTGCGTGAGGTTGTGGGGCGCAAGGCGATCAACGGCGTAGTCGATCTGCTCCTCAAGCTCCAGTATCTTGCGCACGAGCGCCAACTCGGAGGGATGCACCAGAAGTGCTGTATCGGCTGGTGTGCCCGCTACTGCAACTCCCTCGGCTGCGGCCTTCTCAAAAATCGAGCAAATGCGCGCGTGGCTGTATTGCACATAGAAGACGGGATTGTCGTTGTTCTGGGCAACGGCCAGGTCCAGATCAAATTCGATCACACTCTCGGGCCCGCGCGAGAGGAGGTTGAAGTGCATGGCGTCGGAGCCCACTTCGTCGACCACATCGCTGATTGTGACGAGGTTGCCCTTGCGTTTGCTGAGCTTGACCTCCTGCCCGTCGCGCACGAGTTTAACGAGATCGTATAGCAAAATGATCAGGCGGTCGGGGTCCATGCCCAGCGCGCGCATGACGGCGGCCATGCGTGCCACGTGCCCTTGGTGATCGACGGCCCACACATTGACGACCTTATCGAAGCCGCGCCGCACGAACTTGTCGTAGTGGTAGGCAATATCGCCGGCCAGATAGGTGGGGCTGCCTGTGGAGCGCACAACGACCTCGTCCTTGTCGCAGCCCGGGTAGGCGCTGGCCTTGAACCAGACGGCGCCATCGCGCCGCTCGAGTTCGCCGCGCGCGTCCAGATAATCCAGCGACTGCTGCACAAGCCCTTCGTCGTAGAGGCTCTGCTCGCTGAACCAGTTGTCAAAGTGCACGCCCATGCGCCCCAGCTCGCGCTCGAGGTCAGCCAGGACAATGGCGCGGCCCAGCGGGCGCAGTGCGACGAGGGCCGCTGCGCGATCCATGCTCACGAGTGCGTCACCCACGTCATCGCGCACCAATTGCGCGTAGCCAATGACGTATTCGCCCACGTAGCCTTGTTCGGGAATGGCGACAGGGTGGCCAAAGAGGTTCATGTAGCGGGCGTAGAGCGTCTCGAGAAACCACTTGAACTGGCTGCCGCCGTCGTTGACGTAGTACTCACGCTGCACGTTGGCTCCGGCGGCCTGCAATACGCCGGCCAGCGCATCGCCCAGTACGGCGTTGCGCGCGCCGCCATAGTGAATGGGGCCGGTGGGGTTGGCGCTGACGAACTCAACCTGCCAGCGCTGGCCGGCCAGGCGATCGCTGTTGCCAAAGGCCGCGCCCGCGGCAATGATGGCGGGCACTTGCGCCTGCAGCCAGCCATCGGCCAGGCGGATGTTGAGAAAGCCGGGGCCGGCGATTTCCACGCTGCCAATGAGTGGCGCGTCGGTGCTGCCTGCACCTGTCGAGGTTGCAGAGGCCAGTGCAATCTGGTCGGCAATGGCCTGGGCAATGGCGCGCGGGTTGCTCTGTGCGCCGCCTGCCTTGCGCGCCGCGGCCGCCGCCACCATCGCGACGTTGCTGCTGTAGTCGCCATGTTCGGCCTGTTTGGGCCGCAGGACATCGAATTGGGGAATTTCGAAGGGGGGCAGCGCGCCTGTGCGCTGTGCGGACTCAACGGCACTGCGTATCTGTTCTTTGAGTCTGTCGCGAACCATCATGAATGAGGGAGTTCTACTTTCTGGCTGTGGCACAGTCCGGCGTTCGCGTCTGGCAACGGTGGCATTTCAGGCGGCTGGGTGTTCGGCCGGCTGCATATCATACCAGTTGGGGCCGCATTCCACATCAACGCGCAGCGGCACATCAAGCGGCCAGGCGTTTTCCATGACATCGCAGACGAGGGCAACCAGGCGAGTCTGTTCTTCAGGCGGGAACTCGAGCACCAGTTCGTCATGCACCTGGAGCAGCAGGCGCGCGGCAAAGCCTTGCGCCACCAGCGCATCGTGCAGCCGCACCATGGCAATCTTCATGATGTCGGCGGCGGCCCCCTGAATGGGGGCGTTGATGGCCTGACGCTCCAGCGCCTGCTTCTGATTGTAGGGGACGTTGCCCTCGACCAATTCCCTGAAGAAGCGCTTGCGACCCAGCAGCGTTTGCACAAAGCCTGCGCTCTTAGCCTGTGCAATGGTCGATTCAATGTAGGAGCGCACGCGCGGGTAGGTATCAAAGTACTGATCCATGAAGGCCTGCGCCGCTTTTGGATCAAAGTCTGTGCGGTTGCTAATGCCGAAGGCGCTGGAGCCGTAGACCGTGGCAAAGTTGATGGTCTTGCCCAGGCCGCGCTGCTCTTTGGTGACCTCTTCGATGGGTACATTGAAGAGGCGCGCAGCAGTGGCGGCATGAATGTCGGCATCGGCGCGAAAGGCGGCGATGAAGGAGTCTTCGCGCGCGACGTGGGCCAGGACGCGCAGCTCAATCTGGCTGTAGTCCGCCGACATGAGCAGCCAGCCGGGGGGCGCAACAAAGGCGCGCCGGATTTCGCGGCCCAGTTCCGTGCGTATGGGGATGTTCTGCAAATTGGGGTCGCTGCTGCTCATGCGCCCCGTCACGGCGCCTGCCTGGTTGAAGGAGGTGTGCAGCCGCCCGGTTTTGGGGTTGACCAGCGCCGGCAGGTTGTCGACATAGGTGCCGCGCAATTTCTCCAGTTGGCGCTGCTCGAGGATGAGCGCAATGACGCGCTGCTGCTTCTCGCTGAGATCCTTGTTCAGGCGCAGCTTTTCCAGCTCGCCAACGGCGGTGCTTAACTGCCCTCCGCTTGTCTTGCCAATGCCCTTGGTGGGGAACGCAAGCTCGCCAAAGAGCACGTTGCTCATCTGCTGCGTGCTGCGCAGATTAAACTCATGTCCCACCAACTCGAAGAGTTCGCGCGCCAACGCCGAGAGTTGGCGCGTGAGGCGCACGGACATTTCGGCAAGGAAATCAACGTCAAGCAGAATGCCAGCCCGTTCCATGGCACTGATTACAGGCAGCAGGGGGCGTTCGATCATCTCATACATTTCCCACATGCCGGCGTCGCGCACGCGCGGGGCCAGCAGTGGAAAAAGCTGGATCGTGGCGTCCACGTCGGCCCCGCAGTAGGCGGCTACGGTCTCAAGGGGTACTTGATCAATGGTGACCTGCTTCTTGCCGCTGCCGATGAGCGCGCTGATTTCCGTCATGCGCCAGCCCAGCTCCAGCCCGGCCTGCGCCTTGAGGCCGAGCATGTGGCTTGCGGGGTCCAGCACCCACGCCAGGATCATGGTGTCGTGGATGGGCCCTTGCACCTCCATGCCATGCTCAAGCAGTATGGTGAGGTCATAGGAGCCGTTGTGCGCGAGCTTGGGCAACTGGGGGTTTGCAAAGAAGGGCTGCAGGGCGTTGCGCACCTCATCCCAGGGCAACTGGGTGCCTGCGCTGTGGGCAATTGGAATATAGGCGGCATGGCCTGGCTGCCAGGCTACGCCGAGCCCCACAAGGGCGGCCTGCATGACATGCTGGCTGGTGGTTTCGACGTCGAAGCTCAACACATCGGCGCTCTTGAGTGTTTCGACAAGTGCATCCAATGCGGCGCGATCCTGCACAATGATGTAGGTTGCTGCGCCCGTTGGCGACATGGGCACAATCGGCGTGACGCCTGTCTGCTCGGCGCTCGGGCCGCCCGTGGCCTCGTCGTTCTCAAACGCGAAGAGCGTCATCTGCCCCGCATCATCGGGTTCGACGGGCAATTCGCTTGTGGCGAGCGGGGCCGCGGCCGCTTTGCCGGCGTCGATCAGCGGCCACTCACGTATGAGGGAGTTAAATTCAAGCTCGGTGAAATAGTCGATCACGTTGTCAAGCTTGTAACTATGGCGGTCGCTGGCCGACGGATCCCACGCCAAGTCCGGCACGTCGCAGGTGATGGCGCAGAGTCGGCGGTTGCGATGGACCTGATCCTGTGCGGCGATCAAGGCCTCGCGCACGCGGTCCGGCTTCACCTCGTCAATGCGGGCGTAGATTTCGTCAATGGAGCCATAGGTGTTGATGAGCTTGGCGGCGGTCTTCTCGCCCACGCCCGCGACGCCGGGAATGTTGTCGGAGTTGTCGCCCAACAGCGCCTTGTAATCAACAAACTGGCTCGGGTCCACTTCGTAGCGCTCGCGCACCTCTGCCGCGCCCATGACCTTGGTCACAGGTTTTGGCCCGCCCGATGTATAGAGGATGCGCACATGCTCATCCACCAACTGAAACATGTCGCGGTCGCCCGTCATGATAAGGACATCGTTGCCGGCGGCGGCCGCCTGACACGCGAGGGTGCCGATGACGTCATCGGCTTCAAAGTTGGTGCGGGTGACAATGGGGATGTCCAGCGCGCGCAGCAACTCGGCAATGCGATCCATTTGCGTGGACATATCGCTGGGCATGGAGTCGCGCGTGGCTTTGTAGGCGGGGAATTCGGCATGGCGCCAGGTATCCCCCACGTCAAATGCGACGGTGTACCAGTCGGGCTTCTGCTCCTTGATGGTGGCGAGCAGTTTGCGCGCAAAGCCATAGACGGCAGCCGTAGGCTCGCCGAGGCGTGTGGTGAGGGGCGTCTTCACCCCAAAATAGGCGCGGTAGGCCTGCGAATGGCCGTCGATCAGGAGCAGTGTCGCCATTGGCGGCTAGGACTTCTGGACGACGAGCTTGCCGCCATCCACGAGCGCCTTGACCTGATCGAAGTTGAGGATGGAGCGCAGGGTGCGCATGCGGCGGCCTGCGTCGAGGCGGCAGCGGCCGGTGGGCAGGTCAAAGATGAAATTCTCCTGAGAGGTATTGGTCAGGAAGATGATGTCATCCTTGTTTGTCATCCAGGGTGTGCTTGCGCTGACGTTTTTGGGCATGGTGTTGCCTCTTGAGTGGGAAGGCGAAACGAAATATCGCGGCCAGAGTGATGTTCGCTGCGCTTCTTCTGGCGCAGGCGCTGGAGCCGTGGGTGTGTTGCCGCCAGAGCCATTGTAGCGGCGCGCCTCTGGATTGACAACTTTTCTGTAACTTTGCAGGTGGCGCGGGAGAACACAACTCAACGCAAAGAACAAGCAACTGCGTAAAGTGATTATTGCAGTTGCTTGTTCTTTACGTTCTTCCACTTTTGCGTTGCGTTGCCGCTTACTTGCAAGACGCAGGATTGCATTGTGGCACTGTTAATTGGCTGTGATGGGATAGCCCTGATCGGCCCAGGCGCGCAGGCCACCCAGGAGCGCCACAGCGTTGGTATAGCCCATTTCCTGCAGGTAGAGCGCCGCACGGGCGCTGGATTCTTCGGCCGGTCAGGTGCAGTAGAGGATGATGGCGCCGGCAATGGGCAACTCTGCACCCAGCGTTTCAATTTCGTTGAGGGGCATGAGAACGCTGCCGGGAATGTGCGCGGCAGCGAAGGACTCTGCATCGCGTACGTCCACAAAGACGGCGTCACCGCTGTCAAAGCGCGCCTTCGCATCGGCCGGGGCAATGCGATCAATTTCCGGGTAGGGAATGCCCTCGGCGTTGTCCACATCGGCGGGTGTTTCGTCGGCGCAGGGTTGGCCAACCACACAGCCCTCTACGTTCGCAATGCCTGGCTGCGCGCGGAAAAAGGCAAAATAGGCCGCGACGCCAATCAGCAGGGCTGCGCCAAGGAGCAACGCTGGCACCAGAGAAGAGCGCTTTGCGGATGCACCCACCGCATCCAGTGTCTCCGGCAACAGGAGTGCAAGCTCAGGCGTCTGTGTTTGTCGTGGCTGCTCCGCAACAGGTTGCGGTGCGCGCGCTGCACCACAGGCCGGGCAGAAGTTGCCCGTCTCCGGCACCGGCGCGCCACATTGTGTACAAAACTTTTGGCTCATCAACCCTCAATTCGGTGTGTAACTGGAAGGACTGGTTGATTAGTTGATTGGTTGATTGGTTGACTGGTTGATTGGTGGACTGGATGACCAGTCCACCAATCAACCAGTCAACCAATCAACCAATCAACCAGTTCAGTCAATCCCCTATGCCGCGCTCGTTGGCCTCGGGTCGCTGGGCCGGCGCGCCTTGGCGCGCGCGTTGCTGGGTTGCGGGACGGGGCGGCGCTGCGCTGCGCGTGCCTGTGGCGGGGCTGGGTTGCATTGCGGGCCCGCGGCTCTGCCACACTTCGATACCAAACATGAGGGTAAAGCCAAGCGCAAAGAGCGATAAAAACGCGGCAGCCCACAAGTTGCCCCAGTATACCGCACCCACCACGCCTGCCCCAGCATAGAGAGCAAGCAGCGCCTCCAGCAGTGTCTCGCGCGAGATAGGCAGTCTATAGCTGCTTTGGCGCCACTCGTCGGCGCTGGCCTGCACGTGGAACTTGGGTGTGCGCGCAAAGCTGCCGCCCGTACTGCGCAACCCGTGCCACACGGCAATTGAATTACCCAGGGCCAGCCCCATGCCAAAGAGCATGAGTAAGGGGAGCGCCAGAAAGTTGGGCAGCCACGCGTCGGCGTGCAGCCGCCGCTGTGCAAAGGCGTAGAGAAGCGGCGGCCCCAGCGAGGTAAAGCTCAGCGCGGCCAGCGGCGCAGGGACGGGAACATTGAGCCACACAATGGGCACCGTGACCAGCAGCAAGAGGAGCAGCATGGGATGAATGAGATAGTTGCCCAAATGCGCCAGTGCGGCAATGCGTTTGGTGAGCGACCATGGCGAGCGCCAGACGCGGCCCCCCAGCTTGCGCAGCGTTTGCACCGAGCCTTTGGCCCAGCGCGCTTGCTGGCGCTTGAAGGCAATCAGCTGCGGCGGCACCTCGGCGGGCGCCGCCACTTGATCAACAAAGGCCCCGCGCCAGCCGGCAAGTTGGGCGCGGTAGGCAAGGTCAAGGTCCTCGCAGAGGGTGTCGGCGCTCCAACCACCCACGGCAGGGTCTTCAATTGCGGCGCGCCGCCAGACACCCGCAGACCCATTGAAGCCAAAGGCGTAGCCTGCCGCACTGCGGGCAGGTTGCTCCACGCCAAAATGGCCGTCCAGCGCGAGCGCCTGGCAGCGGGTGAGTGGCGAATAGTTGCGGTTGACGTGATCCCAGCGCGCCTGCACAAAGGCCACATCGCCGCTGCCAGCCGCCAGGAACGAGGGCAGCACGCGGCGCAGGAAATCGGGCGTGGGCAGGAAGTCGGCGTCGAAGATGGCAATAAAGTCCCCGGTTGCATCGTCCATCGCGTAGGCAAGCGCGCCTGCCTTGTAGCCGGTGCGCTCGGGGCGCCGCACGACGCTGATGTTTACGCCGCGCGCTCGCCAGGCCGCGGCGACGCCATCGGCAAGGGCACGCGTGTCATCGTCGGAGTCGTCCAGCAGTTGGATTTGCAGTTTGTTATGGGGGTAATCGAGCGCGGCCACGGCATTCACAAGGCGCGTTACCACATGGCGCTCGTTGTAAATGGGTAGCTGGACGGTGACGCGGGGCCACTCATTCTGCACAGGCGGGGGCGTGTAGGCAGGGCGCGGGCGGCGCCACAGTTCAAGCGTAAGCCAGAGCGCGTTCAGGCCATAAAGTGCAACGGATATGGCCCCCGCCATATAGACAAACTTGAGCAGCGATTCCGCCGCAATGACAAGCATCGGCACTGCACTCCCTGTGTTCTCCACAGTCTCCCCCCAAAAGCGAATCGAGTCGCCGTTTGCAGACTCGATGAATTGATTCTACATCGTGGGGAGTGCAGCCAATAAAAGGCCGCCCCCCGTGCGCTTTGCAGGCGTTGCACGAGGGGCGGCCATGCGCGGCAGTGCCGCATGTTAGCTACTCGTGCTCTTCTTCTTCCTTGTGCTGCGTTACGATGCCCGCTGTCAGGTGTGAAGGCACAGGATCGTAGTGGTCAAACTCAATTGCGTAAACGCCGCGTCCTTGTGTAATTGCGCGCAAGTCGGTGCCATAGCGCATGATTTCGGCAAGCGGCACCAGGGCGTGGACAATGGTGCGATTGCCCTTTTGCTCCATGCCTTGCACGCGCCCGCGGCGCGTGGTGAAGTCGCTCATGATGTCGCCCATGTACTCATCTGGTACCGTAACGTCAACCATGTAGATCGGTTCCAGCAGGACGGGGGCGGCATCTGCCATGGCGAGTTTGAAGCCTTCGCGGCCGGCTGTCTGGAAGGCAATATCTTTCGAATCGACAGGGTGTTCCTTGCCGTCGAAGACAATTGCCTTCACATCCACAACAGGATAGCCTGCGACGACGCCCGAATCCAGCACGGAGCGCACGCCTTTTTCAGTGGATTGGACGAAGACACCGCTAATCACGCCGCCGAAGACTTCGCTCGCGAACTGGAATCCGCTACCCGTGGGCAGGGGCTCGACACGCAGGTGCACTTCGGCAAACTGGCCCGCACCGCCCGATTGCTTCTTGTGGCGATACATGGCTGAGGCCTTGCGGCTCACGGTTTCGTTGTAGGGCACCTTGGGGATTGCGGTGCTCACATGCACGCCGAACTTGCCCTCCAAACGGCGCACGGCAACGTCCACATGCGCGTCGCCCATGCCCTGAAGCACCGTTTGGTGGGTGCTCTGCATGGTCTGATAGCGCAGTGTCGGGTCTTCTTCCACGAGGGAGCTGACCGAAGACCCCATTTTGGCGCTGTCGGCCTGGCTGAGGGGGGTGATGGCGACAGAGTAGAGCGGTCGCGGATATTCGGGCGCTGTGATACGGATGAGCTTGTCGGGGCTGGCCAGCGTCTGGCCTGTTTGCAGGTCTTCGAGCTTGGTAATGACGCCGATGTCGCCGGCCACCAATGCATCCACCGGTTTCAGGTCCTTGCCAACCACGTGAAAGAGGTTGGCTACGCGTGCGGGTTTGCCCGTATTGGACGGCGCAAGCTGGCTGTCTTTGACAACCGTGCCCGAGAAGACGCGCACGTAGTTCATGCGCCCCACATAGCGGTCAATAATCGTCTTGAAAACGGTGGCAGCCACGGGGCCGGCGGGGTCGGCTGTGATTTCGATCTCCGTCTCACCCAGGTTGGCGGCCACAGTGCGCTCGTCGGGGGCGGGCACGTAGCGGGGAATCATTTTAAGAATACGGTCGAGGCCGATGTCATTGACGGCCGAGCCTACATAGACGGGCGTGATGGCACCGGACTTGACGCCTTGATGCAGGCCGTGCCGCACTTCTTCGGGCGTCAACTGCTCACCGTCGAGGTATTTCATAATCAATTCGTCGTCGGCTTCGGCTGCGGCTTCCACAAGCTCGAGCGCGGCGGCTTCGGCTTCCGCCAGGTATTCGGCGGGAATGTCGCTCTTTGTGCCATCCTTGCCGCTGTACATTTGCATCTCAACCAGGCCGATGACACCTTTGAAGGTGTCGGCAGCGCCGACAGGAAGCTGGAAGGGGACAATCTTTGAGCCGACGAGCGTCGTGCGCAGACTTTCCACAGCACGGGCGAAGTTGGCGTTTTCGCGGTCCATTTTGTTGACAAAGAAGATACGTGGCTTGTCCAATTCAATCAGTCTGTCCCACGCCAGTTCTGTGCCTACTTCACAGCCCGCCACAGCATCGATGACGATGAGGCCGGCCTCTGCTGCGTGGAGCGATGAGATGACCTCGCCCACAAAATCCTGATAGCCCGGCGTGTCGAGCAGGTTGATGTGGTAGCCGTCGCGCTCAATGGGAATGACACTGAGATTAATTGAAATTTGGCGGCGATGCTCTTCAGCATCCCAGTCGGCTGCGGTCGTGCCATCTTCCACACGGCCTACGCGCGTGGTTGCGCCCGTCTTGTAGAGAAGTGCCTCGGTCAGCGTCGTTTTGCCGGCGCCGCCGTGGCCAAGTACAGCGACGTTGCGGATTTTGCCTGTCTGTAGATTCGCCATATGTTCTCCTTCAATCTCCTTCAATCGGACAGAAGCCTCATCAGGTCATCTGCCACATGGATTAATGAAACGGATGGTGCGAACGGCTGGACGGTTCGAACGAGTCGTTGTTGATTGACTGCGCAGCACCGGCATTGTGCAGGGGCTGCCATGTGCTGCCCAACAAAAACGGCCATGCCGCGGGGAATGTCTCCCGGGCTGTGGCCGTCGGTGTTACGGTTGCGATTGGGTTGTTGGCTCGGTTGGGTTGGGCCGTGGGCAAACACTCCACAGCACCACGCCCGCCCGAGCATGGTTCTCTGCCGGATTGCGATGCCGGCGGAGACTCGGGGGCGGAGGGTTGCCTTCGACGTTCAGGGCTGCAACCGAACTGTGCTGTCCTGCGAAGGGCTGGGAAGCGATTGGGAGCGAGCAAAGGGCTATAGGTGTCCACGGTTATCGGCTTGTTATTATAGGCGAGGGGGCGCCGGCTGTCAACGCGGCCGCGCGCCAGCTTTTTGCTTTTGGTGAGGATGCGCGCCTACTTTCTTGCGCGCGTTTTGCCGAACTGCGCGCCTCTGGTATGATCGCCCCATGCCTATCCTCGAGAAGCATCTTTTTGTTTGTACACACGGTCCCTTCTGCTGGCATGATGGCGATTGTGACGGCATCTTCGAGCGCTTGAAGAAACGCGTGGCCGCGGCCGAGCTTAAGGACAGCGTGCGCATTAATCGCGCCGGTTGTTTGAACGCGTGTGGCCATGGCCCCGCGGTGGTCGTCTATCCCGATAACATTTGGTACGGCCATGTGCAGATCGACGACGTTGACGAACTCTTTGCCTCGCTGCAGAACGGGGAACCCGTTGCGCGCTTGCGCTTGCCGGATGACTTCCAGAAGCAGACAAATCACTATCCTGAAGCCGTGCAGCAGTTCAAGCGCGTCGAGCGTGGCCTGGACGATCAACGGCGCGCCGCCCGCGAGTCCATCTTCGCTGCCGAATCTGTGGCGAGCGACTAAATGCTGCATCCGGCAAGTAGCCGCGGGCTTGCCGGATGCAGCACCAAATTGAATTTGCATGTGACCATCAGCCACATTCTGGCGCACGCGCGCAACGTGGGCAAAGGCACAAGGAAAAGGGAAAGTAAAAGCAGGGAAAAGCGAAACAGGACGCGTGCGCGCAGGTGCTTGATCAAGCGGGAGAGCATGCTTTGTCTGCTGCCGTTCCTGCTTGCACCGTTGCCCACCGCGCGCCGTTGCAACCTTGTGTCAAAAAATGCAGCACCCATTGTGGCTTAACACCTCCTCAAACGCTCCGCGGCAAGGCTCCTTGTGCTCAACGTAAAACCCGGCGTCATGCAACTGCATCCCCAATCATCTCCTGATGCGCCCGATGGCGGCGAGGCGGTTGAGGCGCGCCTGCTGCTCATTTGCCAGTCGGAGGGTTTGCGCAACCGCTATGCAGGGTTGGCCGGCTTTACCGAAAGTGACGACAATGCGGGGCTGACGGCGGTTGGCTGGGAGCAGACAAATCTGCTCGCCGCGTGGCTCAAGAGCCACGAGAAGATTGATGTGCTCATTTCGGGGCCCCAACTGCGCAGCCGCCTGACTGCACAGCGTATTGGCCAGATGCTCGGGCTTCCCGTCAAGGTGCGCAGCGACCTGCCCAAGAATCCTGCCGAGCGCAGGCGCACACCTGGCAGCAGTGGTGAAATGCCGCGTGCGCTCGCGCAAATGCGTGAAGCCAATCGCGCCGAGGATGTCGCGGCCGTTGGCGATACCGACTATCACAAGTTTCTGGATTCGGTTGTCGCCGCCGTTGATCAGGTGATGGCAGAAAACTGGGGCAAGAGCGTCGCGTTTGTGCTTAACGGGGGCGCGATTACTGCGCTGATTCGCCAGTTCTTCGGTGCACAGACGCTCCCCATCGATATTTTGCACACGGGTATTTCGGAATTCAGGCGGCAGGGCGGTGTGTGGCGGCTGGTCTACGTCAACCGGCGCGAGCACCTGCCGGTGCCCCCGCTGCCTGCCACCAGTGTGCAGGGCAATGCATCCACCGGGGCCGCCGCACTGGATGTGGAGGAACTCGCCGGTATTGTTGATATCTACAACCGCACCGCCAGCCACGCACCCAGCGAGCAGCCAACCAGCGAGCGCATACAGCGCATGCGCGATTTCCTGCGCTTTGGGCGCTTGCCAGCAGATGTGCGCATGCTCGATGTAGGCTCCGGGGGCGGCACGCTCGCACTGCTCATGGCGGAAGAGGGCGCGCGCGAAGTGGTTGGCGTTGATGTGAGCCCCGTCATGCTCGAAGCGGCTGAATTCCAGCGCTTGAGCCGCACTGCCGACTCCGCCGCGCATGTCAGTTTCCGCCTTGCCCCTGCACAGGCGCTGCCCTTTAGCGACGAGTGGTTTGATGTGGTTGTTTGTCGCCTTGTACTACACCACACCAGCAAGCCCGAGCGCATGCTTGTAGAACTGACGCGCGTGCTCAAGCCCGGCGGTATCCTGCTCTTTGCGGATCTGCTGGGTCCCGATGATGCCGTGAAGCGTGCCACGCAAAACGCAATTGAAGAGCGGCGCAATCCGGCCTATGTGGCGGCGCGCACAGCCGAGCAATATCGCAAGCTGTTGGCGGGTGCGGGCCTGGAGATTGATGCCGAAAAGGTCGCCGTCTTTGAGCGTGAGCTTGATGAGTGGCTGACAGACATGGATGTGGATGCTGTCTGTCGTACAACTGTGCGCGATATGATGGAGGCAGGCCTGGAGACCGACGCATCGGGCCAGCACGCGCGCAGGCAGGGCATGAAGCTGCTCTTTGAGCAGCGTATGTTCTATGCGCGCACCATGAAGCCTAAGCCCTAAAGTGATACCGCAGTGACCCCCATAGCCAAATCGCAACGCAAAGTCGCGCACCTGCGCGACTTTGCGTTGACATGTTGTTTTCATGCCGGTATCACTGTAGTTGGTTGCAGCCACAATGAAAAGGCGAGGCTTCCATTTTGCGGAAGCCTCGCCTTTGTTTCTATGGGGAAGTTGGGTGGTGACCTACTTCTTGTGGTAGAGCTCGCGCAGGATGATGTTCTTCTGAATCTGCGTGGTGCCTTCGTAGATCTGGTAAATCTTGGCATCGCGCATGAGTTTCTCCACAGGGTACTCGCGGCTGTAACCGTTGCCGCCAAAAACCTGTACAGCATCCACAGCGTTTTGCATGGCGGCCTCGGCGCAGAAGGCCTTGGCGATGGCCGCCTCCATGGTGTTGCGCTTGCCGCCATCCACCAGCCATGCCGACTTCCATGCCAAATGCTGCGCGGCTTCGGCGCGAATCTTCATGTCGGAGAGCATGAAGCCCAGGCCCTGATGCTGCCAAAGGAAGCGGCCAAAGGCCATGCGCTGTCCGGCATACTTTACAGCCTCATCCAGGGCGCGGCGGGCAACGCCGGTTGCTGCGGCGGCCACAGGGGGGCGGCTCTTGTCGAAGACCTTCATGCCGATCATGAAACCGTCGCCCTCGTTGCCGAGCAGATTCTCGACGGGGACTTCGACGTTCTCGAAGAAGACCTGGCAGGCCTGTGCGGCGTGCTGGCCCAGCTTCTCCAACGGCTTGCCCGTGCTGACACCGGCCCACTCGCGCTCCACAATGAAGCAGGACATGCCCTTGTGGCCATCGCCGGGGCTTGTCTTGGCGAAGACGGTAAAGTAGGAGGCGACAGGGCCATCGGTGATCCACGTCTTGGTGCCATTAAGCACATAGTGATCACCGTTGCGGACGGCGGTCGTCTTGATGCCCGACACGTCGGAGCCGGCGTCGGGCTCCGTCATGCAATAGGACATGATTTTGCCGTCACGCGTAAGGCGGGGGTAGTAGCGCGCCTTCTGATCATCATTGGCAGCAATGATCATGGGCAGTACGGCCAACTGGTTGAGCATCAGTGCAGTCTGGATGCCCGAGCAGCCGTAGGCCAGCTCCTCACCCACAATGCACTCCTCCAGCACGCTCGCACCGCCACCACCATATTCCTCGGGGATGTTGAGGTTGACGAGGCCGGCTTTGCGCGCCTTTTGCCAGATCTCCCACGGCCATTCGCCCGTTTTGTCATAGTGCTCGGCACGCGGGATGATTTCGTTTTTGGCGAAATCGCGCGCGAGACTCTGCAACATCTTCTGATCGCCGGTCAACTCATACTGCAGCCCCGATGTGGTCTCTTCCATTACGCTGAGCATGGCCTGGTTCCTTTTGTGAACGCACCGCAGGCGCGAGTACGCGGGTAAGCGCAACTTGTCGTGGCTCTATGTAACCAGCCGCTGATTCTGGCACTGTTGCGATTCTGTTACGCTAAATGGTGCATCCGGCAAGTGCGCCGCGGGTGTGGAACGCGTCACAGCCTTGCGCTTGAGAACGGCGGCTGCGAGAATTGGCACATGGGTTCGCTATGCAGGCGCACGGTGCGCAGTTGCCGCCGGTGATTTCAGTCTATGGCTGTGATTGCGGCGCACCCCCAGCTGCAACAATGCATAACCTGCCATCAGCCGCCTGTGGCAGGAACGACGTCGCGTCCTTGAGAACGGCGGTTGCCGCCGCCGCTACGCAAGCCCGCCCATTTGCCGGACGCACCACAAAAGTGATACCACTATGAGAACGACAGTGACGCGAAGGCGCGAAGAAATGCAACAACAAGATTGTAGGGAGCTGCTGTTGCGCTCACTCCAGCACGAACCAGCGGGCGCGGGTGAGCGCGACGAGGTCTTCGACGGGCAGTTCCACATTGGCCCCGCGCTCGCCCGCGCTGACGGCTATGGCCTCGAAGGCACGCGCCGGCTCGGCCAGGTAGACGTCAAACCCCTTGTTAATGAGGGCAAGTGCGCTCATGCCGCCCGTTTGCAGCCCGGTCAGCGCCTCGGCCTCGTTGTGCGCCGCCATGCGTGCCTTTTTCACACCTGCGGCCTTGGCAAAGGCGCGCAGGTCGAGCGTGTCGGGGCCGGGCACGATCACAAGCATGGGCTTGCGGCGCGGTTCATCGGCCAGGACGACCAGCGTCTTGAAGACCTGCTCCGGCGGCAGGCCAACCGCGGCTGCCACCTCGACCGCCGAGTGGACACCCGCTGCATAATCGTAGGTGAGCAGCCGATACTTGACCTTGCGGCTGTCGAGTAGACGGGTCACATTATTCCTGAGTGGCGGCTGTGCCATGCTTTCCTCCTTGCGCTGTACAACTTCCGTGCATGCTTTCCCAAACTCCTATGAATGCTCTCGATCAGTTGCTGGAACGATTGGCCGGCGCGTCGGTTGGCTCGACGCTGCTGCTTGCCGGCGTGGCGCTGCTACTCCTGATCTGGTTGCTTGTGCTGGCGCAATGGCTGGCGGGCAGGCGCACGCGCGAGATTGCCAACGCGCTGGACGATAGCGTGCGTGGCCATTTGGCAGAAACTGCGCCGCAGCGTGCCACACACCTTGCCGTTGCGTTTGATTCGCCGCCTGATCCCTTTGCAGCCCTCGCGGTTGAGTTTACCATGGGCGGCGGCGCTCCCCTCGCGGCATTGGTGGCGCTGCTCACACGGCGGCAACTGCTGTGCCTGCACGCAACGCTGCCGAGCGCGCCCGCATCGCAGCTTGTGTGGGATGCTGTGCTGCCCACCGACCGCGCCACGGGGCGGGGGCCGGAGACGAAGTTATGGGTTACCCACCGGCTTGTGTATGGGCCGGGCGAGTACGCAGTGCGTGGGGATAACACCGCGTCGCTTGAGCACGCATTTGGGGAGTTGCAGGCGCGCTTTGGCCCCTTTCTGCGCGCGGTGATGGTGCAGGCGACGGCAGAGCCGCACATCACTGTGCAGATGCACGTGGCTCGCCTGAACCGCGAAGACATTCCAGCGCTCATCATCGCGCTGCGAGCGCTGGGGCGCGCCGCGCGTATTTAGCGACACGTGGGGGGCGTGGTCATCAGCAAAAAACGGGGCGGCTCCACATGGAGCCGCCCCGCACTGTACACGCTTTTGCGCCCGCCTGTTATTCGGTGGGGAAAGTCATCTCAATGCTGATGTCGCTTGAGGTGAGCATGGGCAGCGCCGTGTCCAGCAGTTGCTGGAGCATGGCCGGGTCAAGCCCAACACTGTCCATCATGCCGCTCTCCTGGAGCACTTCGATTACGGAGGCGAGCTTGCCGCCGGACCAGTCCAGCGACGGCAACTGCGTGCCATTCCAGACAATGGCCAGACCCTGGTCGTTCAGCTTCAGGTCAATGCTCTCAATGCCCGCCTTGATGTCACGCTGAATCTGCGTGGGCGTGAGCGTGAGAGAGGAGAGGAAGGGGCCGATGGGTGTGTTCTCCAGCACGGAGCTGGGGAAACCGCCGGCTGTCCATGTGCCGTCGAGGTTGTAGTTGATGGGAATCGAAATTGTGGGGCGGGAACCGGCTTCGGCCAGGAAAGCTTCCTGCGAGGCGGCAAGGCGGCTGGCGGCGCTGTCACTGGCATCCGCAACGAGCGGAGCAGGAGTAGCGCCTTCGGCGACGGGCAAGCGCAGTGTAACGCCGATGCCCAGTTGTGTGACGACGGGGAGCAGGCTGGCGAGTGATGTCTGCCCGGCGAGTGCGTCAGCGGTGGACTTGAGCGTTTCCGCGTCCCAACCCAGGGATGGAATCTGCCGGCCATTGACGAAGATGCCCAGGCCGGAGGGAAGATTGACAAGTTGCAAATGTTGAATGCCAAGGCCCTTGAGCATGGCGACATTCTCGGCCGTGATCGGCAGTTCGATGGGGACACCCAGGGCGGCGCCTACGTCCGCGATCGGAATTCCACCGACGGAAGCGGAGCCATCGTCGGCAAGGTCAATGGCAATCGCGGGCAGATCAACAACGAGCGCATCGGCAGGGGCGCGTGTGGCAACCTCACCCGCGCCCGGGCGGGGCGCGCAGCCTGTGAGCGCGAGTACGGCAACGAGCAGCAGCGATGCCACAAAAAGTATTCGTTTGAACTGCATAAACGCATCCTCCTTACCGATGATCGTAGGGATTAAAGGAAATTCTGTTGCAAAGAATTGCCGCAGCATGCGCCGCGACAAGGCGGGCCGGTGATGGGTTGAAGAGGGAGTAAGGCAGGAGTTGCTGCCTCAAGACCATTCTACACAGTGGCATCTGGACTGTCAACCTCCACAGAAGCAACGCCCGGGCTTCTGTGGAGGGATTCAATAGGCTGCAACTGCGCAGACTCGCTTAAGCACCACAGCCTATTGAATCCATTTGACTAGCCCGGAAGCCACACCATTGCGCGACGGCGCGGCGGTTGGTTTCTGGCATGGCCTGTCCACGCACTATACTGGCGAGCGGCGCGCTGTTTGTTTGACGATGTTCGCGCCCCACCAGATCACGCCACCCAACCGCCAGGACGCACAATGACCATTGATGATTCACAGGCTGGACCGGCGGCGACGCCCTGGTTCCCGCCGCGCCGAGCGGCCTTTGCGCTGGACGACCTTGTGCTCCTGATTACGGGCGACCAGAGCCGCTACCTTGTGCGGCTGCGCACCGGCCAGGAATTGCACACGCACATGGGTATCTTTGCCCATGCCGACATTGTGGGGTGCACCTCGGGCGAGACGGTGACCAGCGCCACGGGCCACAAGGGGCTGGCGCTTGAGCCTGCACTGGAAGACCTGATGCGCCATCTCAAACGGGGTTCGCAGGTGATTTACCCCAAGGATGCTGCGTGGCTTGTCTATCGCATGAACCTGCGCGCGGGCAGCCGCGTGATTGAGGCGGGTACGGGCAGCGCGGGGCTGACGATGGCGCTGGCGTGGTCGGTGGCGCCTGCTGGCATGGTCTACACCTACGAGAATCGTGAAGATGCCTACCGCGGGGCGCGCGCCAATCTGGAGCGTGTTGGCCTGCTGCCCCATGTGACCATGCATTTGCGCGGCATTGACGATGGTTTTGTTGAAGAAGGCGTTGATGCGCTCTTTCTGGATGTGCGCGAGCCGTGGGAATTCATCGCGCAGGTGCGCAAGGCGCTGCGTCCAGGGGGTATCTTTGCGGCGCTGATGCCCACCACCAACCAGGTGAGCAGCCTGCTGGAGGTGATGGAGGCGCAGGGTTTTGCCGACATTGCCGTGGAAGAGATATTGCTGCGCCCCTACAAGCCTGTGCCCGATCGCCTGCGCCCTATGGACACGATGACGGCGCACACGGGCTACCTGGCCTTTGGGCGCATGTTGGCGGATGTGAGCGAGGCAGGGCGCTGGCTCTCCAAGTCGCGCCAGCGCTTTCTGGCGCGCCGCGAAATGGAGGCCGAATACGCCGCCACAGCCGAGGCGCGCGAACTGGC
>DIAV01000290.1:592-6380 GCA_002415895.1 Anaerolineales bacterium UBA5069 | reverse complement strand
GCGCGCGGCCAGATCGTCCCACTGATAGTGGCGCGCAAGATGGGCGCGGGCTGCGTCCACCATGGCCCGTGCCTGGGTGCGGTCTTGCGCCACTTCCAGGGCAGCGGCTGCAAATGCGTGCGGGGTGGCGTTGGCCGGCAGCAGGCGCGCTGCGCCCTCTGCCCCGTAGTAGGTTTGCTCACCCACGGCAGAGGCTACCACGGGCACGCCGCGCAGCAGGGAGGTGGCAAGGCGCACGCTGCACTTGGCCTCCTGGAGGGGCGTGGGCTGGGCGGGGAAGATGGCGACATCACAGGCGGCATAGATGCCCGGCAGCGAGGCTCTGTCGACGCCGCCCAGCCAATGCACGGCAGGAGCCTGCGCAGAGGAAACTGCACCTAATCGCGTAGTCATCGCTGCGCGGAAGGGCGCGTCGGCGGCGCGTTGCAGCGGCTGCCCGGCGATGATGAGGCGCGCGCTGGGCTGCAAGGCGGCGAGTGCAGCGGTAAAGTCGGCCAGCCAGGCGGGCGTGGTCTCTACATAGCGTGTGAAGTAGAGGATCGTGGGCGGGCGTGCGTGGGCGGGGGCGCCAAGCGTGGGCGCCTCTGCTGGAATCTCCACACCATTGGGCAAATAGAGAATCGGGGTCGTTTGCGCATAGCCAGAGGCGCGATCGACAAGCCAGTGGCTGGCCGCAGTGATGCCGTCGGCGTGGCGAATGCCCCATTCCTCCTGCCATGCCAGCATCTGCGCCAGGGGGCGCCCGTACTGATTGACAGGCGCCCATGCCTGCTCCCAATCATCAATATCGAGCAGGAGCGGTGTGTGGTCCAGGCCGGCCGCGCGCCGCTGCCACAGGAGATATTGCATCAGCCCCGCATGGGCGCGCGGCTTGATTATGTGGACGAGATCGGGCTTGCGCAGGGAAAATTCGCGTAGCAAACGCGACAGAATCGAGAGGAGGCCGCCGCCTACTGCAACGTTGACGACCTCAACGCCGCCATCCAGCCAGCGCGTATTGGCGTCGGCGGGTGAGTCCCACGGGGGAATCAGAAGCGTCACCTCGTTGCCGGCGGCGGCAAGGCGGCGCGCCAAGGGCAGGATGCGCGCCCATACGGTCGTCTTCTGGCGCAATCCAAAGGGAGCAATGTAGACGAGGCGCAAGGCCGGTTACTCCGTGGTGAGGGCGGTGGGCCAGTTGGGCAATTGGGCGCAGAGCGCAGCCCAAACGCGTGTCTCGGTGGCCTGCGGGTAGGCAACGTCAAAGCGCTCCACGCATTGCGGCGCGTACCAGCGGTAGATGACGACCAGCGCCACGGCGCGCGCGAGCCAGGTGTCGCTGCTGCTGTCCGCTGCGGCGAGTGTGCGCTCCAGCACGGCGCGCTGCGAAGCGCCCAGGTAGCCATTGAGGTGCTGCGTGCCTTCGGGCCATGCAATGCCGTTCATGGCCAGCATCAGCTCAATGATAATGTGGCGCAGGTGCGCCGTGAGGGCCTCGGCCAGAATCAGTTCCTGGGCGCGCAGGTGTGCGGGCAGCCGTTCGAGCTCCAGCCAGAACTTTTGCAGCAGGTCAGCAACGTGATCGACATCGGGCGGGCGCAGTGCGTCGGGCCATTGGGGTGGCGTCTCCATGGCTCGAGTATAGCACAGCGGCGCGGTGCGCATGGGTGCGGTCGGGCTTGCCGGCGCATGGCCGACGCTGCGCCCGCGTCTATGTCTGGGGCCTTCATCACTCGTTCCTGCTCATTCTCTGGTAGAATGGAGAGGAGTTGACCCACCTTTGTGCTATGTCGTCCCTTGCGTATATGCAAGGGCGCAGCTTTTGCGGCTGCCTATGAAGGCTTGGAATCCCCAATGCGTAATAAAGATCCCTTTGAAGATCTGCTGCGTTCGCTCGAAGAGAACCTCTCGCGCGGGAGTATGGGCGGGAGTGGCGGCGACGTGCCACCACCACCTGGCCCGCAGCGCCCTTATACGCCTGCGCCACCACCCAATTACCGGCGCTGGTTTTGGATTGCACTTGTGCTGGTTTTGATCTTTGCAGCAACGCGCACACTGGGCACCCTTGCCACCTGGACATGGATGAGCAGCGTCGGCTATCTCTCGGTCTTTTGGACGCGCTTCGGCGCGATGGCGCTGCTCTTTCTGGGCGCGGCGCTGCTCTTTCTGCTCATCTATTTCGTCAACATTGTCATTGCACGCCAACTTTCGCCTTCCGGGCTGACGAACTCGCCGCTGCAGGAGCTTTTGGCGGCCTTTGGCGCGCGCGTTATGCCAGTCATCCTGCTGCTGGGCATCATTGCGGCGGTCGTCATGGGTATGGTGGCCATGGCGCAGTGGGAAAACGTACTCCTGTACCTGAACCAGAAGCCCTTCAACATCACCGACCCGATCTTCGACCGCGAAATTGGTTTTTACATCTATTCGCTGCCCATTTGGGAAGCGGTGCGCGGCTGGCTGCTGGTTGCACTGGGCTTCACCTTTGTCGCGGTCTTTGTCATCCACGGCGTGCTGTGGCGCGGGCGTGGTGAAAGCCGGCGCGGCATTCTGCACCTGGGCGTACTTGGCGCGCTGATCATGCTGCTGCTCGCGTGGCAATACCAGTTGAGCGCGTACAACATGGTCTACAGCGCGCGCGGCGCCGTCTTTGGCGCAGGCTTTGCTGATGTGCGCGCAACGCTGCCCGCCAATCAATTTATGGTTATCTTTTCGGTGCTCGTGGCCATTGCCATCCCCGTGATTTTGCTTCTGCGCCGCAATCTGACGTGGATTGCCGGCCTGCTTGTGCTCTGGGTGGTCGTTGGCCTCACCGCCACGTCGGTTTACCCGCAGTTGATTCAGCGCTTTCGTGTGGGGCCCAATGAGCTCACCCTGGAAGCGCCCTACATTGCCAACAACATCGCCTACACGCGTAGCGCCTATGCATTAAACGAGATTCGTGTGGAGTCGTATGATGCGCGCCAACAACTGACGTCACAGGGGCTGCTACAGGAACCGGACACGCTGCGCAACATCCGGCTGTGGGACTATCGCCCGCTGCTGCAAACCTATAATCAGGTGCAGGCGCTGCGCCAGTATTACGAGTTCAACGATGTGGACATTGATCGCTACACCATTGACGGCAAGCCGCGCCAGGTGATGATTGGCGCGCGCGAGCTGATTCGCGACCGGCTGAGCACGGACGCGCAGACATGGGTTAACCAGCGGCTTGTTTATACGCACGGTTTTGGCGTGGCGGCGTCGCCTGTCGCGCAGGTGACGCGTGACGGCTTGCCCACATTCTTGCTCAAGGACCTGCCGCCGCGCGGCCTGATCGACGTTACCAGCCCGCAAATCTACTTTGGCGAGCGCACGGATGATTATGTCGTGGGGGCAACGGATGCACCCGAGTTCGACTATCCGCGTGAGGATGGCAACGTGACCACTCGCTTTTCGGCGGCCACCGGCATTCCCATGACACTGTGGAATCGCCTGCTCTTTGCGCTGCACTTTGGCGATGTGAATCTCATCCTGAATGGCGACATTTCTGCCGAGAGCCGCTTGCTCTGGCAGCGTAACATTGTCGAGCGCGTGCAACTCGTCGCCCCGTTTCTTACCTACGATCATGACCCGTACATTATTGTCAGCGGTGACGGCAAACTCTACTGGATGCATGACGCCTACACCACATCGAGCCGCTACCCGTATAGCCAACCGCTGGATGGTCGCATCAACTACATTCGCAACGCAGTGAAAGTCATTACCAATGCCTACGACGGCACGATGACCTTCTACATTGCCGATGCCACTGATCCCATTATCCAGACGTATGCCGCTATCTTCCCGCAGCTTTTTAGGCCGATGAGCGAGATGCCTGTTGACCTGCTCGACAACGTGCGCTACCCCGAAGACATGTTCCGTGCGCAGGCGGAAATCTACCGCACGTACCATATGACAGATGCGACCGAATTCTACAATCGTGAGGATGTGTGGGCCTGGCCGGAGGAAATTTTTGACGACAAGACAGTCAAAATGGATCCATACTATGTCCTCATGCAGTTGCCCGGGAACAGCAAGCTTGAATACGTCATGATCCTGCCCTATACCCCCTCCAATCGCGAGAACATGGTGGCGTGGCTGGCCGTGCAAAGTGAGCCCGACAAGTATGGCGACAAAGTGCTCTATAACTTTGGCAAGGATTCACTCCTCTTCGGCCCCAAGCAGATTGAGGCGCGCATAGACCAGGACCCCGTGATCAGCAGCCAGTTGTCACTGTGGAATCAACAGGGGAGTAGCGTGATCCGCGGCAATCTGTTGGTGCTGCCCATTGCCGATAGCTTGCTTTATGTGGAACCGCTCTACCTGCAGGCGGCCAGCGGGCGGATCCCTGAACTGCAACGCGTTGTTGTAGCCACGGCTGACAATGTTGCCATGGCCGACAATCTGGGTGCGGCGCTGGTTGCTCTTTTCGGCAACCAGATCGCGCGCAGCCCAGTGATTGCCGAACTGGGCGCGAACGCCGTGAGCCCGAGTGACGCGGCCGTACAGGTTTTGGGTGAAAGCGCCGCGCCTGCCACTGTGGAAGATCTGATCCTGCAGGCCAATGCGCAGTTTGCCACAGCGCAGGAGCGGTTGCGCGAGGGCGATTTTGCGGGCTACGGTGAACTGGTGGATGCGCTGCAGGCAACGCTGCGCGACCTGGCGCGCGTGGGGGGAATTGCGCTGCCCACACCAACGCCGGCCGCGCCCGCCGTGGACGCATCGGCAGCGACTACAGAGACGGGCACGCCGGAATCGGGCGAAGCCGTAGACGCGACGCCAGCGCCTTAGCCTGCTCTTTAGGTCTTATTCATCCGCCTCTAAGCCGACACCGTTACGATGGATGTAACGGTGTCGGCGCGAAATGGGGGCATTCCGCACGCACCGTTCGGTGAAGAGCCGCCGCGATCGGTTCTACGTTTGCACCCTGTTGTGCAGCGTTTGCAGACCTCTGAATGTAGCGAAAGATAGAAGGAAAGCGTAGCACTATGGAAGAGCGAGATTATCAACTTGAGACTGAATCGCAGCAGCAGACGCCGCGCCGCTTTACGCGTCGCAACGTCATTCTGGCTGCCTTGCTTACCCTGACACTCGTGCTGGGCGCATTTTACGCACCGTTGCTTGTTAGCAGCGCCACTGTGGCGGCCGCACCGTCGCTGCAACAGCCCGTATCACTGCCGGATGTGCCCGCTGCCGCGGCCTCGCAGGTGGATGGGCAGGAGACGCTGGCGCAGCTTTACGACGCGATTGCACCCTCGGTGGTGAGCATTGAAGTGGCCGGCATTCCCACCGCGGCCGATTTCCAGATCCCTGGGCTGCCCCAGGATCAGCAACCGCAACTGCCTGATCTGCCCGGCGACCAGAGCGAGCAACTGATTCCGCAGGGTCAGGGTTCCGGCTGGATTTTTGACAATGAAGGCCACATTGTAACCAACAACCACGTGGTCGCGGGCGCACAGCAAATCACTGTTATCTTCTATGATGGCACCTGGGCCGAGGCCGAACTCGTGGCGACGGACCCGCAGGCCGACCTGGCCGTCATCAAGGTGACCCCGCCGGATGGTTTCCCGTGGCGTCCGCTGGTTCTCTCGGACGCGAGCGCGCTCAAGGTTGGGCACACCGTCATGGCCATTGGCAATCCCTTTGGTCTCGAGAGCACCATCACCACAGGCATTATCAGCGCACTGGGCCGCAGCTTCCCCACCGACCGCCTGGGTGAGAATCGCTACACGCTGCCTGACGTGATTCAGACCGACGCAGCCATCAACCCCGGCAATTCGGGTGGGCCGCT
>DIAV01000290.1:0-442 GCA_002415895.1 Anaerolineales bacterium UBA5069 | reverse complement strand
CCCCGGCAATTCGGGTGGGCCGCTTGTCAACCTGGCCGGCGAACTTGTGGGTGTGAACTTTGCCATTGAGTCGGGCAGCGGCAGCAACTCGGGTGTCGGCTTCGCAATCCCTGTTTCAATTGTCGAGCGCGTCGTCCCGGCCTTGATTGCGGATGGCCGCTTTACCTACCCGTATCTGGGCCTGAGCGGCGCTTCGGTAACGCCGACACTGGCACGCCAGCTTGATTTGGCGAACACGCAGCTTGGCGCTTATGTTGCCTCCGTGCTGCCCGGTGGCCCTGCCGACGACGCGGGCCTTCAGGGTGCGGACCCCGACACAAGCCTGGGCGGCGACCTGATCGTCTCCTTTAATGGCGAGGATGTGCGTTCCTTTGACAATCTTGTGGCGCTGCTCGTGACAACCACGTCTCCCGGTGACACGGTTACGCTGGGTGTGATTCGT
>DIAV01000119.1 GCA_002415895.1 Anaerolineales bacterium UBA5069 | reverse complement strand
ATTGTCACACTCCTTGCCATCACCGCCTTTTCGCTCCTCTTTGGTTTTGTTGGCGCACTGCTGGCCATTCCCCTTGCTGCCATGATTCAAGTGCTTATGGACCGCTACCTGTTTAGTGGCGACAGTTATGTTGAAGAGGCGACGCCCGCGATTCAGGCAAACGCCACCAGTGGCCTGCCCATTGCTGCAGCCGCTGCTGCGACGGATGGCAGCGGCCGATCCCACTTCGACGTGTTGCGCGCCGAAGCAATGGATCTGGCTCAGGATGTGCGCAAGCAACTGCGTACCTCTGATGTAGAGGCTTCTGCACAAGTGTCCACACTTGAGGATGAGATCGAACAGACAGCGCTTGAGATTGCCAACCTGCTTGCCGCACCGCCACCACCGACGGCCACCGTGTCAGATACCGTCAGTCGGAGCACGCAGCCGAACACCGAGGTCTACTCATGAGCGCAACAGACAATCTCACACCTGCGCCCGGCACGCCCGCAGTGGCTGCACAATCACCGCTGCGCGCCTTTGCCTGGGTTGCGTTGTCTGTACTGACAACCATTGGCGCAGCGCTGCTGATCTGGGAATTCCGCTCAGTTGTGCTCTTGCTGGCAGCCGCATTGGTGCTGGCAGCAACCATACGCCCAGTCTCTGTTTGGCTGACTGCCCTTGGTCTGCGGCGCAACTTCGCCACCACACTGCTGGTGCTCCTGGTGGTTGCCGGCCTGCTTGTAGTTATCGGCGTCTCGGCCTACGTGCTTGCCGAGGAACTGCCACGCGCCGCCACCGAACTGCAGATCAACTACGCCCAGGTGCGCAACGCAATGGCTGAGCAATCGGGGTGGCAGGGGACGATCGGCAAGCAACTGCCGCCGCCGGAAGGATTTGAAGACCTGGTCGCTCGCTCGCAATTGGAGGCGGGCGCAGTCGCTGCTGCTTCCGACGCGGCAGCGACGCCTGCTGGTGCGCCGCAAGCAGTCACAGCGCCGCAAGCACTGAGTGCAAGTGAAGCCCCCAGTGCGGTTGACGATCAGGCGGGCGGTCCTGGCGACCAACCCGGAACTCTTCAAAGCACCGAGAGCGCAGGCGATGCTGCAAACAACGCAGCGCCGGCAGGGAGCCTTACCACCAGCGCAGAGCGCGCATCCGGGCTGCTGCGCCTCTTCGTGGGCACGACAACGAGTGTGCTGGGCCTCCTGTCACAGTTTCTTATACTCGTCTTCCTGAGCCTTTATTGGTCCCTGGACCGGGAGTGGTTTGAAAGGCTCTGGCTTTCGCTGCTGCCTGCCGACAAACGCGGCGCCGTGCGCAATGGCTGGCGCAAAATTGATGGTAGCCTGGGCGCACATGTGCGCAGCGAACTTGTGCAAGCTTTCATTGCCTTCGTCCTGCTCTATGCCGGCTTCAGGCTCATGGGCGCCGAATATCCTCTGCTCATGGCGTGGATAGCTGCACTGGCCTGGATGATTCCACTTGTGGGCTGGCTGGCGGCCTTGGCGCCCGTGCTTGTGATAGGGCTGTTGACCAGCCCTGCCGTTGCCGTGGGTGCATCACTCTACTTGACGCTAATTCTGGTTCTGCTGGAGTTTGTCGTTGAGCCGCGGCTGGACATGCGCCGGCGCGCAGGCTCTATCGTGGGATTGGTCGTTGCATTGGTGATGCTGCAGGCCTTTGGCATTGTTGGGTTGATCGTTGCTAGCCCCATTGCGGTGATGGTTGACACTTTTGTCAGCCAATGGAACGCGCCCAGGAGTGCAACCATACCGCCCCCTGCGGCCACGTTTGCGGGGGCCTTTGAGCAACTGGAGGCACGCGTGGCCACATTGCGTGCAGCCATGGAAACCTCTGACGAGGAGATTCCGTTGAGCACACGCAGCCTGTTTGAGCGTCTGCAAACCTTACTGAACGACACGGAGAAGGCGCTGTAAAGGATGCTGCTCAAGACGCATCTGCGCGCACAGCCGATTGCACGCGGTTCAAGCGTCTATCAACGCCTGTCTACATCAAGTTCGAGGAATTGATGCACCATGGGAAATACGCAAGATAAGGAGCGCGAAAGCGCCACGACGCGTGCGCTCGTGACTGAGCCCACACCGAGGCGCTTCTCGGCCAAAACGCTCCTGAAGCTGCTCAGACTCACCTGGAAAGAGTGGAAGGATGACAACGGCACAAGCCTTGCCGCGGCACTGGCCTACTACACCGTCTTTTCGCTGGCGCCGATTTTGATTATTGCCGTGGCCGTGGCAGGGCTTGTCTTTGGAGAGGAGGCGGCACGTGGCGAACTAACGGCTCAAATCAGCAGCTTTGTCGGCGACGAGGGTGCAGAGCTCGCGCAGGAAGTTCTCGCCAATACGAGCAAGCCCACCATTGGTAGCCTCGCCGGTGTCATTGGCCTGCTGACTTTGCTCTTTGGCGCAACGGGGGCCTTCAGCCAGATGCAGAGTTCCCTCAATCACCTCTGGAATGTGCCGTCCGGCGGCCCAAGTGGCATCTGGAACACGGTGACCACACGTGCCATATCCTTCCTGCTGGTGCTGGGTGTCGGACTACTGCTGCTGACTATGCTTATCCTGAGCGCAGTGATTTCAGCTCTCACCAATATCCTTGGCGCGTCGGCCGAAACTGCGCAAATGTGGGGACAAATCATCAACTTTGTGGTTTCCTTTGGCCTGACGATGGTCATGTTCGCGCTCCTTTACAAGGTCTTGCCCGATGTTGACATTGACTGGAGCGACGTATGGGTAGGGGCCATGATTACGGCTATCCTCTTCACCATTGGCAAGCAACTCATCGGGCTCTACCTGGGCCGAGCGAGCGTTGCCTCCGCTTATGGCGCGGCGGGATCACTTGTGATCGTCATGTTGTGGGTCTACTACTCAGCGCAGATTCTCTTTTTGGGCGCAGAGTTCACCCAGGTCTATACACGCATGTTTGGCAGCCGCCGTGACGAACGCGCCATGCTCACAACACACAACGCGCGCACGTAAGCGCCGCACAACAAAAAGAGCACCCCTGCACATAACGGGTGCGCAGCGGCGCTGTAAAAAATGCAACATTCACTACGGATTGGCAACGCCTATGGGCGCTAAATCGGCTGTATGACCGTTGACTGATACTGTTGATTGATACTGTTCTTGCAATGTTTGTACAATCTCGTCGTTCATCTCGTTTTCAGGAGGCATGTATGGGTGCAGTTCTCGACGCCCCAATCCCAGCGGCGGAAGAAGTCCGCTCGGGCGCGCATGATATGGGTGATGGCCGCGTCACCTTTGGCTTGTGGGCCCCGTGGAAAAAGGGCGTTCACCTTGTGGGTGATTTCAATAACTGGGACGCGGCCGCACATCCGATGCAGGTGCTCGAGTCCGGCATGTGGGTGGCGGAGTTGCATCTGGAGCCCGGTGAATATGGCTATCAGTTTGTCATTGACAGCGCCACGGACCATCCCACGTACATTTCCGACCCCTATGCGCGCAAATTGAACTGGGCTGCGGGTGGCTCACAGCCACATGCAGTTGTCACTGTGGGCAAGGAACCCTACGCTTGGCATGATGAGGGCTTCCATGCCAAGTCAATGAACGATCTGGTCATTTACGAGCTGCATGTGGGTGACTTCAGCCCGGAAGGCACCTTCAAGGGTGTGACGGAAAGGCTCGACTACATTCGCGACCTGGGCGTGACAGCCATTGAGTTGATGCCCATTCAGGAATTCCCCGGTGATGTAAGCTGGGGTTACAATCCCGCCTATTTCTTCACACCCGAAAGCGCCTACGGCAGCGCGGATGACCTCAAGGAACTTGTGGATGGAGCACACCAGCGCGGCATTGGCATCATTCTGGACATGGTCTTCAACCACACCGATTCCAGCAATCCGCTGACGCGCCTCTACGCCTATCAGGACAATCCCTACTTTGGCGAAGACGGCAACCCCTGGGGTTTCCCCGACTTCAACCACTGGGACGACGCCACCAAGGGCCTCATACGTGATATTCAGGACTACTGGCTCCTGGAATTCCATGTTGATGGCTTCCGCTATGACCACGCCGAGGGGATTGGCTTTGACGCGATGAGCGGCATGCAGTACCTGGGCTGGGCCGCACGCCAAACCAAGCCGCAGGTCTGGCTGATTGCCGAGCAGTTGGAGGACCCCGTCTCCGTGGTGGAGAAGACCGAAATCGATGCTTCCTGGCACGAGTCCTACCATCGCTATTTTCGGGCGCAACTGCGCGAGGGCGATTATCAGGGGCACAGGTACGGCGACATGGAGGGGGTGCTGGCGCAGATGATCTTTTCGCGCAGCGGGTACAGCGACAATGCCCAGGCCATAAACTATGTTGAGAACCACGATCAGGAACGCATTGCCTACGAGGTGCGCACCAATCCGACGCTGGACAACGACGAGGCCGTGCGCGCCAAGTGCAAGCTGGCTGCACTTGCGCTGTATACCGCCGCGGGCGTGCCCATGATCTATGCAGGCCAGGAGTTTGCCACCAGCACACCCAAAACAATCGACAGCAACAAGCTCGATTGGAATCGCCTGAATGACCCTGTTTGGGAAGACCTGAAGAACACCTTCGCCAACATGGCAACCTTGCGTGCCAATCACAACGCACTCACGCAGAACAGTCTCGAAGCAATTCTGGTGGATAATGATCGCAAGCTGCTCATCTTCAAGCGCTGGAACGATCAGGGCAACCAGGTTGTTGTTGGGTTGAACTTCGCACCCGCCGAACAGGCTGCTGAAATCACCTTTCCGCGTGCTGGGCTCTGGCACGAGTGGATGTATGATTATGACGCGGACTTTGGTGATCAACCGACACAGACCATCTCGCTGCCACCGTCGGGCGGCAAGGTATGGATCGCCGCCTAATCCATACAGGATCCATACAAGAACGGCTGCTGTACATAATCTCCAGAGCTAAGGCCCTTGAACCGCATGTGACCTTGGCCAATCAACCCACAGAAAGGGCAATTCGCATGGCGACCAAGATCAAGAACAAAACCTTCCACACCAGCATTGATATTGAAGAAGGTGTGCGCACCCAGATGATCGACCTGCTCAATCAGCAATTGGCCGACACCTTCGATCTGTTCAGCTTGACCAAACAGGCCCATTGGAATGTCAAGGGGCCGGAGTTCATGCAGTTGCATGAATTCTATGACACGCTGGCCGAGGGCCTGGAAGATTACGTTGACACGATTGCCGAACGCATTACCGCGCTGGGCGGCTTTGCCAAGGGCACCGTGCGCATGGCTGCCGCGGCCACGCGCCTGCCCGACTTTACGGGCGAGCCGGTGAGTGGCCTTGAGCAGGTAAAGGAAGTTATCAAGCTCTATGCACAACTTGCCGCCAGCACCCGCGCCGGCATTGACGCTGCCGATGAGGCAGGCGACGCCGATACGGCTGACCTGCTGACCGGCGTCTCGCGCGATCTGGACAAGTGGCTGTGGTTCCTTGAGGCTCACGTGCAGGACTAGGGACATGCTGCAAGGCAATTGAAGATCAGTAGGTTAATGACACCGACGGCGCCTCCAATGGAGGCGCCGTCGTGCTATTCCAATGCCGGTTGCTTGTGCCTGGCCCCGTGTAACCCTGCCTTTGGGGGATCTTGGGTATAATGGGGCCAATCGCCTTGCCAAAACCCCAAACTGGAGCAAACCCCATGTCCGTAGATACCGGCCAGTTGCGCGCCTGGTGTGACGCGCACTTGCCCGAGATGCTCGCTGCCATTCGCACCGTGGTGGAAGAAGAGACCCCCAGCGGCGACAAAGCGCGCCTTGATGCCTTTGCCACACGCCTGATCGATCGCTACAAAGCGGCAGGTGCAGAGGCCGCGTGCATCGCGAACCCCACCGCAGGAAACCATGTGTCAGCGTCTGTGCAGCCCGAAGGCACCCCCCAGGCACAGCCTGCACTCTTCCTTTGCCACTACGACACCGTGTGGCCCGTGGGCGCACTCGCCACCCATCCCTTTCGGATTGAGGCAGGCAAGGCCTATGGCCCTGGCATCTTTGACATGCAGACGAGCCTCATCATGGTGGAATTCACCCTGCGCGCCGTGCGCGAGCTGGGGCTGACACCACCGCGCCCATTACACATCCTCGTCACCTCCGATGAAGAAGTGGGTAGCACCACGTCACGCGGGCACATTGAAGAGGCGGCGCGCGCAGCGGCCTATGTGCTCGTACTCGAATCGCCCCTGCCCGGCGGCGTACTCAAGACCGCGCGCAAGGGCGTGGGCGAGTTCTGGCTGGAGATTACAGGCCGCGCCGCCCATGCCGGGGTTGAACCGGAAAAGGGCATCCATGCCATTGAGGAGGCTGCCCATCAAATTCTGCACCTGCACACGCTCAACAACCCCGCCGAGGGCACTACCGTAAGCGTGGGCGTGATTGAGGGGGGCAGCGCGTCCAACGTCATCCCGGCACGCGTGCGCATGGAGGTTGACACACGCGCATGGACCCAATTCGAGGCCGACCGCGTGGAGAACGCTATGCGCGGCCTCGCGCCCGTTCTGCCGGGCGCGCAAATTGCCATGCGCGGCGGCTGGAACCGGCCGCCCCTGGAGCGCTCTGCCACACACGCGCTCTATGCACGAGCACGCGTGATTGGCGCGCAAATGGGCCTTGATCTGGGTGAAGGCAGCACCGGCGGCGGCAGCGACGGCAACTTCACTGGCGCGCTGGGCATCCCCACGCTGGACGGACTGGGCGCGCCCGGTGCAGGCGCGCACGCCGATCATGAGCATATTGAGGTGGACCAGCTTGCAGAGCGCACCGCCCTGCTGGTTGCCCTGTGGATGGAACTCTAAAGTGATACCGCAGTGAAACCCACAGCCGAATCGCAAAGCAACGCATAGGACAGCAACAGCGGAACACATGTTGCCGCGCACGCCTGGCGCCATGCCACAGCAAAACTCAACAGGAACTCATGCGCGCTGATGGATGCGTTTGCCCAGACAGTGCCCGATAGTTAGGCTGGCGGGTGAATGCATGTTTTCTGAGCGCAGTTACCTCTGGTGAGCAGAGACAGCAGCGCGGAGCGCACTCGGTGTGACAATGGCTTCCTGTTCAATGCCATAATTCACACTATGCCTGGAAAGCTATCTCATTTACAATGCTGCACGTTGCAACCACGGGCGGCTTCACAATGAACAGCCCGGACCCAAGCGTGTCAAAGGGTAGCGTCACGGGTGAGTTCGGTGGCGCATCGATGGCGAACGGGCAAACCTGCATGCGCCTGCCTGGGGCGCACCACTGACGAGATGAGGTTTTGATGGCCGAAGTCTTTGTAGACATGCTGCCGCTGATCATTGGTGCCATGCTGCTGCCTGTCTATGTCATCATTGTACTCATGCTCCTGAGTGGTGAGAACGGCCTGGCCAAGGGCATCGCCTTTGTGAGCGGTGTCACCCTGACCCGCGTGCTGCAAGGGATCATTTTTGGCTTCATGTTGACGGGCCGCAATGACAGCGCTGCCGGCGCCAGCCCAAATCGCATCTTGCCGACCCTGCTGCTTGTGCTTGGCATCCTTCTGCTCATTACTGCGTACAAGAAGTGGGCCAAGGAACCTGATCCCGACGCCCCACCGCCGACGTATTTGGATTCACTGGCGGGCATGTCGACGCTCAAGACACTTGCCATGGGCGCGCTGCTCGTCGCGGTTGGGGCCAAGCTGTGGGTCTTCACACTGGGTGCAATCAACACCATTGGCGCGGCCAACCTGGGCCGCGGCAGCAGCATTGTTGCCTACCTGCTCTATGTGATTGCGGCACAGTTGCTCATCATTCTTCCTGTTATAGCCTATGCTATTGCGCCGGCCTGGGCAGGAAAAACCCTGGGTAATGTGCGTATGTGGCTCGATCAGCACAACCGCGTCATCATGATTGTTGTTTCGCTTGTCTTCGGTCTACTCTTCCTTTGGCAGGGTATCGCCGGGCTGACTGGTTAAAGTATCTGCATTCAATATCGAGAGGAGAAGTGCATTATGGGTCCTGTAGAGTATCTGTTGGTTGAATTCCCTGGCAACAAGTTCAAAGGCGAGATTGTGCCGGCGCTCATCGAACTCGTTGAGAACGAGACGATTCGCATTATCGACCTGCTCTTCGTCAAGAAAGATGAAGAGGGTAATGTCAGCAGCTTTGAGCTTTCAGCGCTTTCGAATGACGAGTCAGCCGCGTTTGACGATTTGGATGGCGAAGTCAGCGATTTGCTGAGCGAAGAAGACATTCTGAATGAGGCGGAACTGCTCATGCCTGGCAGCTCCGGCGCCATTCTGGTTTTTGAGAATGTATGGGCCGAGCGCTTTGCAACAGCCGTACGCAATGCCGACGGGCGCGTTGTGGATAACGCCCGCATTCCCGCAAGCGTCATCGAAGCAGCCCTGGCGGCGCTCAGCTAACACCCTGCGTTGTGATCTCTGCGCACCGATCTCAATACGCGCAGCGCAGCGCTCCGGCCCGCTTCATGCCTGAGGCCGAACATGCAGATGAATATCGCAGCACTGAATCTGATCCGATACCCTCTCTCACGAGTTTATATTGCGCAGTCCATGAAAGGAACCTGAATATGCGACGCGGAGTCACAGTGAATACACGGCGAGGCCCCGGCCTTATGGGCACAATGGCGCGTACGGCTGTCATCGCAGGGACAGCAACAGCCACATCCAAAGCCGTGAGCGGTGCAATGAGCGGCGGCGCGCCGCAGCAGGCCGCGCCCCAGCAGGCCCCTGCGCCCCAGCAGATGGCAGCACCCGCAGGGAGCGATCTGGACCAGAAGTTGGTCGACATCCAGAAGCTGTCTGTATTGAAGGATCAGGGTCTGCTTACGGAAGAAGAGTTCACGGCCAAGAAGGCGCAGATTCTGGGCATTTAGTCTGCACAGCGCCTGCCATGGGGCGTTGTACAAGCAATGCTTCCGTACACAACAATCATAGGCCCGGCCACCGGACAGAGATGGTGGCCGGGCCTATGATTGTCGCGCAAGGTGCTTTGCGCAGCGCCCCCAACGTCTGTCATGGTTTGACGTTCAACAGTTTATTGGGTACTCTTGCGCCGGATTGGTAGCGCGCCATACTTGAAAGACGCAACCACCCGCAATTGCGCCAGAACGAGCCAGTTATATTTTACTTACAATAGTTGTCTATATGCTTGCTCTATTGCTTGCTCTATTGCTTGCTCTGTGCGACAATAGCGCCTGTCAGCAATCCGCAAGGTGAAATGTGAATTGCTGATTGAACACAACATGCCTGGGCAAGAATTCACTCGCAAAATCAACAAACAAAACACGTTGCACAATTCCCCCCCACCTCGGAACACGCTTTGCAACGACAATTTCTTGATTTGGTAATTTGCAGTCACGGATGCACCGCAGAGCAGCGGCACCCGTATCAAGAAGTCGCATAGGGCATTCGCGCAGCACGCGCGAAAGGCCGGCAAAGCACATGAGCGCATGCTCACATACGGTTTCACCGTAATCCTGTGAGTACCGAACTTCCACATTTGCAGATTTCTTAGCCAATTCATCGCGCAATGCACGCGCGCAGCATCAGACGCCCCCGGTATAGCCGTGGGTCGTTCGTGCTTTTCGTGTGACGCCGCACCGACTCTGCTTGTATGCACACTCGTCCACGGGTGCGTATGAAACGTGCACGCACAAATCCTGCACACCTGACTCTCGGGAGACTGAACGCTTCCAATTGCCAATGAGCGACACCCAGCACGGCGAAGACGAGCCGATTCTGAACGAGCCACCCCTGACTCCACTGAGCGAAGCTGCGCCTTCACCCGTGGGCGTCGCGCCGCGCAGTTTGGGACGCACAATTCTGCGCAATTCGCTCTTTGTTTCATCGGGCGGCAGTATTGTGCGCCTGCTGGGCTTCGCCTTCACCATTCTGTGCGTGCGCCTGCTGGGCGAGGAAACCTATGGTCAGTACCTAACGGCGCTTGCCTTCACCGGCCTGCTGAGCATCTTCTTCGAGCTGGGCACAACCCAATATGTTGAGCGTTCGCTGGCACAGGATCGCACACGTCTGCCCCAGTTGCTCTGGAAACTGGTCACAATTCGCCTGCTGCTCTCTGCGGCCAGCGTTGTCATATTGCCCGTGCTGGCCATTGCGCTTGGCTATGACCGCATCATCGTCATCGCCATCTTGATGCAAGCGCTGACCTTCATACTGGCAGCACTGCTCGCGCCACTGATTGTGGTCATGAGTTCGCACGAGCGCTATGACTTGTGGACAGGCAACCAGATTGTGGGCCAGTTGGGCACGATCATCCTGGGTGCAAGCGTGCTGTGGCTGGGCGGCGGGCTGCTCATGCTGGTGGCCGTGGGGCTGGTCGTTATGCCAATTCAGATTGGCTATGCGCTGATTGCCTTGCGCCGTAGCGGACTTGGCCCCTTGCGCTGGGAAGTGGACACCGCAGGCATTCGGAGTTTCCTGCGCGCCAGCATGCCCTTTGCACTCACATCACTGGCGCTCACGGTCAGCTTCAATATTGACACCGTGCTGCTCAGCCTGATGCAGCCCAGCAACGTGGTGGGCTGGTATGGCGCAGCCTACCGGCTGGTGCCAACGGTGGTGTCGCTGTTGGGCGGCTTCCTTGCGGTGATCACCCCGTCACTCGCGCGCACCTACGTGAGCGACCGCGAAGCTGTGCGCCGCTGGACGCGCATGAGCATCAAGTGGCTTTCCATGTTTGGGCTGGCGGCGGCCACAGGGATTTCGCTGCTTGCAATGCCCATTGTGCTCTTGCTCTACGGCGAGGCCTTTGCGCCCTCGGCGCTGGTTCTTTCCATTATTGCGTGGGATATTCCGCTGCGTCTCTTCAATGCGCTCTCGGGCAATGTGACAGCCGCTGTGGGGTTGGAGCAGCGGGCATGGCGCATCTTCATGACGGGCACAATTGTGGGCGTCATTCTCTATATACCGGCAATCTGGTTCTTTGGCATGGTAGGGGCGGCAGTGGTGACAGTGCTGAGCGATGCCATCAACTCCACACTCTTTTTCATCTTGTTAAGCAAGGAGCTGCAGGCCGGACGCGTCGGCGTTCTGCTGCGCACCGTCGCAGCGGTTGCTGTGATGGGCGCGGTTGTGTGGGCGGTGGACAAGTCTGCCCCCCTTGTGGTGAGTGTGCTGACTGGCATGTTGACCTTTGGCGTGGCGGCCATTGCGCTTGGGCTCATTAATCGTGAGACCTACATGCGCGTGGCCGGTTTTGTTCAGCCACGGCGGCAAACACAATGAGCGGCATCTTTGGCTACTTTGTAAACCCTGCCCGCGGCGCGGGCAGTGCAGACAATGGGGCTGCACCCGAGGAGATGGTGCGCACCGTTGCATGTGCCATGGGCGCGCGCATGTGCCACACGCCGCGCCAGCAGGCCGATTGCGCATCCATCAGCGCCACAGGCGCGCTGGGCCGAATTTCGATTGGCCTGCTCAACCGCGCGCCCCAGCCTGTGACAGCAGGCGACGGCGCATGCTCGCTTTGGATGTGCGGCGAGTTCTACCACCAGGAAGCGCGCCGCAGCGCCCTGGCGCGTCAGGGGCTGCTCGATGTCGACGCCGCGCGTCAGGCCGATGATGCGGCGCTGGCGCTGGCCGTCTTCCGCGCGCAGGGGGCTGCGGGGCTGGCGCGCCTGGATGGGGCCTTTGTTGTCGCGGTTTGGGAAGCCGGCCTCGGTCTGCTCACCCTTGTCAATGACCGCTACGGCCTCTACACGCACTACTACAGCCACACGAATGCAAATTTCGCCTTCGCACCCGAGATCAAGGGGGTGCTGGCCGCGCCGGGTGTGCCGCGCCGCCTTGATCTGACTGCCGTTGCGGAGTACAGCCGCTTCCAGCAATTGCTGGGCGTGCGCACATGGCTGGAGGATGTGCACCTGCTGCCGCCCGCCACAATCCTGCGCTACAACAGCCATGATCACGCACTCACACGCACGCGCTATTGGGACTGGGACGCGATCCAGCCTGCCCCGCGCATGGATTTCGGTGCGGTGGTTGAAGAGACAACGCGCCTCTTCCAGCGCGCCATGGATGCCATGACCCAGCCGCCTCTGCGCCTTGGCGTCTACCTCAGCGGTGGGCTGGATGGGCGCACGATTCTGGGCTTCATTCCCCCCGAAAAGCCGGTCACCGCCATCACCTACGGGGCCGCGGGCTGCGGCGATGTGGTATACGGCGCGGCGCTCGCCAAGCGCGCCAAGCGCCCCCATCGCTGGTTTCCCTTTGACGATGGCCACTGGGTGCAGGAACAGAGCGCCCTGCACCTGACGTTGACTGAAGGCATGCATGGATGGATGCACGCCCACGGCATGACGACACTCGACGAGGCAAGCGCGCTCATTGACGTCAATCTCAGCGGCTGGGACGGTGGCACGATTCTGGGTGGCCGTATTGACGAGTACAGCACCGACGCGCTATTGCGCCATCCACCCAACGAGGCCGCGCGCGTTGAACGGCTGTATGAAGGCTTCTGTCGCGTATTCACCTGGCCCGGGCTGACCGACAGCGAGGCAGATGCGCTGTTCAACCCGCCCGGCCGCACAGGCCTGCGCGGGCTGGCGCACGACTCTTTCGCCGCGGCTGTGGCTGCCACCGCGCACTACCCGGACCCCTATCGCACCGATTTCTTCTACATCAACCAGCACGTTTTGCGTTCAACACAATCCATGATCGTCTTCCAACGTGCCGCCATGGAGGTGCGCTGTCCTTTCTTTGACTATGCATTTGTCGATTTTCTTTACGGCCTGCCCGAAGCGCAGCTTGCCGGACCCATGTTGCACCGCGCCGTATTGACACGGCGTGCGCCCGCGCTGGCGCGCATTCCGCATGAGAAGGATGAGTTGCTGCCTCACAGCAGCCGCTTTGTGCGCGGCGGCCATGCCGCGCTTCAGCGCGCCAAACGGGGGGCGCAGCGTGCGGCCGGGCGTCTGGGTGTTACGCCCCCGCGCCGGCGCACACGGCTTTACGCCGATTATGAAAACTATCTACGCAACGAATTGCGCCCGTGGGCTGAACATATTCTGTTTGACGAACGCACTTTGGCGCGCGGGCTTTTCAATCCCGCCGCCGTGCGGAGCCTGTGGGAGCGCCACCTGCGCGGTGACGAACTGTGGACAATCGGCAAGATCGCACCGCTGATCACCGTTGAACTCGTTCTGCGCGCGCTGCTGGACGAACCATCTGTTTCATCTGCATCATCCGATCCATCCGATCCAGTGCAACACCAGGAAGTGCCACGCACCCGATTCTCGGGCTGACGACCGCCGTATACCAGCCAACCCTGTGGATTGCCTCATGCGCATTTTGATTGTTGCTCACGGATACCCACCCACATTCACCGGCGGCGCCGAATTGCGCTCCGAGCGCACAGCGCGCGGGCTTGTTAACGCCGGCCATGATGTGGCCGTTCTCAGCGCGGAGTCATTCCCTGGCGCCGAAAGCGGGCCCGCCCGACGCGAACATATGCAGGATGGGGTGCTGGTTCATCACATGCAGTTGCGCTATAACGCCGAAGGTGACGTGCATCGCCAGGAGTACCACCATCCCGACGTCGCCACCGAACTCGAGATCATGCTCCAGAGCTGGCGGCCCGATGTGATCCATCTCTTCAGCGGCTATCTTACGGGATTGTCGATCATTCATACAGCCGTTGCACAGCGCGTGCCTGTACTCGTTTCGCTCACAGATTACTGGTGGCTCTGTCACCGCATCATCATGGTGCGCACAGATGGCTTGCGCTGTGACGGCCCCTCGCCGGGCGGCTGTGCACGCTGTCATTGGGAGATCTACCGCCGCTTTCGCATTCCAGCCCAGGTTGTGCGCCCGGTTGTCGATCTCTTCTGGGACATGGCCACGCACAGCAGCCAGTTGTCAACATCTCTGGGGATTGACAAGCAGGCCGAGCGCCAGCGCGAACTGAGTGCTGCGCTGGCCATGGCCGACATCCTGATTGCGCCTTCGCGCGTGCTGGCGCAACAATATGCCTATCACGGCATTCGCACCGATCATATGCGTGTGTTGCGGCAGGGCGTTGACCTGAACGCCTGCCCCGTACGCGTACCCTCAGAAGTGGTGCGCTTTGCCTACTTTGGCCAAATCAAGCGCCATAAGGGCGTGCACACGCTGATTGAAGCGTGGGGCATGCTTGCAGGCGAGCGACCGCACAGCCTCGTTTTGCGTGGGTCGGAGCGGGGCGAGGAGGAATACGCGCGCAGCCTGCACGTTCTCTCCGGTGCCATGGCGAATGTCACATGGGCGCCCACCGTCTCGCACGAGCAGATATGGGGCGCGCTGGCCGAGGTGGATGTACTGGTTGTCCCGTCGCGCTGGCTTGAGAACAGTCCCAATATCATCCTCGAAGCGCAGGCCATGGGCGTTGTTGTCATTGGCTCAGACCTGGGTGGTGTTTCCGAGCTTGTGCATCATGGTCAGAACGGATTGCTCTTTGATCCCGATGATTCGGCGTCGCTGGCGTTGCAGATGCAGCGCATCATTGACGAGCCGGAGTTGCTGGAAACACTGCGCAGCAAACCGCTCCCCTTTGGCAGCTTTGCCGCCGAAATTGAGCAAATTGAGGCGCTCTACAAGGAGTGCATTCAGAATGCCGCCATGCGCGCACTTGTCGCACCGGCAGCGGGGACGCCTCAGGAGAGTCTGTCTGCCCTGATTGAATTCACTGAATTCACGGACATTCCCGGCTATTCGGACTATACGGAACAGCCCGGCGCAACCGGAGTGGTGGAATGACGGAAAGCCGCAGTGCAAACGCAACACCTGAACCAACGCTCGTGCCCGCAGCAGGCTTGATCCTCCGCCCTGCACCTCGGCCACAAGCACGCGCGCGCCTCATCTGCTTCCCCTATGCCGGGGGTGGGGCCGCCGCGTGGCACCCGTGGCGTGCGCTGCTGCCCACATGGATTGAGCTGGCCATGGTGCAGTTGCCGGGCCGCGAGGGGCGCCTGCGTGAGCGAGCCTATACGCGCATGGAGAGTGCCGTCGAGGCGATTGTGCCTGCCGTTGCGGCGCTGGACGATCTGCCCTGCGTATTTTTTGGCCACAGCATGGGCGCGCTGATTGCCTTTGCCACCGCGCGTGCGCTGCGCGCTGCCGACGCGCCCACGCCGGCACTGCTCATTGTTTCGGGCCGCCGCGCCCCCAACCTGGTGGACCCCGAGCCGGACATCCATACGCTAGCGGACGGCCCTTTTGTGGGCGCGCTGATTCGCCGTTACAACGCCATTCCGCGCGTCCTGCTTGAGGATGTTGAGTTGCTGCGTCTCTTTTTGCCCACATTGCGCGCCGATTTGGAACTGCTGGAAACCTACGCCTATACACCCGCCGCCCCGCTCGCCAGCCCTATGCTGGCGCTGGGCGGCGACGACGACAGCCGCGCGCGCCTGGCCGATTTGGCCGGCTGGCGGGCGCAGACCAGCGGCCCCTTCCACACGCAGCAGTTCCCCGGCGGCCATTTCTACATCAACACCGCGCGCGACGCACTCATCGAGACGCTGGTCACCGCGATTGGTGAAGCCATCACCGCCCTACCCAACGCAGGCGCGCAGCCGGACCCGGGGACTGCACCGTTGCAAAGGAGCCGCACGTGAGCGATCAACTCGCATCCCCGACATCGGCCGGCGCAACGGATGCAGGGCAGAACGATGCCCGGAGCGCAACGCAAAACACGCTGCCCCACAACGAGCCAATCGCAATTGTGGGCATTGGCTGTCGCCTGCCCGGCGGCGCAGACAATCCGGCGCGCCTGTGGGCATTGCTGCAGGAGGGATTTGATGCGATTGGCCCCATTCCCGCCGAGCGCTTCGATGTAGACGCTCTCTTTGCCGAGCGCCCGGCCACCCCCGGCCACATTATGTCGCGCTGGGGTGGCTACTTGTCGGGCATCGACCAGTTCGACGCCGACTTCTTCGGCATTTCGCCGCGCGAGGCCGAGCGCCTTGACCCGCAGCAACGCCTGCTGCTTGAGGTGACATGGGAAGCGCTGGAAGATGCGGGGTTGCCGCCCAACCGCCTGGCAGGCACACAAACGGGCGTCTACGTGGGGCTTTGGCTCAATGACTTTGAGGCACGCCTCTTTGCCGACCCCGACAATCTCGATCTCTACATGACCACCGGCAGCGGCCGCTACAGCGCTTCGGGCCGGCTCTCCTATTTTCTCGATCTCATGGGGCCGAGTATTACCATCGACACGGCCTGCTCGTCGTCACTGGTGGCCGTACACCTTGCCTGCCAAAGCCTGCGCAGCGGCGAAAGCGCGGTGGCGATTGCGGGCGGGGCCAATGTCATCCTGCAGCCGCACATTACGATTGCGTACTCGCAATCGCGCATGATGGCCCCCGATGGCCACTGCAAATTTGGCGATGCACGCGCCGATGGCTATGTGCGCAGCGACGGCGCCGCCATGGTTGTGCTCAAGCGTCTTTCCACCGCGCTGGCCGACGGTGATTCCATCTACGCCCTCATTCGCGGCGGCGCTGTCACCAACGACGGGCGCAGCAGCGGCTTTCTGGCCACGCCGGGCCAGGCCGGGCAAGCCGAAATGTTGCGCCGCGCCTATGCCAACGCCAATGTGGACCCCGCCTCCGTCCACTACGTGGAAGCACATGGCACCGGCACCAGCGCCGGTGATCCGGTGGAACTGGGCGCGCTGGGCGAAGTGCTGGGCGTGGGTCGCCCTGCCGACAAGCCGCTGCTTGTCGGCTCCATCAAGACCAACATGGGCCATACCGAGGGCGCGGCCGGTGTGGCCGGGCTCATCAAGACGGCGCTGGCGCTCAAGCATCGCCACTTGCCCGCCAGTTTGCACCAGCAAACGCCCAACCCGGCGATTGCCTGGGATGACCTGCGGCTGCGCGTCAACGCGACGGCGCGGCCCTTTCCCGCTGACGCCACGCCCGCCCGCGCCGGTGTGAGCGCCTTTGGCATTGCAGGCACCAACGCGCACATTGTGCTGGAAGAAGCGCAAGCAGTCGCGGGGGTAGGTGCGCCGGTCCCCGCTGCGAGGCGCGCAGAAGAAGTCGATTGCGTACATGTATTGCCCCTCTCGGCACGCACGCACGCGGCGCTGCGGGCGCTGGCAGCGCGCTATCGCGATCTGCTGGCCGCCGAAGCTGCGCGCCTTGACGCAATCTGCTGGAGCGCAGCCACCCGCCGCCAGCATCTGGAGCAGCGTCTGGCGCTGGCGGCGCGCACACCGGCAGAGGCGATTGAGGCGCTGGACGCATTCCTTGCAGGTGGCGATCACGCCGCGCTGGCAACAGGTGTGGCCGCAGATGCCGCGCCACGCGTCGCCTTCGTCTTTCCGGGACAGGGAGGACAGTGGCAGGGCATGGCGCGCGATTTTCTGGCGCAGGAGCCGGTCTTTCGCCAATCCATGCAGGCGTGCGACGCCGCCATTCGCGCCGTGGCCGGCTGGTCGCTGCTCGAGCGGCTGGAGAGCAACGACAGCGCGTGGCTGGAGCGCATTGACGAAGTGCAGCCCGCCCTCTTTGCGCTGCAGGTGGCGCTGGCAACGCTCTGGCAGACGTGGGGCATTGCCCCCGCCGCCGTGGTGGGCCACAGTTTGGGCGAGGTGGCCGCGGCGCACGTGGCCGGCGCGCTGAACCTTGCGGACGCGGCGCGCATTATTTGCCTGCGCAGCCAGTTGCTGCGCCGCGTGGCCGGGCTGGGCGCCATGGCCGTCGTCGGCCTCACCGTGGATGAGGCGCAGGCGGCACTGGCGGACTACAGCGACCGTGTCTCGGTGGCTGTCAGCAACAGCGCGCAATCCACCGTCATCTCGGGCGAGCCGGCGGCGGTCGATGCTATCCTGGCGGCACTGCAGGCGCGCAATGTCTTCTGCCGGCGCGTCAACGTGGATGTCGCCTCGCACAGCCCGCAGATGGAGCCGCTGGCCGCTGAGCTGCACACCATGCTGGCCGACGTGCAGCCCGCCGCTGCAACAATACCCTTCTATTCCACAGTCACGGCGCGTGCCGAAGCAGGTGACACGCTGGCAGCAGAGTATTGGGCGCGCAACCTGCGCCGGCCAGTGCGCTTTGCCGAGGGCATGGGGCAAATGGTGGATGACGGCTGCACGGTTTTTGTGGAGATCGGCCCCCACCCTGTGCTGGTGACAGCCATTGAAGAAAACCTGCGCCAGCGGGGCGTTGCGGGTGCGGCTGTGGCTTCACTGCGGCGCGAGGCCAATGGCCCGCTCACCATGCGCGCGGCGCTGGGCATACTGCACACAGTGGGCGCGCCCGTCGCCTGGCAAGCCCTGGAGAATGGCGGCATCACACCGCTGCCCACCTATCCCTGGCAGCGTGAACACCACTGGCTTGAGGTGGCGGCGAGTGCGCAGCACCGTGGCCGCGCCGACCACTGGTTGCTGGGCTGGCCGCTTGCACTGGCCGGTCGCAACCGCGTTTGGGAGAATCGGCTCACCACGGCAACGCACCCACTTGCCTATGCGCATCGCCTGGGTACGCTGCCCGTCCTGCCTGCCGCCGCTGCGGTTGATGCTGCACTTGCCGCCGCGCAGTTCGTCAGTGCAGAAGCCGTCAGTGCAGAAGCCGTCAGTATCGATCTCAGCCTCACGCATTTGGTCGTGCTGGATGACGATGCGCCCACGTCTGTGCAGATTTCCGCCACCACCAACCCTACGGGCGCGACCGACATACGCGCATTTACTCGCAGCACTGACGCCTGGCTGCAAACCGCGCACGCGACGGCTTTGCGTGCGCCGGCGCTTGCGCATACACAGCCCGACGCGAATCTGCAGAGCATGGAAACATTGCGGCGCGAAGGTGAATCCATGAGCGGCGCGGCCCTCTACGCGCGCCTGGAGCAGGCAGGCGTGCAGATTGCGCCCTCGCTGCGGCGCGTGGAGTGGCTCTGGCGGCGCGGTGATGAAATCCTTGCCGAAATTGCGGCTGCCGACGCAGAGCAGGCAGGTCAATTGCTGTTTGAACCCGCGCTTGAAGTGGCCGCGCTGGCTGTGATGGAGCAGAGTGCAGATACGCAAGCGCAGTGGATGCCCGTTGCAGCCACCGGCATAGCACTCCACGCGCCGGCCGCGGCACGCATGTGGTGCCATGTGCGCGT
>DIAV01000393.1:1434-8155 GCA_002415895.1 Anaerolineales bacterium UBA5069 | reverse complement strand
AGCAAGCACTTCCGAGACGCAGCATTTAGGCAGGCGTTATACTTTCGCGCAAGTCGCGTGTTCCAAATATCTGCCATAAACAATCCCACAGCCGAGGTAAAGCCAATGCAATCAGATGCTAAAGCCCCATCACTAATTCACAGAGTCCAGTTTGATCCGGACTATCTGGCAGCGTTTCAACAGAAGATGTTTATTGAGGGACCCCTCGCTGCGCAACGTTATTCCAATTTCTTTGTGCTCCTACTCCTTGCCACAGTCATTGCAACCTTCGGCGTGGTATCCGACTCAACGGCCACTGTCATTGGTGCCATGATTGTCGCGCCCCTCATGGGGCCAATCATGGCCACCGCAGCGGCGATTGTCATGGGGTCAGGAGAGCGTGCGCTGCGCGCCATGGCGCTTGTTTGCGCAGGTGTGGTGGCGACAATTGCACTGTCGGCGCTGCTTGCGCTGATTGTGCCGGACAACAGCATTTCTTTCCTGGAGAATTCTCAGATCACTTCGCGCGTAGCGCCCGGCGTAGTTGCGCTGGTGACGGCGCTGGCCTCCGGTGCGGCAGGGGCGTACATCATGTCGCGCGAGGAGCTCTCCGACTCCATGGGTGGGGTCGCGATTGCCATCTCGCTTGTGCCGCCCCTGTGCGTGGTGGGCATTGCGCTCGCCGATGGGCAATGGCAGGCAATGGTGGGCGCCATGACCCTCTTCCTCACCAACTTTCTCGCCATTTTGCTTGCCGGCGGCATCACATTCATGCTGGGCGGGCTGGGACGCCTGGCAACGCGCCCCGCAGATGTACGTCTGCGCGTGCGCTCATTTGCACTCATTATCGTCGCCACGCTGTTGATTACGATTCCACTCAGCATTACCACCTACCAGGCAATCGAAGAGGCCGTTGAGACACGCGCGGCCACGGATGTTGTGGAATCCTGGCTTGAGAATACGGCGTATGAGCCACTGCGCGTTGAAGTGAACGGTGGGCGTGTCGTGACTACAATCGCAGGCGCGGGCGCCACGCCGCCCATCAAGCTGCTGGCCAACGGCATGGCGGTCTCGCTGCAACGCCCAATTATCGTCAACGTGCGCATCGTTCCATCACAGGATGAGGCATCCGCCGGCCTGGAACCGTAGCCGACCACCGCGATTCTCATCTCGCGCAAGGCAACAAAGCGAGCCCTCCACCGCGGGAAGGCTCGCTTTGTCTTGTGTAGAGCGTGCCAAATGCGAAAACACAACGTACAATCAACTGCACGGCGACCGGAATCGGACGCCCGCAGGCCATCAATCCCCACACACTATACGAAAACCTTGCACTCCCCATGATTCTCACCCTGACACCCAACTCTGCCATTGACCGCATTCTTGTCATCGACGAAATTGTGCCGGCAACAACCATGCGCTGCCCCACCATCATTGATCATATTGGCGGCAAGGGGCTCGACACCTCCATTGCGCTGCACTGCATGGGCGTGGACACCTTTGGTCTCTCCTTTGCAGGTGGCGTCAATGGACGCGTTATGGTTGATGCGCTCGTTGCGCTGGGCGTGCCCCATGAGATCATCTGGCTTGAGGGCGAAACGCGCATTGCCCATGTTATTGTGGAGACAAAGCGCCACCGCCACAGCCACATTATCGCGGGCGCCCTGCCCACAACCGATGCTGACGCCGATGCCATGCTCGCGCGCATGATGCACTATCTGCCACAGGCCACCTGGGTTGTCGCCGGTGGTTCGTTTCCGCCCGGCATGTCAACAAGCTTTGCCGCGCAGATTCAGGCACGGGCGCATGCCGCCAATGTGCCCACACTCTTCGACATGATGGGCCGGCCTGTAGCCGATTTGTTGGCGGGGCCAGGCGGCGCGCCCACCATCCTCAAGATGAATGAAACCGAGTTCGCCGCCACCTTTGGCACTCCGCAGGTCGAGACAAGCGGTAGCGGATTGCAGGCGCTGGCAGCCATGGCCAACGAAATTGCAGGGCAATATGCGCTGCAAGCGCTCGTGCTCACGCTGGGCAAGGATGGACTGCTGGCGCTGACGCCCGACGGCGTGTATCACGCGCTTGCGCCGCAGCAGCAGGTTTTCAACGCGGCGGGCGCCGGCGACTCAGCGTCAGCTGCACTCGTGTGGCGGCTGGGGCTGGGCGAATCGTGGGAGCAGGCGCTGGTGTGGGCTGCCGCCGTCAGCGCCGCCTCTGTGCTCACCGATCGTACATCCATCGTCAATCCCACCGATGTGGATCGCCTCTTTCCCCACGTGCAGCTGCGCGCGCTCTAGGTCCGGCACAACAGCAACAGCGAACACAAAGAAACACAGAGGACGGCAACAGCCAGATTGCACTGTTGCCGTCCTCCATGTTTCTTTGTGTTCGCTGTGCCTTGGTGTTGGCAGTTGCTGTTGCCCGCGGAATCCCCTACGGCTGCACCAACCATTCCGGGAACTGCCCAAGCAGGTTGATGCGCTCATCATCGGTGAGCGGGCGATACTCGGTGGCCTGGTCGGGCGCGTGTCTGCTCTCAACAATGAGCCACTGCACATCCGTCGTACCAATCACGTTGTGCCAGGTGCCTTGCGTCACGTTACAAACGACACCTGGCGTCATGTCAATGCATTCCAGCCCTGCATCTGTATCGACGAAGAGCACCGCCCGCCCCTTCTGCAAAACAAACACCTCATCCGTATGATTGTGGCGTTCAAGCGTGCCCCATCCGCTCAGGTCAAAGCGGGGCGACCAGTTCATGAGCGCCACCAGCCAATCGCCAAATTCCACCACCGGCTGAAAATCGTCTTCCACCCACGTCAGTTGGTCCACGCGATGATTGCCCATGGCTAGAGCACAATCACTTGCGTGAGATTTGCCGGGTTGTCGGGATTGACACCCTTGGCCATGGCCCGATGCAGGGCAAGCCACTGAATGAAGGGCAGGCAAAGTACGGGCCGCTGCTGCTCATCCAGCCCGCTATTGAGTTCCAGCACGTGGTCCACACCCGACCAGTCCAAAGCGCCCCTGCTTTCGCAAATAGCCAGTGTGCGCCCGCCCAGCCGCTGCATGTGGCGCAACACCGCAATCTCCTGCTCTGGGGCCGAGTCCGAGATCATGCCCACAACGAGTGCGCTGGGGGCCACCACCGACATCGGGCCGTGGCGGAACTCAAGCACGTGGTATGCCTCCGACCACGAGGTCGTCATCTCTTTGGTCTTGAGCATCGCCTCACAGGCCAGCCCATAGAACGCGCCATTGCCCAGATAGAAGAAGCGATCAAAGGCCAGGTCACCACCCAGCTCTTCGGCAAGGCCATTTGTGCGCGCCATCAAATCTGCCAGCAGCGCCGGCACGGTATTGAGCGCATCGAGCTGCGCGCGGTTATCCACAAGCATGGCCGCCAGCGCATGGCACATGAGCACCATGCTCGTGAAGGAGCGGGTTTGCGCCACGGAGATCTCTTGCGCTGCCTCTGAAAGCAGCACAATGTCCGCCTTTTCGATCATGGGCGTATTGGGCACGCACGTAATTGTGATGATGGCACCGCGGGCGCCAAAGCGCGCGCGGTACGCATCCATCGCCCAGAGTGTTTCCGTCGTCGTGCCCGAGCGCGAAATGGTGAGCAGCACGAAGTCATCGGGAAGTTGGTCCAATGAAAAGAGGGCCAGTTCCGAAGAGGGAAACGCATCGGCGCGGATACCCACACTGCGCAGCACGGAGGCCGCATGATGGGCAAGGTAGTAGGTGGAGCCGCAGCCAATCACAATGAAGGTGCGCTCTTTCAGCGCGGCCACGCGCGCAACCTGATCCGGCCAGGCAGCCGCCATCTCATCAAGAGTCGCCTGCCACACCTCGGGCTGGCTTGCGATCTCGGCCCGTGTCATATCACCGGCGCCCATAGTTTCGTCTCATTTCTTTTGGGGAGGGTAGCTACTTGACTGCACCCATGGTTATGCCGGAGATCATTCTCTCGGACAACACGACAAACAAAATAATGGTTGGAATCATGACGATCGAGACACCGGCAAAGAGCCCCACCCAGTCGCCCGTATACTGCATGGCGTTTTGCAGCGAGTAGAGGCCCAGCGACAAGGTGCGCTTTTCGCTGTCGGCCACAAAAACGAGCACAAGCAAATACTCATTCCAAACCATAATGCCGTTAAAGATCGCGGCGGTAATCAGCCCGGGCGAGGCCAGCGGCAACATGATGTGCCAGAAGACGCCAAAATCAGACGCGCCATCGATCACGCCTGCTTCCTCAAGTTCGTTCGGCAGCGACGCAAAGAAGCCGGTCAGGATGTAGACCGTAAAGGGTATTGCTACCGTCACATAGACAAGAATCAGCCCTGGCAGCGTATTAACGACACCAATACCCGTCATGATGACGAAGAGCGGAATCAGCAGCAAGAGTACAGGTATGCCCATGCCGGCAATGAAGATCGTTGTCAGCAGGCCGCGCCCGCGAAAGTTCATGCGGCTGAGCACATAGGCCGCGGGTGCGGAGACCGCGAGAATGCAGACAACCGAACTGAAAGTGACAATCAGGCTGTTGCGAAAGTAGAGCGCGAAGTTGGCTGCGTTCCACGCTTTGGCGTAGTTGGTGAACTGCCACTTCTCGGGGAGGTTGAAGACATCGCGAAAAACCTCAGCATTGGTCTTGAGGGAGGCAATCAGCACCCACCCAATCACGAAAATCGTGAAGAATGACCATGCGCTCAGCACCACGTAGGAGGGTGCCTGTGCCCAGAACTTGCGCCGGCGGGCACGGCGGGCGCTTGCGTTTTGCTCTTGTATTTGTACAGCGCTCGATGCTGTCATAGATCTCTCCCCGCAAAAGCTTCTTGAAATTGTACTATGCACCATTGCCGCACACCTCCACCAGCGGCGCGCGTTGCGGCGGTTTCAGCCGCCGTTGCCATGGGCGGGCATGGTGCATACCAACGGCGGCTGAAGCCGCCGCTACACAGGCCACACCCGCGTTTGCAGGATGCAGCCCCTAGTATTGCAGCACATCACGGCGCATAGCACGCCGGATCACCACGCTTGTCACCACCACCAGGACGAGCATGAGCACGCCAATCGCCGTGGCATATCCCAACTGAAAGATCGGGTCGCGCTTGCCAAAGCCCATAACATACAGATAAACGCCCATTGTATAGAGGTGTGAGTCCGTTGTCGGCCCCATAAAGGCAAAAGGAAACTCAAAAACCTTGATCGCGCTAATGGACCAGAGCACCACGGCAATCGTCACCACATCCCACATGAGCGGCAGCGTAATGCCCCAGAACTGGCGCCACATGTTCGCGCCTTCAATGCGTGCCGCCTCGTAGTACTCCATGGGAATTTTGTCCATGCCTGCCAGCAGCAGCACGACATAAAAGCCCACCTCGATCCAGATAATTGCAATCAGCATGGACCAGAAGACATGGTCGGCGCTCATCCACAAATAATCCGCACCCGCTTCCCAGCCAATCAGCGCAAAGAAGTTGGGGAGCACGCCAGTGGTCGGGCTGTAGATGGCAAAAGCCCACAGCGTCGTCAGGGCGATCACGGCAATGACTTGCGGCATGAAGATCAGGGCGCGGAAAAACTTCTTGCCCTTAATGCCGGAATTGAGCATGACGGCCAGCGTGAAGGCAATTGTGAATGTGGCCGCACCGCCTACAACCAGAATCTTGAGCGTGTTGAAGAAACTTTCCCAGAAGACGGGATCGGTCGTCATCAGGCGCACATAATTCTTGAAGCCAACAAAAGTCATTTCCTCGCCAAAGCCGGACCAGTCGAACGCGCTGTAATAAAAGGCCCACCCCGCCGGCACCAGGAAGAAGGCCAGGTAGATCGCCGTGGCCGGCAGCAGGAATAGGATAATCAGGCGCGGGTTGGTTTTCATTGGGCATTCTCTCTTCAGTGCGTGAAGCCTGGGCTGAAACCTGGGGGTGAGGCATTGCTGCCTCACCCCCCACTGCAAACGCGGCAATGTCTACTGGTTGGCCCAGTAGGCGGCCGTATCCTTGACAAGACTCTCTACAAACTGCTCCGGCGTCGTCTGACCAACGAACATATTGTTGAAGGGGTCGCGAATCACCTTCGTCCACAGTTCAGCATTGGATCCCTGCAGGCCGTCGCCCTCACCAAAGACAGCTGTTGCACTCTCGGCTGCAACCTGGGCTTCCTTGATGTTGTCGGGCCATGCCACGCCCTTGCGTGTCACGCCGACTGCGCCCATCTCAACCATCGTCTGCTGGCTCTCCTTGGTGACAATGAACTTGAGCAGGTCCGCTGCTTCCTGGGGATGCTCACTGTCCTTGAGAATCATGAAGGAGAGGATAAAGGCGTTGAGGTCGGTGCTCTTGCCTACGCCGCCCTCAACCTCGGGGAAGTTCAACGCGCCCCATTTGAAGTCGGGGCCGGTTGCAGAAAGCAACTCTGTGGGCAGCCAGGAGCCAACCAGTTCGGCTGCCGTCTCACCTGCGGCAATCGTCTGCTGCGCCTGCGGCCACTTGTAACCGGCCGAGACTTCGGGGATGCAGCCCTTGTCCCAAAGCACGCGCGACAATTGCGCGGCCTGGAGCACAGCCGGATCCTTCCACATTTCACCTGACTTGTCATTCGCTGCCTGGGTCATCCAGCCTGGCCCCTTGAGGCGCGCGATCAGGTAGACGAAGTAATTGGTGTTGTAGCCAGGCTCGGTGCCTTCAATAGCCAGCATGTTGAAGTCGGCGGCCTTGATCTGCTCACAGGC
>DIAV01000393.1:431-1316 GCA_002415895.1 Anaerolineales bacterium UBA5069 | reverse complement strand
TGTAGAAGAACTGGCCGGTGTTGTAGATGTAGGGCAGCAGGTAGGTCTTGCCGTCCACATCAAACATGTTCAGCACGCCGGGGACAAAGACGTCCTTAAGGGGAACGTCCTCATCAAGCGCAGTCGACGCGAGCAGGTCAGTAAGGTCCAGACCAAGCCCTGCGGCAACCATGCCACCCGCCACCTGGTCAGCGTCCTGGTCCATCAAGTCAACCTTGGTGCCCGCTGCCAAAGCATTGCGCAACATCGTCTGGTTCTGGCGGCCGTTCCACGTCGGCTTGACAGTCACGTTGGGATTGGCAGCCTCGAACTCGTCGAAGATCTTCTGCAGAGCCAGGGCCTGGTTTTCACCCTCGTTCCACATCGACCAGAAGTTGAGCTCCACTGCTTCACCGGCGGCGGCAGGTGCAGCTGCACTGTCGGCGGCCGCGGGCTCTGCCGCAGGGGCCGCGGGTTCTGCCGAACCGCCGCAGCCGCTGAGCACCATGGCCAGCAGGGCCACAAGGACAAACAGGGGGATAAGCTTCTTAACCATGCGTCCATCTCCTTGATAGGTTTCCGGGGTTGGGTCCGGGTCGGGTGAGCAGCAAAGAACAAGCTGACACGTACTCTTGGGACTGCTTGCGTTCCTCCTTCTATAGACAATACTCTTGTGCTGGAAGCAGTGAGCCGCGTGCAGCCCTGCCCAGACAGAAGCGGCAGAGACAACAGCAGGCGTTGCAGAATGACAATGCGGAGCATTGCCCAGTTGATGCACGACGTGCGCCACCAACACTTCAAAGGAATGCCCCCGGCTGATATCTCGAAATTAGGTTACTGCTGCGGCGCGTGCAGAATCAGGCGATGCGCGTTCCGGTTATAGACCTTTTCCAATGTCTCATCCGG
>DIAV01000393.1:0-242 GCA_002415895.1 Anaerolineales bacterium UBA5069 | reverse complement strand
TAATCTTCCACGCTGGCAGGGCGGTCGAGGCCAAACATAATGCGGTCGGCATAGTCAATGAAGAAGCGGCGTGCCGTGTAGGGCTGACGGCCCAGTTCGCCAATGCGCTCGGAAATGTCCACGTTGAAGTTGGGGCAGCGATCCATGGCGGCGGCCATCCAGCCCAAATCTTCTGCATAGCAGCCGCAATGCGCGCCGATGAAGGTCGTCGCCGGGTTGCGCGCCATCACATCCACCATATC
>DIAV01000068.1:3006-3317 GCA_002415895.1 Anaerolineales bacterium UBA5069 | reverse complement strand
CCTGTACGCAGAAAAAGCGGGAACAACAGAAACGACATGAAATGTTCTTCATGTTGTTTCCGTTGTTCCCGCTTTTTCCGCGTACAGGTGTTCGCCTTCTCGGCCTAGAAGATGAGGCTGAAGAGCAGGAAGAGCACGCCCCACACCAGCCAGCCGATAATTGCCGTGAGGATGGCGTTGTTGGTGTCAAAGCCATGCGCCTCGCGCACGGCCAGCACGCCGCAGGCCAGCGACCAGATGCCGCCCACCAGCCCGCCCACCCAGCCAATGCAGGGGATGAGGCCGATGAAGCCCAGCGCCTGGGGCGCCCA
>DIAV01000068.1:0-2866 GCA_002415895.1 Anaerolineales bacterium UBA5069 | reverse complement strand
AAGCCGCCCCAAATGGAGCCAATCGCGCCCAGCGCCACGGCGATGATGACGACAATCAGCGCCTCGCGCGAGAGGCGCACGTCATCCTTGGCCTCCTGATAAAACTTGACGTCGAAGGTGACTGCACGCACAACACGCTGCATCATTGCTGTAAGGTCCATCATGCCACTCCTTGATGAATTTATGTCTGTACCTGCGCCAAATGAATGAATTCGCTTTGTATGCGGAAGCGCGGCGGCGGGCTGCCTGCGCTGGAGATCAATACGTGGTGGGGCGGGTGCGGGTTGCGCGGGGCGCTGCTATTGCTCTGGGCAGTGCAGTGCGTCCAAAGCCTTCTGCACGGATGGATGCACCGCCAGTCCAATTTGACGCTTGAGGGCGGCACTGGCGTGCAAGGCGGCACACGCGGCTTCGCTGTTACCAAGTTCCTTTTCCAGAAGGCCGAGGTTGCCCAGGTTTGCTGCCTGTCCAAGCGGGTTGCCCAACTGCGTGTGCAACTCAAGCGCCTGCTGCAGGTAGGCGCGCGCCGCAGCGTAGTCACCTTCATCCATGGCAACAAGGCCGAGGTTGCCTAGGTCCTGTGCCTGCCCAAGCGGGTTGCCCAACTGCGTGTCCAACTCAAGCGCCTGCTGCAGGTAGGCGCGCGCCGCAGCGTAGTCACCTTCATCCATGGCGACAAGGCCGAGGTTGCCCAGGTCAACTGCCTGCCCAAGCGGGTTGCCCAACTGCGTGTGCAACTCAAGTGCCTGCTCGTGGTAGGCGCGCGCCGCAGCGTAGTCCCCCTGATTCATGGCGACAAGGCCGAGGTTGCCCAGGTCAACTGCCTGCCCAAGCGGGTTGTCCAACTGCGTGTGCAACTCAAGTGCGCGCCGGTGGTAGTCGCGCGCAGCGAGGTAGTTGCCCTGATTCATGGCGACATTGCCGAGGTTGCCTAGCGCAACGGCCTCCGCTTCACGATCGTAAGCACGTGTTGCCCAGGCAAGCATGCGCGTCGCCCACGCCTTGTGGCGGACATAGAAAGACCGTAGAGTAAAGTAGGCAAGACATGCACCATAGTACTTGCGGATCAGAGGGCTGTCGTCTGGCAACTGCTGCCAGGCGTGCTCAATCTGTGGCAACGAGGCCTCAATGCGCTGCCAATCATTCTCGTGCTCCAACAGGAAGGCAAGATAGTGGTCGCGGTGGCGCGTCTGCGCCTCGGGCGGCTGGTGCGCGCGGGCAAATTCGCACAGCGACTGGTGCAGCGCAAGCCGCGCAAGCGGGAAGTTGTCGTCCTTCTCAACCAGGTTGCGGTCAACAAGCAACGCGATGGTCCGGCTATCACACGCCGCAACTGCTTTAGCCGCATTACGGTCAAAGCGATTAGGGCTATGGGCGAACGCGCCCAACGCAAGGAATGCTTGTCTTTGCATAGGGGTGAAATCACTCAGGCTCACGTCGAGCGCTGAATCCAGCGAGAGCTTGCCCTCATGCCCAATGCGCTGCGTAGCCTGCGCCAGTCGCTCCGCCGGTGTGCGCATGGTGGCCAGGGCGGCAACTGCATCTTCAGCAAACGTGCTGTTTCCCGGTTCAGCCAGATAGCCACCAACGGTCGACAGCGTAACGGCCAGCCCGCCTGTCGCACGGGCCACAGCACGCGCCTCTGCTTCACCGGCAGCACAGGCCGCAGGCGCCAAGGCGCGCAACAAAGCGAAGGATGGTTCTTCGGGATCAAATACCTCAATGTGGTTGTGCGAGTGAGGGGCATACCGTTCTGCGAGTGACCGAGACTGCGTCGTAAGCAGGTGCACAGCATTGGGCGAGGAGAGAGTCAGCAGGTTGGCGTGTTCCATCTGGCGCACATCGTCAAGCACAACCAGGATGCGCCGCGCCGCAACTGCATTGGAGAGGATCGTGCGGCGCGCGGCGAGATCGGAAACACCGCCAAGATCAGCGGGTATCCACGCCGCCCACTCCTGCTGCAGGAGGAAGATATCGGGGTTCGGCCCTACGCCAGCCCAAAGGACGCCATCGGCAAATTGGACACGCACGCTGTCGCTGTAGACAAGCGCCATAGCCAGCGCTGATTTGCCCACGCCGCTCTTGCCCTCAATACTCACCGCACTGTAGCGGCCGTCAAGCAGTTGCGAAACGATGTTGGCGTGCTCGGTGTCACGCCCCAGGAAATGGGTGTTTTTGGTAGGGACATTGACCCACAGAAAGCCAGGCATTGAACGCCGGTTGTCCAGCGCCTCGTGCAGCAACGTCTCCAGGTCATCAAAGCGCGTTGCAAAGAACGCACGTTGCTTGAAAAGAATGCCGATAATGTCTTCGCCCAAAAGATGGACTTGAAGACGTTGTTCGTCAGCACGGGTAAGCAAGCGGAGATAATCTTCATCGAGCAACTTGATGGAGTTTTCAAGCACGCCGAGACTCGTCGCAATATCGCGTATGCCTTCCGAGTCGCTTTCCATATGCGCGCAAATCGCTGTCTCAACCTCATCCGTCGTTGGTTTCTTGCCCTGGCTTGCCCAGCCCGTTAGCAGATTCGTAAACGCGCCCGAACCCATACTCCCCAGGTATGCAAGCAACTGAGGGGTGGTCGTACAGTCATAGATCTGTGCAAGGCACACCGCAAGAATGCCGATGGTGCCTGTGACGGCCACAGCCTTGAAAGCCGCGGGCAGGCTCTTCACCAAGGCATTTTGCACGGTTTCGGCATTGCCACGTATGGACGGGGATTCCGTCCAGCTATCGCCAGGGGAATGCTTTGGCATCAGCGTTTCCGGGGTTTGCGATTTGAGCGCATGCGGTGACCTCATTGTAGCACGTGCGCAGGCGCGCCCCAACGCGCCCTTTGCTCCTCTCAGGGCTTCTCAAAAGTCAG
>DIAV01000319.1:2781-2940 GCA_002415895.1 Anaerolineales bacterium UBA5069 | reverse complement strand
CGGATTGGCGAGGATGTGATCAGGTTGACCTACGTGCCTGCATAATCGCGCGATGCCCATACAGCAGCGCAAAGCCTACAATGATCTATGATCTTTGTTCACTTTTCTCTGCCGCGCCGCCTCAAAGAGCACAATTGTGCCCGCCATGGCCGCGTTGAG
>DIAV01000319.1:0-2547 GCA_002415895.1 Anaerolineales bacterium UBA5069 | reverse complement strand
CTGGCCCCCGCCGCCTCGCCGCCCACAATCAGCGCCGCGCGCTGTTGCCAGGGCACAGCGTCATAGCTGAGCGCTGCCTCCATCTCCGCCACATAGAGCGCCATATCCGGCGGCAGCAGGCTGCGCAGCGCCTCCCAGGATGAAAGCTCGCGCAGGGGCAGGCGCATGTGCGCGCCCATGGCGGCGCGTACAACTTTGCCGTTGAAGGCATCCACCGTGCCGGGGCCAAAGAGCACCATATCCACCCCCACAGCTTCGGCGCTGCGCAGCAATGTGCCTGCGTTGCCAGGATCGCGCACGCCGTCGAGCACAAGCGCCAGCGTGGGCGCGCCCGGCAGCGGCAACTCGGGCAGCGGCACAATGGCGGCCAGCCCCTGGGGCGTCACCGTCTCGCTTAATTCTGCAAAGGCAATGGTGGTGCAGGCCCAGGCCTCAACCCCCGCCTGCGTCATTGCGTAGAGCAACGCCGCGCCGGGCGAGCCATCGCGCAGCGCGTCGGGATCATAAAAGACGGTTAACGGGCGCACGCCGGCGTTCCACGCATCGGCCACAAGACGCACACCCTCGAGCAGAAGCGCGCGTCGGGCCAGCCGCTCGCGCCGTTCCTGCAAACGCTTGGCCGTCTTGATGCGTGGGTTGTCCTTACTGACAATGACTTTCTCGGTCATGGTGATCATTCTACGTACAGGGCGGCCGTAACGCACAACTTGCGCGGCGCGCATGTGGGCAAGGCAAGAAAAGCTGGAACACAGATCGCCGCGGAAACAGCGGGGATAAGTGTGGCTATCTATCGTTTTCCGTTGTCATCCCTGCTATTTCCGCCGTGATCTGTGTTCCAGCTTTTCTTGCCTTGCCTACAAGATACAGCGTGCGCTGCGCCCAATCAAAAGCGGCAGGGGATTGCTCCCCTGCCGCTCTGCGTCTGCCAGACGTTGGAAAATCAGTTCAGTTGCGCCTTGGCAACATCAGCCAGCTTGGCAAAGGCGTTGGCATCGTAGACCGCAATGCTCGAAAGCACCTTGCGATCCACCTGGACATCAGCCAATTTCAGGCCGTGGATGAACTGGCTGTAGTTCAGTCCATTCATGCGGGCTGCGGCATTAATGCGCATAATCCAGAGCGAGCGGAAGTCGCGCTTGCGGTTGCGGCGGTCGCGATAGGCGTAAAAGAGCGACTTGAGCATGGCCTCATTGGCGCGACGGAAGAGTTTTGACTTGGACCCAACCTGCCCCTTGGTGAAATTGAGCACCTTCTTGTGGCGGGCGTGGGCGTAGACCTTTGGTCTCGATCGTGGCATGATTTTCTCCTTCCGTGAAGGCGGAACCGGTTTCAACCGGCTCGCTTGCGGTGCCGTTCACGTGCGGCGGTAGCAATTCGGTAAACAGACAGGCCTATTCGGAAATGGACGGGCCGGCCAGAATGATCACGCGCTTGCGCAGACCCTTGGCGGGCGTCGATACGGCATGCCGGTAGTCGCTGCGCTTTTTGGAGGTCTTCTTGCGGCGCAAGTGGGTGCGCCCTGCCTTCATGTGCATCAGCTTGCCGGTGCGGGTCAGCCGAAAACGCTTGGCTGTGCCCTTGTGTGTCTTCATCTTAGGCATCATCAAACTCCTCTGGATACGTTCCTGCGTCTCTGGCAGACACAAAAAACGGGCGCAAGCCCGTTCTTCGCTCGGTGGGACCTGCTATTCCATGTGCCGCGGCGCCTGCTGCGGCGCAGTCCAACAGCCGCAGGCGCCAGGCAACCCTATGCCGCAGGTGGCAGATTGGGGTTACGTTGTGGATGCCGGTGGCGCCAGCAACATGATCATGCTGCGGCCGTCAAACTGCGGCATGGCTTCAACGACCGTGGTTTCGGCCACGTCGCGCGCCACGCGCGTCAGAAGGTCATGCGCCACTTCAGGGTGCTGGATCTCGCGGCCGCGGAAGCGAATGCGCACGCGCACTTTGGCGCCTTCCTTGGTAAACTTGCGGATCTTGTTGATCACAACCTGAATGTCATGCTCGTCTGTCTTGGGACGCAGGCGCACCTCTTTAATCTCGATCACTTTCTGCGCTTTGCGGTTTTCGCGCTCGCGCTTCTGTTTCTCGAAAAGGTACTTGCCGTAGTCCATCAAGCGGCAGACGGGCGGGTTGGCGTTGGGCGCAACCTCCACCAGATCCAACATGCGTTCGGTGGCCATGTTCAACGCATCGCGCACCGGCATTACCCCCAACTGCTTGCCGTCATTGTCGATCACACGCACCTGCAAGGCACGAATCTCGCTGTTGATGCGAGTCGTGTCCACAGCGGGTGGTGGCCGCATCGGCTCTCTCCTGCTAATAGGGTCCTCTCCTTCGTCATTGGTTAACAATCAAGTGTCCGCTCAAGCTGCGCGGCAATACGCATACGCTGGAGCGTTCAAGTGGAGCAGTATAACATGACGCCTCTGGCGGCGTCAAGTTTTTTGCACCACTTCTGTTGAGATTCGGTTGAAACCCCGCAGGATTTGCGCGATAATGAGCGGTGGCAATTGTCTCGGGCGATTGCCCCCATATTTTGCCCCG
>DIAV01000391.1 GCA_002415895.1 Anaerolineales bacterium UBA5069 | reverse complement strand
CAGTTCCAGTTGCAGGTTTTGAGCGGAATGGGGTCAACGCCAAGCGACTGGCCCAACCGCCGCGAGGGGATTGGCCCATAGACGTATTGCATTTATGTTTCTCGAAATGAACGGCAGTGCCGCGCGCATGAGGCACGCGGCACTGCCGTTGCATGGCGCTGCGCTAGTATCCGTTCTGCGCACGCACAAGCAGCAGCGGCCTGTCGGCACGATGAAGCACGCCCGCAGCGACGCTGCCGTAAAAGACGCGGTTGAGCCCTGTGCGCCCGTGGCTGGCCATGGCAATGAGGTCACACGCTTCGCGGGCGGCCACATCATTAATCGTCATAACGACGGGGCCGCTTTCCACCAGCGAGCGTACGTCAATATGCTTGCTGCGGAAGGAGCCTTCCATGCCTGCGAGATAGGCTCTGGCCTCACTGACAGCGCGTTTTGTCTCTTCGACAGCATCATAGGGTGCAATGTCATAGGGTGTAACAATTGTCATCCCCGACTCAATAATTTGGAGCAGGGTGATCCGCGAACCGAATTTGACGGCGATTTCTTCAACATAGGGCAGGATGCGCTCTGCGCGGGCCGACCCGTCCAACGGAACCAGAATATTGGCGTACACGTGACCATCCTCCTTGATGGCTGCACTCAACGCTGAATGCCTGCCTTCAGTATATACCGCGCTGCGTCACGTGGCAACGGACAAGGGTCACGATCTTTGCGGGGCGAAGGTCCTTTGTTGCACCGCTCTCCGGCAACCTACGCCTGGCTGAGTTGCCAAATGCGCACGCGGCCATCGGCGGCGCTGCAGGCGATCGCTGTGCCGTCGGGGCGCCAGGCGAGGCCATAGATGCCCTTGACTTTGAGGCTGATGGTTTCCCTGCGTTCCAACGTGGCGGCATCGAAGAAGGCCAGCGTGTGCGGTGCTGTGGCAGCAAGCAACGCGCCATCTGGAGAGGTGCACAGCGAGGAAATCCCCGGTAGTTCAAGCGCCGTTGCTGAGATCATCTCGCCGTTTGCGGCTCTAAATCGGCGCACCGTGCCCGCATAGTCGTATGTCGAAATGACAGCGCTGTCGGCATCCCAGCCCACAAGGCCCGAAACGGTGTCGTGGTTGCCCAGGCGCTGCACTAGTTCGCCCTTGGGCATATTCCAGAGCAGCACCTCCCTCCCCAGGCCGCTGGAAGCGAGGAATGCGCCGTTGGGGCTGTAGGCAATCGTTGTGACATGGCGCGTACGTCCATTGAGTTCCGCCAGCAGTTCACCGCCGGGGAAACTGTAAAGAAGGACGCGGCCATCGTATGACGCCGTGGCCAGGCGTGTTTCGTCGGGTGAGAGCGCCGCGTCGGTGACAGTGTTCTTGTGCCCCACCAGCCAGGCAATGGGTGCGCCATCAGGGAAACTCCAAATGCGCGTGCTTCTGTCGCTGGAAGTGGTAATCAACCGTGATTCGTCCTGCGTGAGCAGGGCCGTCGTCACAGCGTTGGTGTGGCCGCTGATCTCACCGGCGAGGCTCCAGGTGTCGCTGTTCCATATGCGAACCACGGGCTCCATGCCTGTGGTGACAAGCAAGCGGCTCTGCTGTGCATAAAGCAGGCAGGCCGCATGGCGCGGAAAGGCCTCGATGATTTGGGGCGGCTGCGTATGCAGAGCAGCAAGGTTAATGTCCATGTATGCAAAGCCTTTATAGAACGAAAACAAACGGCGGCGCATCGTGTGCGCCGCCGTGCGTGTTGCGATGAAGTTCTCTATGCCGGCTGCTAGTCCACGAGTTCAAGCAAGGTGCCGTTGCTGTCATTGGCGGCGGCCCATGCTGTGCCTTGATCGTCCAGTTGCACCTCCCACCAGACGATGGTGTCGGAGATGCCCTGGAGCTGCGTGGGGCCGCCGATTACCGTGGCCTCCATTGCCTCCTGCATGTAGCCCACAACTTCACCTGCAGAAGCGCCGGGTTCGGTGCGCAGCGTGAGCTTGCGGCCGTCACGAATGCGCACGCGGCGGCCAATGGTAATGTCGGGGTCGGCCCATTTGCTCGTCGGCAAGTCAATGGCGTCAACCACAGCAGGCAGTGGCTGGTCTATGGGTGGGAGCGCCGTCTCGGGGATGACAACGTCGCCAATCGGATCGGTGACGGCTTCGATGCCGCCACTCAGTGGGCTGGCCGCGACAGTCGGCTCGTTGTCGCCACGCATTTGGTTGACAATGCCTGCAAGCAAGGCCAGGAGCACAAGCGCAGCCACGCCAATCGAGACGACCTTGAGCAGAAATGCATAGCCAAGCCCACTGCCTTCGCTATCTTCGTCTACTATGGGCGCAAGTGCTGAATCAACCGGGCCAAGGGGAATGTGCAATGGGTCACTGCGCAGGAAACTTTGCCAAACCTGCAGCGGAAGCTCCTCGGGGCCGGTGTAGCGTTCTTCAATAATGTGCTGCGACTGGCGCACGGCCAGACGGCCTGTCTCGTCGGTGGCAGTGCCGTTCAGGTGCAATTCGGCGCGCACAGGCCGCTTGGTGCTGTCAACCAGCACAACCAGGCTGGCAATGGGCTTGCCCTCATTGTCGGAGACGGAATAGTAATCGGCCAGGGTTAACTGAACGAGATCGCGAGCGCGGGGAGACGGAGCAGAAGGGGTGCCGGCGATTGGCGCGGCGAGTGTTTGCTGGGTCATTGTGTGTCTCGATGTTTTCGCTCAATGGGGGAGCCATGTCAACAACTCCCCAGGGTCTACGATGCGGCCAGGCCGGTGCGATGTGGCGTCAGAGAAAAACCAGCATAAGTTTTGCGAGAGAAAGGTGCGCGAAAGAGAGAGCGACAGGTTGTGGAAAAGGCGCACAAGACAATGGCCTGCGGGCCACGCGCTGTCTTTGTGCGCTATTGTACGACAATACTTCCTACTATGCAATGCACGCGTGAAGTGCGCGTAGTGGGCATGGGAGGATGCGTGGCGTAGAGCCGGCATTCACTTCATCTACGGTATTGGCCCAGTGCAGCCGAAAATGCCCGCCTGCAAGGCAATGCCGCCTCTGGCGGCAACGCATGTGCCTCCTGAACAACTCTCAGCGATTGGCCTGCGGCTGCAAGGGCGCACGCATTGCGCGTTCATTGGCACGCACTTCGCATATTCCCACTGAGAGTCTTTCAACGCAACTTGCTACTCCACCATGCGCAGCTTGCAGGGGGTGGGGTGTATGGTGACAAGCAGAGGGCGCGCCATGCTGGTGAAGGAGACGACAGCCTGGCCGGGGGCCAGATTGGGCAGCCGTAACCACAGGCCGTCATCCACGCCGCCAATCATGCGCTTGAGGCGATTGGCGACGCCTGCGTCGGTAATTTTGTGGATGATGCTGTTGTTCACGAGTCCCAGAACCTCGTCGGGCAGATGTTGCGGCAACTGCGTGACGAACACGAGCCCAAGCCAGCGCTTGCGCCCGCGCCGCGCAATGCGCGCGACTTGCTCAAAGAGCGTCTCCATTTTGGCAATCCGCTCGCTGGAGAGGAACTCGTGCGCCTCCTCAATCACAATCATCACAGGCGTAGGGGCGCGCCCTTCGTGCTCGGCTGCTTCATAGGCGATCTCCTGCTGCTCCTGAATCCCCCGCAGCAGGCTGGCGATGACCAGATTGTTGATTGTGGTGGAATCGGTGTCACTCAAGTCAATAATGGTTGTTTGGCCAGGCCGCGCCATGGCGGCAAAGTCCACGGGCGGCGCTTTGACATTATCAAAAACGCCTGTGCGTAATAGCCGATGAAGTTTGCTGACGAGCGTGCGCCAGCTTGTGGGATGGCTGGATTCCACCTGGTTCACACGCTCTTCAAAGCGGCGGCGGTTGTCACTTTCGCGAAAGACGGCGTTAAAGGGTTCAAAGCTTGTGCGGTTGAGGCGACTGCTGATCGACTGCGCAACATCCAGGAGCATGGAGAGCGTCATACGGGGATAGCCCGCCGAATACTCGTCAAGGTCCAGCGCGCGGCGTTCGTCATCGGCGTTGTTGCGGCTGGGGAAGATGCCCATGTCGCGCAGAATAAGCTTGGCGGCATCATAGGCCTTGAAGTAGCGATCCTCCTGCGCCTCACTCAGCCCCATGATTTCGGCGGCGGCGTAGGGTGAAATTGTGGAGAAATCGAGGCGGAAGGGTGTTTGGGGAACGCCCGCCGGCGCGGTTGTGTCGCGGCCAATCAGGTAGCGCACATGGACTGGCCCCACACCGTGCGCGCTGCGACCGGCGCGATCCAGCAGGCGCAGCATGTTGGGATCGGTTGTTGGCTGGCCAATTTCGGTGTATTCACCTTCCGTGTCAAAGAGAACAGTGGCAATGCCGTTGCGGGCGAACTCGCTAATCAAGCCGGAGACGGTGGTTGATTTGCCGCCGCCCGTCGTGCCCAGTACGGCCACGTGGCGCGGCAGTACAGTCTTGCGGCGCGCAGGCGCCTGGACTGCCATGGCATCAAAGCCCACAGCCAGCCCAATCTCAATGGGATCCGGCTGAATCAGCCCCAACTGGCGGCTTGTTTCCTCTTCGCTGAGCACCAGCACAGGGCTATTGGGCAGTGGTCGATAGCGGGGCGGCACGAGCGCGCCGTCAACTTCCTCACCCAGAATTTCCACCTGGACACGCCCATGGTAGCGGGGCAGGAATTGCGTGCCGTGGACTGTTGTTGTAACGACAATTGGCGCGTCGGCGCGCAAACCATCCGGCTCGGCAAAGGGGCCCTCAACCACGGCGCCGAGGTACTGGCGACCATCACCACCCGTTTCTGCCGTGCGGCTCAGGATGCGCACGAGCGCCTGTGCGGGCACGCGCCCAATTGCATCCGCCGGCAAGAGCACCGTGATTGTGTTGTCACGGCTGCCTGGCACGTCGAACATGGTGCGACCGGCTGCTTCGGCCTCAAGTGCAGTCACGAGCACCGGGCCTCCGCTCTGCTGAATATCAGCATCAAGCGCCTGGGCGAAATCTGTGCCCGGGCCGGCCAGTGTGGCCTTGACTGTGGTTGGATTCAGCATCACGGCAGTTCTCCGAGAAGAAAATGGATCACAGGTCATTGATCATTGAGAATTGATCATGGGTGGATTGCGCGACAGCGATCGCCCAGGGATCATTGATCAATTGCAATTTGCCTATCTATCGTAGCTCGTACACTATAAGCCAAAATCATGCCCCGACAGGGGGCGCAGGGGATCGCCGCTGCGCGCATAGGCCGTTTGCACTGTGGGCACCAGGCTATCCACGCCGAATGTTGTGCGACAAACCGTATCGGCCAAATCTATGAGCATGGGAAAGCCGCGATGCTCCTGCAGCATCGCGTCGGCAATCGCCACGTGTGCGGCCATGTGCGCGTGCTCGGCTGCAGCATAGAAGATGTAAGGCGGCGCTGCATCCCAAACGCGAAAGACGCCGATCACAATCCGGGGCGCGACTTCGTCGTGGAAGCGCTCCATGGCGGGGCGCACACCGTTCTCGTCGCGATAGTGGCCGCGATCAATGAGGTTGCGGATGTCGGGTTGGAGTGTATGCACAAGCGCATATTCGCGCGGGCGCAATGCGTTGCCAATCATGAGCAAATGGCGTTTCTGCGTGCGGTGCGGCACGAAGACAAAGCGGCCATGATCGACATACCACTCAACCAGATCAAGGCTTTGGCGCAGGTTGCCGACTGTGGACGCCCACAGCCCCGAAATCAATTCAAAGGGGACAACGCTGCCATGGCCCATGCGCCATGTTGCGGTGGAATTGTCGCGCAGAAAGGCGCGCTCGGCGTAGGCCATGATGCCGCGGCGCGCCAACGTGCTCAATTGATCGCGGCCGTCGCTGCTGCGCCGGCGTCGCTCGAGCATGCTGAGAACTTCGTCAACGGGGTTGCCCACGCTGCTGCGCAGGTCGCGCCGGAAGAGGCGATGCGCCCACGCGCCCTGCCGTCCATTGTAGGCGACAAGGCAGACGCCAATCTGTGTAATTGTCAGGGGTAGCGTTTCGTGGACGACGCTGATGCCGTCACACGCTTCGACCCCGCCGTTGAAAAGCAGACCGCCATGCACCTTCTGGATGTCGGCCTGATCGGCGGCAAAGACGCCCGCGCACTGCGGCGCGCCTGCCACATGCGCAATCTGCGGGAAGACATCACTGCGAATGTGGCGGCTGTAGTCGTCTTCGCGGGTAAGCGCCTCGGCAACCTCCTGCTCAAGGCGGCCATAGGCTGCAACGAGGTCTTCGCCGGCGCGCCATGTGGCCAGATCAACCGTGCGCGCGAACGATTCGCCGAACGATTCGTCGAATTCGGGCAGCGTGGGCATGGCGGCGGAGAGGTTGGCGGGCAGGCTCTCCACGTTGTCGGAGCCTTCCTCATCCAGATAGATTTCGGATAGTTCATTCATGGGGGGCTAAAAATTTCTCGTACGTCGTCGGCCGGTCACACTCTTGTCGAGACTGCAATGCGGCTGCACATCTGGGCGCAATTGCATCGAGATGCCTAACGCTACTCCGCTGATTCGGTGGCGTGTGTGCGCACAAGCGCGCGCATGCTCTCCACCCACGAGTCGCCGGCGTGCGGCGGTTGAATGAGTTCAGCGGCATAGCGCTGCGCCGGGATGTGGGGCAAGCCGAAATCGCGCACCAACGCCTCTGCAGTGCGCGTACGCTGTTCCTGCAGCGTATTACCCTGCGCATAGGGCATGACAACATCGGGAGGGGCGAGCAGCGCCAGCGCCACGCGGTCGGCGCGGTGTTCTACGGCCCACACGGTGAGCGCATCACCACCAGCCACAGTGCGATGCATGAGGTTGACATGGGGCTGAGTTGAAAGGCCTGTGAAGAGAGACGAAACGCGCTCGCAGAGAGTGGCGTCGCGCTTGCCGTCAAGCACATCGGCAAAGCCCTCGCCTAAAGTCGCCAGGGCGCGCCGCCGGGGCAGGGTGTAGTCGACAAGGAAATGGGCGATCTCGTGGGCAAGGCTGAAGCGCTGCTCGTCCGGGCTGTCGCTTGCGTCAAGGAAAATAATCCCGCTGCCTTGAAAGGCAACGAGGCAGCCATGCAGCGGGCGTGAAGCTTCGTTGATGAGCAGGTCGCGGTTGCGCGCGCGCAGCCAGTTGCGGGCCGCATTGGTGTGCAGGGCGGGATAGCGCACCAGCGTGACGGGCAGGGCGAAGCCCAGCGCCACCTCAAGCGTGCGCGGAAATGGCTCCTCGTTGCCCGCTGCTGTCCAGAAGCCTTGCACCAAATCGGCGCATTCGTTGTCAAGCCATTGGGTCAGCTGGGTTGTCGGGCGTTTGGGCGGGCGGATTGCTGGCGGTGTCATCGCTGCTCTCTTTACGGTCGGGGGACAACGTAGGCGTTGAGGGCGCTTCGGGCTGAGCAGGCATAGCGGCGTCGCGGTTGTACGCCGCTGTGTCTTCAAGAATATGATCACGCGCTGCCAAAAAGCTTGCACCGGGATTCAACCTGCGTTGGGCAGTGGGTGCTTGTTGATCGCCCGATGTCACAGCGCGCGGATTCATGCTCTCCACGGCATCTACACGACGAATGATTTGCACGAGCGCAGCGACGTTTGCGCCGCTGAAGCGCGCGATCTGCTCCACCTGTGCGCGAAAGCTGCCCGGATCGCTGTTTGGCCGGCGGCAGAGCGAGAGGCGTAAATACCCCAGTTGCGCCACGCCCAGCAGTTGTTGCTGCGCGTCCTGGTTCAGACCTTCCTGACGCCGATGGGTTGCCAGGAGAGAGGCCATGAACTGGGGGTTGCTCTCCAGCCGCTGCGCCAGTTGCGCAAGCAGGGGGTCATTATCTTCAAAGTAGCCCACTTTTGTTTCAGTCATTTGCCCGAGCCTCTGCCCGGAATTCTTCAGGATCCACAGTACGCCGCAAGCGCACCTTGATGCGGTCCTTGTGCTGCTTGACAAGCCGCGCCTGCTCTTCTGCCGGCAAATGTGTAATTCCCAGGACGAGCGCATACGTTTCCGTCCGATGTACACTTTCAAGCATTAACTCTACCATATATTGGTCTGTTGGCGACGGCAAACGCGCTGCCACTGTGGCATAGACGTTTGAATCGCGCCGGAGTATCTCCTCGACAAAGTCATGATCGTCCCGATACTCTGCCTCGTATTCCGAAGCACCCTTCCAATCCGCGACATCACTTTGCCAATCTGCATAATGTCTGCGGTATCTGCGCGCCGAATCTTCAGCATTGCGCTTGTCGCCATAGGCCGACATGACAAGATAAGAGAGCAAAGACAATTTGGTGGGGTCGTACTGCTCGGGGCGCTGCAAGTAATTCCAGAGCGCATCAATCGCTGCCTGCTGGGCCGTGTGGGGATCGGGATCACGCTCAATGGCGTGGGCAAGCTCCTGCAACAGATGCGGGAGGAATATCTCGGCGATCTCTGCAGAAGCAGTGCGATCACCATTGATGAGCCTGGTATGCAATGCCAAACCCAGATTACGGAGAGAGAATTCTGGATCCACGCAAAACCCCTTGCGCATTGCTGCGCGAACAAACGAGGCCAACACTGGGAGATGATGCTGTATCGATCCGCTGTGCGCGGGAGGGGCGTGAGGAACAACCATTCACGCTTGCAATTAATTACGTCAAGCGATGCATTGATTATACGTGCGCGGGCCATTGTGTGCAAGCTGGCTTACAATCCCGTTAAAGTCTTGTGGCAGACGCCCAGCGGGACACGAAATGGTGCGTCCTGAAAATGCGCGCGGGATGCACCCCTAAAGTGATACCGCTATGAGAAGGACATTGACGCACTGACGCCGAGGTGCAGAGAAAAGCAAGAAAGCAGCAGGTTCTTCATTGTTGTTGCATTTCTTTGCGCCTCCGCGCCTTTGCGTCAATGTCATTCACATAGCGGTATCACTCAAAATCCGTGCCCCACCCATCACTTTGGGCAGCAACGCCATTGCTGATGGCTGGTGTAGTATCCTTACACGTGAGATGTATCCTGCCCCCTTGTTTTGGTCGACGCTCTGATCCCATGTTCTATCTTTCCAAGCTTCTGCCCTTGTTCGTCTATCCCGCTGGGCTGGCGTGCGTGCTGCTGATGGGTGTGCTGCTGCTGCGCAGGCACGCGCGCTGGCGCACCGGCCTGATTGTGGGCGCGCTGCTTGTGGTGTGGCTTAGCGGCAATCGCCTTGTGGCTATGGTGAGTGCGCGCAGCCTTGAATGGCGGATTCCGCCTTTGGCCGCGGGGACGCAGGCCGATGCGATTGTTGTGCTGGGCGGGGCCACGCGCGAATGGCTCGCGCCCCGGCCCACACATGAAGTGAACGAAGCGGGGGACAGGCTGATCTACGCCATGCGTTTGTGGAAAGAGGGCGCTGCGCCCGCCATCATTGTGAGCGGCGGTCGCGTGGAGGTATTAGGTCCCTATGGGGAGAGCGAGGCCGCCGTCATGGCCGAATTGCTCGCAGCCATGGGCGTGCCGCGCAGTGCAATCCTGCTCGAAGAGATGGCGCGCAATACGTGGGAAAACGCAACCGGCGTGCAGGCCATTCTGGATGCGCAAGATATGCAGCGGGTGCTGCTGGTGACGTCGGCCATGCACATGCCGCGTGCTGCAGCCATTTTCGCGAGGCTGGGGATTGATGCCGTACCCGCGCCCACGGACTACATGGTGACGCAGGCGGACTTCGATTTCTACCTGCAGCCCGACCTGAGCGTGCAACTCTTCAACCTGGTGCCCAGCGCCGACGACATGCGGCTGACGACGCTGGCGCTGCGCGAGTGGATTGGGATTATGACGTACCGGCTGCGCGGGTGGCTGTGAGGAAGCCGTGATCACTGCTGATTGATCACGCGTTTGTCGCTGCTTTACGCGCGGGTCCAACATCTGGGGCCGGCGCTTGAGTGGTGCATTCGGCCAGTACGCGCGGGATTGCGTAGCGGCGGTGCAAGCCGCCGTTGGTATGCATCGCGGCGGTCCTCGAGAACGGCGGCTGAAGCCGCCGCTACGCCGTCCCGCGCGCATTTGCAGGACGCACCATTTAGCTACGCAGAGCCACGCGCCACAAAGCGCCCATCCGCCACGCTGCCAACCCATGCCTCATCGCGCACAATCTGCCGGCCGCGCAGCAGCACGTGGCGGGGCCACCCCTTTAACTCCATACCTTCGTAGGGCGTCCAGTCGGCGGCCTCGTGAAGTGTCTCGTGGCCGGGGCGGCGGCTCAACGTTTTGGCGCGTGCAGGGTCAAAGAGCACAATGTCGGCATCAAAGCCCGGCGCAATCTCGCCCTTGCGCGCCAGCCCCATGCGCCGCGCCGGATTGGTGCAGCAGAGTGCAATCCAGCGCTGGAGGGAAATGCGCCCTTCATGTACGCCTGCGTGGTGGAGCAGCGCAAGACGCGCCTCGATGCTGGGCACGCCGCCGGGGATCTGTGTGAAGTTGGCCTGGGCCTTTTCGGCCAGTGTCCACGGGCAGTGGTCGGTGCTCACAACCTCCAGCGCGCCGGTGGCCAGCGCACGCCAGACAGCATCCTGATCGGCCTGCGAACGAAGCGGCGGTGCGCAAATAAAGCGCGCACCATCCGGCCCGCCCAGGTGCGCCTCTGCCGTGAGCAGCAGGTATTGGGGGCAGCTTTCGCCCCAAATGTCTATGCCGCGCGCGCGTGCAGATGTAATGGCGTCAATCGCCGCGGCATTGCCCACATGAAAAATGAGCAATGGGCAGGCGGCCAGGTGTGCCAGTTCGGCGGCGCGCGCGATGGCGGTTGCCTCAAGGCGCGCCGGGCGCGTGCGCTCATGCTCAATGGGTGCGGTGCGGCCGGCCGCCAGCGCTTCGGCGCGCAGCAGGTCCAGCACAGGCCCCGTCTCGCTGTGCAGCACAACGCTGCCGCCTGCCGCCGCCACGGCGCAAAGGGCGCGGTAGAGCGCCGCGTCGTCAAGCATCATGCCGTCATAGGCCTGGTACATCTTGAAGGTGGTGCAGCCTGCGGCGAACGCCGCGGGCACGTCTGCGAGACGCTCCGCAGCAGCCCCGTGCCAGCTTGGAATCGTCATGTGCAATGCGTAGTCGACAGCAACGTGGCCGTCTGCCTCGGCCTGGCGCGCGGCAAGCGCGTCCAGCAGCGGCTCTGCCGGGTTGGGGGTGACGAAATCAATGAAGGTGGTGGTTCCGCCGCAGGCCGCGGCAATGCTGCCTGTGGCAAAGGTGTCGGTGCTCACACGGCCGGCCAGCGGCAGTTGCATGTGCACATGTTCATCCACGCCGCCGGGGATCACGTAGCAGCCTGCGGCATCGAGCCGCTGTCGCCCCTCAAGCCTATGGCCCACTGCGGCAATGGCTTCGCCATCAATCGCGACATCGGCCTGCTCAAGCCCGCCGGCCGTGATGATCTGCCCGCTGTGAATCACAAGATCATGCATGAGCCAACCCCAATCGTTATGGTAATGGCATTGCAGTTTTCACTGTAGCTTCGGTTTAGGAAGGCACGAAGATGCGCAGCAGTTGCGTGTCTGTCTCGGCCACAATCTCGAACTCGCCCATGGCGGCGGGTATCAGCGCCCAGTCGACAGCGTGGAGCGTGACGGGCGCGCCTTCCCATTCAATGCGCGCGTTGCCTTCGACAACGCCGATGATCTCGAAGGTCGCACCATCTGCCGCGCCAAAGAAGGCGCTGCCCGCCGCCATCGTCATGCGCTCTGTTTCGAAATAGGCGCAGCTCGCCAATCGCTCGATGCGCAGTGGCTGTTCGTCAAGAAGCATCTCGGGCGTGGCGGGTTTTGCGCCAACGAGCGTGAAGTCCGTGACCTCCAGCGCTTTGGCGAGGTGGAGAGGGCGGTCGCGCCCCCAATCGTAGACGCGGTAGGTCGTGTCGCTGTTCTGCTGAATCTCGGCCACAACAATGCCGGGGCCAAGCGCATGCATTGTGCCGGGCGGCACAAAGACAACGTCCCCTTTCTGCACGGCCATGCGGTGCAGCGGCTCATCGCCCCGCCCTGCGGCCACGGCTTGCGCGTACGCCTCCTTGCTGGTGGGGCGACTGAAGCCGTAGAGCAGTTCTGCACCGGGCTGCGCTTCGAGTACAACCCACATTTCGGTTTTGCCAAGTTCGCCTTCGTGTGCCAGCGCATAGGCATCATCGGGATGCACCTGTACGGAGAGCCAGCTGTTGGCGTCGAGCAGTTTGATCAGCAGCGGGAATCGCCCTGCCTCACACGCAGCGGCATTGTTGTCACCCAGCAGATCCTCGCCCAATTGCGCCACGAGGTCGTTAAGCAACCTGCCCTTGTACGCGCCCTCGCGCACGGCGCTGGAACCATTGGGGTGTGACGCCACATCCCAGCTTTCGGCCACAATGCCGTCGGGCAGCGTGCGCCCGAAGTGCGCGAGATTGCGCCCGCCCCAGGGGTAATCCTTGAAAACCGGTGTGAAGGTCAATGGGTAGAGAGTGGGTTCGGTTGAAGTATCCACGAAGGATCGCTTTCTGTGGTGTGGGGCTTCATTCTGCCAACGATTGTACGCTTGATTGTACGATGGTGGTACCGCAGGCGCGAAAAGCTTTATGCGGATTCCTGCGCGGCGGGGTCTGCCTGCAGTTCAATCTGCTCACGTAATGCCAGCGTCAGGCGGGCGAAGTGCTCAGTGCCTGTTTGGGCCAGCGTGCGCGGGCGCGGGAGCGGGATGGGTACATCGGCGATAATGCGGCCCGGGCGTTCGCTGAGAACGAGCACGCGATCGGCAAGCAGCACTGCTTCGGGGATGCTGTGTGTGACCATCACAGAGGTTTGCGCGTCGCGCGCATGGATGCGCAGCAACTCGAGGTTGAGCCGCTCGCGTGTAATCGCATCCAGGGCGCCAAAGGGTTCATCCAGCAACAGCAGGCGCGGTGCGTGCACCAGCGTACGCGCAAGCACAACGCGCTGGCTCATGCCTCCCGAAAGCTGGCGCGGGTAGGCATGATGGAAGCCATGCAGCCCCACAAGGTTGAGCATGGCAACGGCTTGGGCGCGCTCGACATCGCCCACCGGCCCTGCAATTTCAAGTGGGAGCAGTACGTTTTCCAGTACGGTGCGCCACGGCATGAGGTTGGTGCTTTGAAAGACGAAGCCAATGTCGCGCTGCGGCTCTGTGAGGGGCGCGCCGTCAAATCGCACGCGCCCGCTGTCTGGTGTAACCAGGCCGGCAATAATGCGCAGCAGCGTGCTTTTGCCGCTGCCGCTCGGCCCCAGCAGACAAATGAACTCACCGCGCTGCACGCGCAAGCGAATGCTGGACAGGGCACGGACGCGCGCGCTTGGCTCATCAAAGCTCTTGGAGATGTCCTCAATGTCAAGGACGACGGGCGCGCTGCTCATGGTTGGGCCGCTTGTTCGGCAAAGGCGTTGGTGAAAAGGTCGTCCGCGTTCACCAATGTTGTGGCCAGCCCGGTGCGCTGCATAAAAGCGGCGCCTTCCTCCCAATCGGCGGCTAGCGTCGTGCCCGGCGTGCGCCCTGTTGCGGGCGTCCAGAAGGGGAGCGAGGCATCAAAGACGGCGCGATTGGCCACTTCGTTGGGACCACCCGCCTCGGGCACATATTCCAGCGCGATCGCAAAGGCTGCGTCGGGGTTGGCGAGCGTCCATGCCACCGAACGCGCCAGACCGCGCGCCATGGCCGCCACCAGATCGGGCTTTTCGGCAATGAGCCGATCGTTGGTCACAAGGCCGTTGGCAGGCATGGTGAGCACGCCATCCAGCGTTACCACCGTGGTGGAGATACCCGACTGTGCCAGCACCACCGGCCCATTGACGGCGTAGTCTACGGCTCCGTCCACAATGCCCTGGCTTACGGCGGCTGCCTGTGTGAAGCCAATGCTCTCCATCTGAATATCGGCTTCGGTGAGGCTGCCCGCCTCGAGCAGCGCGCGCAGGGCAATATAGTTGGCGCCATAGGGTCCGGGCAGGCCAATCCGTTTGCCCGCCATCGCGGCGGGCGTGTCAATGGCCGCTTCCGGCAGAGCGAAGAGGACAACGGGGTACTTGCTGTACCAGTTGTAAACGTAGCGCACGGGCAGGCCGTTGGCACGCCCCAGGATGACCTGGTCGCCACTGCCAACCATGAAGTCGTTTTCGCCTGTGCCAACCAACGTGAGGTAGTCATTCTCAAAGCCGTAGTCGAGCGTCAGATCAACGCCTTCTTCGGCAAAGATGCCCTGCTTCATGCCCACGTAGAGGGGGGCAAATTGCACGTTGGGTACAAAGCCCACACCCAGCGCAACGGCTTGATTTTGCGCTGCCGCGTTTGTTGAGGCGCCAGGCGCCACAGGCGCGCACGCTGCCAGCAACAACAGTGACGCCAACGCGATAGCGGCCCACTTTTTTGAGGTTCCCATGTGTTGTGTCGCTCCCAGGTGGCCCGTTTGTGTATCCAGAGGGGCCAGCCATTATGTTAAAAAATCATCATTGCAGCGTGCATATTGAAGGTTGGTCCATTGCAAGAGTGCTGCTGAAGCGCAACTTCGCGATGTCGCACGCATCACCTTGATGCCGGAGCCCCTTACATCCAGCGCAGGGCGCGCCGCTCCAGCAGCGCAACGGCGCCGTAGAGAAGTTGTGCGAGAATGACAAGGCTGAGTATGGCCACGAAAAGGAGCGGTGTGTCCAGTACGCCGCGCGCCAGATTGATCATGTAGCCCAGCCCGGAGGACGCGCCCATGAACTCACCCACCACCGCCCCCACCACAGCGAGAATGACGCTCAGCTTGAGGCCGCCAAAGAGCACGGGCAGCGAGGCAGGCAGTTCGAGCATGTGGAAAGTCTGCCAGCGCGACGCTTTGAGGCTGCGCATGAGGTCGCGCAGGTCCACGTCTACGCCGCGCAGGCCAACAATTGTACTGATAAGCGTGGGGAAGAAGGCGATGAGCGCCACCACCAGCACCTTGCTCAGCAGCCCCGTGCCAAACCAGATAACCAGAAGCGGGGCCAGTGCCACAACGGGCACGCTCTGGCTGGCTACGATGTAAGGCGCAACCAGCCGCTCGATGGTGCGATTCTTGCCCAGCACATAGCCCATGACCAGCGCAGTGGACACGCCGAGCAGCAGCCCCAGCGCGATTTCGGTCATCGTGGTGGACGCGTGTCGCCAGAGCATGCCTTCGGCAGCCGCCTGGGCAAAGCGCCGCGCCACAACGGCGGGCGCGGGCAGTACGAAGGCGGGGTACTGTTGCCAGCGCACGAGGCCATCCCAAAGCAGAATGGTGAAGGCAATCACCACGGGAACAAGCAGCAGGTGGCGGTTGCGGCCGGCAAAGGCGCGAGCCTGTGCGCCGGCTGCTTCGCGCGCATCAACCTCGGGAACTCTTGAGCCAAGGCGTTGTGTTTCGTGCATGGCGTCCGCTTCGTTCCTGGCTGCGCCTTTGGCGGGCGGCAGCGAGCGCACGGACATAGCCTGTTTGTTCATGCTATCCATTGCTTGCTAGACAAAAGCCCCGGCAACGACGCTGTGACGCGTCGAACCGGGGCAGTAAACGATTGCGCAGGCAACAATTGATTGCCATGCACGCTCTCCCCTGCAACAAAAACCCGGTATCGGCGCAAAGCGCAGAAACCGGGGCATGTGCAAGCAGGACAACGCGCAGGCAGAGTGGCCGCACGCTTGTCGCTCCTTCTTTCATCCGGACTTTACCGTCGGCGCCGGCATTGCGTTTGCACGCGCACCGGACTCCTGTCAACCATCAACTCGCGGGCTCTCCAGCTTGTGGCCGGATTACCGCCGATCGGGAATTGGGATTTCTCCCTCACCCTGCCCCGAAGGATCTATTCATTTGTGTTGTAACAGTACCACCAGCGCGCCGT
>DIAV01000287.1 GCA_002415895.1 Anaerolineales bacterium UBA5069 | reverse complement strand
ACCTCGATCTTCTCAATTGTCCCTGCCGGTAAGGCTGCCTGCAGGCTGGCAATGAGGGCCAGCGCCAATGGGCGGGCCTGACCAATGGGCATGCGCCCATCATCAACGCGTTGCTTCGAAAGCTCGATATTGTGGAGGATGCGCTCTTCGGTCTTTGCGCCAAAGCCTTTCACATCGCGCAGCGCCCCCGCCTGCGCTGCCGCCTGAAGCGCGTCTACGTCGGCAATGTTCAATTCCTGCCACAAGCGCTTGACTTTCTTGGGGCCAAGCTCTGGGATGTCGAGCATGTCCACAACGCCCTGCGGCACTTTCTCAAAGAGCGCGTCGAATTCCACCACACGCCCCGTGGCCAGGAGCTCTTGCAGGCTGAAGGCAATCCCTTTGCCAACTCCGGGGATTTCCTCAAGCTTGCCTTCGGCAAAGTAGCTGTTTACGTCGCGGCCCAAATTGCGGATATTCTCGGCGGCATTCTCAAACGCACCCACGCGAAAGCGGTTCTCCTCGAGAACCTGCATGCGCGCGGCAACGCCGGCCAATAGGTCGGCAACCTGCATATTCGAGATGCGGGCAAGTGGGGATTCGGGCATTGGTCCTTGCGATGAAAGCGTGAGTGAATGGGCGACCAGCCTGTATGCCATTATAACAGGCCGGTACACAGGCAACAAGTCGAAAATCCAGATGGAATATTCAGGCCACAATCGAGTGTGTGGCAACGTGGCGCAGTGCACGAGGCTGCCAACGCCCCGGCAAACCGCTTGCCTATGCAAGCGGCTCGATAAACACCTCAATGGTGCCGCCGCACGCAAGGCCGACGGTTGCAGCAAGTTCGTCAGTGATGCCGTAGCGTACCAGGCGCGCCGCGTGCTCCTGCAGCACCTCAAGCGCCGCCTGCACAACAGCCCCTTCCACGCAGCCGCCGCTCACGGAACCGACCATTTCGCCGGCTGACGAAATAGCCATTTTCGCACCCAAGGGCCGCGGCGCCGATCCATACACTTTGGCCACGGTAGCCAGCGCCACACCCTTGCCCTCGCCACGCCACCGTGCAATTTCACCCATGATCTCCTGCACAGGCTAATCCTCGTCTGGCAGTTCCTCCAGCAGAAGCTGGGCAATGACTTCGTCTTCGTCCATCTCGCCCGTATCCGTAAAGCCGAACTTCTTGTAAAAGGTCTCGGGGCTGCCGTCGCCGGGCACATAACTCACACCCAATACCGTGGCATCTGGACGGGCGCGCACATGCTCCACCAGCAGGCGCAGGGCGCGCGTGCCGTAGCCGCGCCCCTGGTAGCGCTGGTCAATCATGAAGCGCCACAGGAAATAGGTGGGTGCGTCAGGATCGTCATAGAGCATGACAAAGCCAACGGGTGTCTCGTTGGCATAGATGGCATTGAACCAGGCGCGCTCAGGGCTAAAGTGCGCCTCGGCAATTGAATTGGCATTGGGCGCAACAAAGTGCTCCTGCGCAGAGGCCACCTTGAGGCGCATGACAGCGCGCACCGTCTCTGCCGTAATTTCGCGCAACGAAATCTCAGCATCAAACGGGGGATTTTCATCGTCCGCAGGCAGGACGGTTGCTTCTTCTTGCTCCATCAACGCATCTCCAGTGTGAGGCGGGTACAAACCCACAGACGATTGGGGCGTGTTAATCCTTCAATGATTTTATGCGCCGCTGTACGGGCTGTCAATTGTGGATGCTGATTCCAATCCATGCACCCGATGCGTGCAGCATTGCGCAACAATTGCTGCTCACCTTAAAATTGCGCTATGCTCTAGCAAGCGCCAGAACGCAACGCGCGCCAAACCCACCTGCCCCCATGAGTGCGAGGCATTGCCCCATGTCAACAGAGACGGTCCCTTCGAGTAATCGCACGGCACATGACCCCGCGTGGTTGCGCTGGGCCAAGGAAATTAACGGCATCGCCCAGGCCGGCCTCACCTATTCACAAAACGAATACGATCTTGAGCGTTACGCGCACCTCATGGCCGTGGCCGCCGATATTATGGCAGCGGGTGGCGCAATTGGTGCTGATGAGATGCTGGCCCACTGGGCACTGCAGGATGGCTATGCCACACCCAAGGTCGACATCCGCGCCATTGTCTTCAACGCGCAGGGGCAAATCCTGCTTGTGCAGGAGAAGGCCGATGGTGGCTGGGCGCCGCCAGGCGGCTGGGCCGATCCCAATGATTCGCCCAGCAATGTGGCCGTGCGCGAGGTGAGCGAAGAAGCGCATGTCACCGTGCGCGCCCTGCGCCTGCTCGCGTTGCTGGACCGCAGCGTGCAAGGGCACCAGCCCCCATTTCCCTATCATATCTACAAGACATTCATCCTCTGCGAATATCTGGACGGCACACCCACCGGCAGCCACGAAACGCTCGACGCCGCGTGGTTCAACATTGACGCACTGCCGCCCCTGAGCAAGAGCCGCATTCTGCCGCACCAGCTTGCGCGCATGGCCGAACTTGCGCGCAATCCGGCGCTGCCGCCGGACCTTGACTAAGTGTCGCAATTGACCTTGACGAAAGATACCAGATCACTGCTAGAATAGATTCCGTCATTTTGAGCAAGGTCAAGCTGCCACTCTGACCACGGTGGCAGGTTCAAAACACATAGAGGGCGCAATGAAACGCTATCCGCTCATTCTGTTTTTTGTTCTGGCCTATCTCTTTTCCTGGATTGTATGGTTCGGTAATCTGGCGCAGTTGCGCGGACTGGTTGGTTTCCACATTCCCGGCGCATTTGCATTCATTGGCCTCAGCCTGGCCGCTGTGATTGCTGCATTGGCAACTGCGGGTATGGCAGGCTTTCGGGACCTGATCAGCCGTTGGGTGCGTTGGAAGGTTGAGCCAGTATGGTATGGCGTTGCATTCTTCTTCACTGCATTGCTCGGCCTCATTGCCATCCTGATTGGCGCCGCTGTGGGGTTAGGCGCGGGAATTGGTAAGGACGCGACAGCAGCCGCTGCCTTGGGCTATTTCGCTTTTCAACTGCCGCTCTTCCTTGTAACCGAAGAGACAGCATGGCGTGGCTTTGCATTGCCACGCTTGCAGCTTCAATACAGCGCGCTTACCTCCAGCCTGATATTGGGGTTGCTGTGGGGCCTTTGGCACATGCCGCTCTTCCTCACCCCCGAGACATTCCAATCACAATTGCCCTTCGTTGGATTCTTGCTTTCTGCAGTTGCCACTTCAATCATGCACACCTGGTTGTTCAACAATACCCGCGGCAGCGTTTTACTTGCGGCGATATTCCACGCTGCCACAGACGCCTCCATTCTCTATCTCGGCGTTATGACGGGGGGCGGCGTGCATTTCTGGATTTTTGTAATGGTGCAATGGATCGCTGTCGCAGTGATCATCTGGCGAACCGGCGCACAGCACCTCACGCGCAAGACGGACTTGCGTGGTACATCCTATACTGCTTGAAAACCATGATGACGCACACACACCCATCGAGCCCATCGAAGCATGTGAAGTCGCACGCGATTGAGATTGATCCCCACTCTAGAGAATCGCTTGGGTACGAGCGACTCGTTTTCTTTAGTGACGCCGTCTTTGCCATCGCAATCACGCTGCTAGCACTTGATATACGCTTGCCATCCGGTCGCGAAGTCCTTACCAATCGCGACTTGCTGCGCGCGCTACTGGATCTCCAATCCAACTATCTGGCCTTCATGATTAGCTTTCTCGTGATCGGCAGTACGTGGGTGCGCCATCATCAACGCTTCGCGATCTTCCGTCAGTACAACACGCGCTTAATCTGGCTCAACCTGTTTCTTCTAATGGGCGTGGCTTTTATGCCATTTCCAACCGCTGTTTTAGCAGAGTATGGAAATCGGACCGCGACCATATTTTATGCTCTTACCATTAGCGCAATCGGGCTAACACAACTGCTGATCTGGTGGTATGCTGCATCTGGTAACCGTCTGCTCGACCCAACGACAACAACCAAACAGATCCGTCACGAAATGCTGAGTTCGCTGGCGACACCCGCAGTATTTATCTTGTCAATTGGTGTGGCCTTTTTCAACGATAATCTGGCGCGCCTCTCATGGCTTTTGCTCATTCCAGTCATGATCCTGCTCCGCAACCGCACACCACGCGCCTGACTCCAGCGTTCACGCTCTACGCTGACTCCGCTGCCCATGGTCACCTTGCGGTGCGCGCCATTGTCTTGCGCGGCGAGTACATTGGCGGGTCAATCTGCCTGACGCGCAGCGGTGCGCTGGCGGGGTCACTCGGCAATGCAGCGCTGGACGCAGCAGTGTGCCCGCTGCTTGAACACGCGCTGGAGACACAACAGACGCAACGTGTGGTGCTCGAGACGCAAGCCGCAAACGTGGAGTTGTTGCTCGATGTCACCGTACCACCACCGCGCTTGGTGATCATCGGTGCAGTGCATACGGCCATTGCGCTTGTGACCTTTGCCAACGCGCTGGGATTCCAAACCATTGTCCTTGATGCGCGCGCTGCGTTTGCCACACCGGCGCGTTTTAGCCATGCCGGCGCGCTCCACATCGGCTGGCCGGCCGAGACGCTTGTCACACTGGATCTCAACGAGACGACCTATCTTGTTGTGCTGACGCACGACGCAAAAATCGATGACCCGGCGCTGGCATTTGCCGTGACGACACCGGCCCGCTATATCGGCGCGCTGGGCTCGCGCCACACCCATGCCAAACGCATGACGTCGCTGCGTGCCATGGGCATTGCGGACGCAGCGCTGGCGCGCATCCACGCGCCAATCGGTCTCGACATCGGCGGCAGCAGCCCTGAGGAAATTGCGCTCGCGATTATGGCCGAGATTGTGCAGGTCAAGAACGGTCGCGCACCCGCAGCATCCTTGGCCGACTAATCGCGCAAATCGACAAGCTCATTCATGCAGAGCGGGGCGCGGCCTGTTGGCCGCGCCCCGCTCTGTTCCCTGGAGAATGCCAGGCTTATCGTTTGCGCTTCACCGTGGCTGCGGCCGCCATGGCCGCCAGCCCTGTGCCAAAGAGAATGATGGTGATCGGTTCCGGAATCTCAACCGGCGCCTCCACCATCACGGCCGGTTGCACGCGCGCCTCACGCACTGCAGGCGCGGCCGACGCACGCAGCGGCATCCCTGCAAGCACCAGCCACAGTGCCGCGATCAGGGCAAAGCGCCCTGCCCAATCTCGATTCCATTGCACCTGCGCCCCCCTTCGCGTGGATTGACTTAACCATGATGACACACATGGAGCGGGCTAAGATACGGGCGATAGGTATGCACGGGGCAGGCGTGGGCCATTCGTCGAATTGCCATCTGCATGCACGTCGGCTCTCGGCTAACGCAGCAGATGCTTGAGCACCTTACCCATGGCATTGCGCGGCAGCCCGTCCACCACGTGGAATGCGTGCGGCGCCTTGAAGCTTGCCATGTGCGCGCGGCACCATGCATCCAGATCATTCGTATTCGGAATTTCAGTACAAACAATCCATGCTTCGGGGTGCTCACCCCACACGCCATCCGCCACGCCCACAACAGCGGCATCGCGAATACCCGGATAACGCACAAGCAGTTCCTCAATTTCGCGCGGGTAAATGTTGAATCCCCCGCTAATAATCAAGTCGTGCATGCGCCCCAGCAGCGAGAAATAGCCGCTCTCCGGGTCTTGCCGCGCCAGATCACCCGTACGGAACCAGTGGCGTCCCGCGCCATCCGTTTCAAATGCGTTCGCGCTCTTCTCGGGCGCATTCCAGTAGCCTGCAAAGACATTTGCGCCGGCAATCAGCAGTTCACCAACCTCGCCCATGTCCACATCCTCCCGGCCGGTTGCGTCATCCCTTGCGCGTACAACGCGTGCCGAAACGCCGGGCAGAGGCAACCCTACGGAACCGGCAACGCGCGGCCCGGCATAGGGATTGCTGAGGTTCATGCCGGTCTCCGTCATGCCATAGCGCTCGAGGATTGTGTGGCCCGTACAGACTCGAAAGGCCTCAAATGTCTCGGGCGCGAGCGGCGCGCTGCCCGAGCAAAATAAACGCATGGCGGAGAGTGCTTTGATTTCGGCGCGGCTGCGCGCCGCCAGGGCGTCAAGCAGCCGCACATAGATTGTGGGTACGGCAAAGAAGCATGTGGCGCTGCCGGTCAGGAGTTCAATGGTTGTGAAGTGAGCATCAAACGCTTGGCGCAGCAACGTCGTGGCCCCTGCTGCCAGCGCACAGTGCAGCCCCACCACAAGCCCATGGACATGGAAGAGGGGAAGCACGAGCAACAAACGATCGCTTGGCTGCCAGTCCCACGCCGCCAGCAGGGCTGTCACCGTGGCCAGCAGCATGTTGTGGGTCAGCATGGCGCCTTTGCTGGGGCCTGTCGTGCCCGAGGTGTACATGATCACAGCGAGATCGTCGCCATCTACAATGGGCAGATGCAGCGCGGCGCTCTCCATCTCTATCTCGTGCAGAGCCTCTGTCAGAAGGATTTTATCGACACTTTTGGGGAGCCAGTCGTGGACAGCGCCGCTTGCTGCGTCCACAAGCAGCGGTAGCAAAGATGCGTCCGTGATGATGAAGCGCGGCGTACAGTCTCCCAGGATGTGTTCTAGTTCGCTCCGTCGATAGCGGGTGTTCATTGGCACCATGACAGCCCCGAACCGCACCACCGCCAGCCAGGCAATCACGTACTGCGGGGAGTTGCCCGCAAAAAAAGCAACCCTCTCACCCTTCTGCAACCCGCGCGCCTGCAGGCCCGCCGCCAGCCTCTCCGCGGCGGCAAAGAGCGCTTCGTAGCTGTACGTTCTGGGCGCGGCAGACGGCCCCGTGCGGAATTCAAGCGCACTCTTGCTGGGCGTGCGCAGACGGGGGATGGCGAAGAGATCGTGCAGATTCATGCGCGCGTCAGCTTGCGGCTTGCAGCCGCTCGCGCCACTGCTTGCGGAACTTGGCAACCTTGGGCGCAATCACAATCTGGCAGTAGGGCTGCCCGCCATTGTGCGCATAGTATTCCTGGTGGTAATCCTCGGCCCTAAAGAAGTCCGTCGCGGGCGTCACCTCGGTGACGATGGGATTTGACCAAAGTCCGAGCCGGCCGATTTCCGCCATGACAGCGTGCGCTGTCTCTGCCTGCTCGGGCGCGTGGGTGAAGATCGCGGAGCGGTACTGTGTGCCCACATCGGCGCCCTGCCGATTCAACGTGGTCGGGTCATGAATTGAGAAGAAGACGCGCAGAATGTCGGCGTAGGAAATGACCGCGGGGTCAAAAGTCACGCGCACGACTTCGGCGTGGCCCGTCGTGCCCGTGCAGACGGCCTTGTAGGAAGGGTTGTGCACAGTGGCACCCATGTAGCCGGACTCGACGCTCTGCACGCCCTGCAATTCATCGTATACAGCTTCAAGGCACCAGAAGCAGCCTCCCCCCAGCGTGGCAATCTCGGTTACCATGTTGTCTCCTTGCTCAAGTCCTGCAAATGGATGGCGACGTCGCACGCGCAATGCCAGCAAACGCACAGGTGCAGGGCTTTGCAGCGCAGTGATGCAACAGCAGAATGGGAGACCGCGATGGATCTCCACACCCGCCATTGATACTCTCGTTGCGAAGACTCCGCGCCTGCGCGTCAAGTTATCAAGGCGGCTTCAGAGCCGCAATACGCTAGAAGCGCAAAATGGCCGCCGCGTCAGCGTTCTCGGGCATTTCGTCGCGCTCAACGGCATAGACTTCGCCACCGTTGAGAAGCGTTTGTGCGGCCACAAAGCCCTCAAGCTCCAGCGCACCCGCCGCCGTTTGGTCGGTGAACGTGACCGCGCCCGTATCCTCGGCAACAATCCCCCACACCTCCAGTCCCGGCGGCAGCAATGCAACGCTCACGCGGGCATGAGTCGCCGCCGGCACCACTGCCTCAAGACCGGCGGCCGCGCGCCCTTGTGCGGCCACCGTGCCATACTGCGAGAGCACGGCGTCCAGGTCAGCGCGGAATTTGGCTTCGACAAAAGGCCACGCCTGCTCGTGCAGCTCTGTTGCGCTCAGCCTTTCCGGATTGCCGCGCGGCCCGTCAGCAACCACATGCGCGTAATTCGTCACTTCGCGATAGATAGGGAGCAGCGCAACATCGCCCACAACCACAAGCGGCGCCTTGCCGTCAGCCAGGACAGCCATCAGCGATTTGTCAAGCGTGTTGAGCCACTGGCCCACCCGCCTGCGCTCATTGCCCGCCTCTGTGCGCGTTTCGGCGTCGCTGTAGCTCTCACGGCGCGTTGTGACAGCGCCCATGGTGTCCGGTGCGTCGGCGGGCATATCGATTTCGCCGACGGTGAAGCGCGTGCCCTCAAACAGGCGCGCCTCGTTTTCACTAAGCGCCAGAATGTAGAAGTGCCCATTGTTGGTAAAGAGAGGCAGCAGCGGGCTGAGGAAGAAACGGTCGGCCACCACGGTGCGCGTGGCCACGTCAAAGGGCAGGCTGTACGCGTGAAACTCATTCTTGTCGAGGAAAACCGCCAGTCCGTCCTGTGAATGCTGCCAAACCTCGCTGTCGTCCAGCAGCGCGCGCGCGGGCGCCAAAAACTCTTCAATATCGCGCGTGCGCATATCAAGTTCCGCAAGCTGCGCCTCAACTGCGCGCAATTGGTTGCCGAAGCGCACAGGGTCCTGTTCAACATCACGACCGCGCCTGTGTGTGGGTATGTAGATTGTCACAGCAGGGCTGCCCACGTAGCCGGCAAGGCGCTTCATTTCGTTCAGCGTCAAATATTCCATTCTGGGTTTGCCATCACTTTCTTGCTGTTGTTGTGGAGTTCTCGAATTTGACTCGTCAAGACAGGCGTGCACTTCAGCTTTGGACGCTCGCGCTGCATGCTGCAGCCGGCAGGTGTGCGAGGGATGGCGTAGCGGCGGCTTCAGCCGCC
>DIAV01000121.1 GCA_002415895.1 Anaerolineales bacterium UBA5069 | reverse complement strand
TGCGTGTATCTATGCTTGTTCCGCGGTTATCTGTGGTCATGGTTGTGGCCTTCGTATGCGTTGCTTTGCGCTCCTGCGCGACTTTGCGTTGCGATTTGACTGTGGGTTTCACTGCGGTATCACTTTAGCTGCGTGGAAAGAGAAAGCTGATCCACTGTCGCCAGATTGGCGGCAAAGGCGCCGCCTCGGCCTCAACGACCGGTGCAACCGCGCTAACACCGCCACCTACTGGAATCAGCAGCACCTCGTTAGGCTTGACCAGCCTGAGCTTGACGCGCGCCAGCTCGTCCATATAGCTCGCTTTGGATGCGCTCTGCAATTGTTTCTCAAGCGCTGCCCCGCGCGCCACCGCCTGCGCGTTAATCTGCTGCTGCTCCACCAGCGCAGCCTCCATGCGGTCGCGCGATTCCAGGCGCAGAGCATAGGTGACGATGAAGACGAGACAGAGGCCAATCACAAGCAGCAACAGCGGGCGAACGCTGCTGCGCGGTGGGGACGCTGTGGATTGATCGTGGAGAGTTGTTGCAGACATGGGCGCCCGGCTTCGGTAGATGGCGGCAATGTGGCCCACTGCATAGGGCGACCGGCGCAAAAAACACCCTGCCGGCGCGCTTCAATTCGTTCCGGCTCAGTAAAACAAAAGTGGAGCCCTTTGTCAAACGGGCTCCAACTCTTACATGGTGCCGCAGGAGGGACTTGAACCCCCATGAGCGTAAGCCCACTACGTCCTGAACGTAGCGCGTCTGCCAATTCCGCCACTGCGGCGCACCCTGACTTGTAAGCGGGAATTATGCCACGGCTGCGCTGGGCTGTCAAATGGAATCCACAGCCACGACTACATCTCAACACAAAGTCGCGGAGAGCGCCAAGCAAAAGAAAGACAACTGCGCAGTATAGCCGACCGTGTTGCATCTCGTTGCGTTGAGGCTATTTCCGGTTATGGCGCAGCAGTGGTGGCTTCAACAGGTGCGCCGGCGCCCGCCGCGCCGGGCGGCGCTGGCGCTTCCAAGCCCTCGGCCTGTGTGGCGGGCACGCGCATGGTTTCCATGTACCAGTCGGCAAAGCTCTCGAAGCGCTGCGAGGGGTGGTTGAGCGCGCCCATCTGCACATTGCTCACCGCGCTGTTCACGCCGTAGGTGTAGACAGGGTAATAGAGCAGCAGCGCGGGCACTTCCTCGGCAAAAATGCGCTGGAACTCACCATAAAGTTCACGCCGCGCGCTTTCGTCCAATTCGGCGCGCGCCCCTTCCATCACACGGTCAACCTGCTCATTCTTCCAGCCGCTGTAATTCTGCCCTGCACCCGCCACCTGCGTGCTGTGCCAGAGGGGATAGGGGTCGGGGTCGCCCGGCGTTTCCCAGCCAATCAGCACAGCCTCAAAGGTGCGAGGCGCAAGCAGGTCATTGACCAGGCCCGCAAAGGTGACCGGCGTTGCCTGAGCATAGACACCAATTTGGGCCCAATTCTCAGCAATGCGCGCAATCAACGCCGAGCGCGTGGCATCATCATTCGTGTGCAGCACAAACTGGAGCGGGCGGCCATCCTTCTCGCGAATGCCGTCGCCGTTGCTGTCCACCCAGCCCGCCTGATCGAGCAGCGCACGCGCCCTGTCCGGGTCATACCCATAGTGCGGGATGTCGGGGTTGAAGGCCCAGTTGTCCGGCAGAATAGGGCTATGCGCAATAATGCCCTGTCCTGCAGCCACATCCTGAATCAGCGACTCGCGATCAATGGCATAGAGCAGCGCCTGACGCACGTCCCGCTCCTGAAAGAAGGGAACGTTCGGGTTATCAAGATTCAGTGTGATGTTGATGTAGCTGGGCTGCGCGCTGGAGAAAAGCTGCAAATCATCGCGCGCAATCGCCTCTTCCATGGATTCGGGCAGCACGCGGCTAATGCCGTCAATCTCGCCGGCGGCAAAGGCCGGGAAGAGGCTTGCGTGATCAGGGTAGAAGCGCAGATCGAGCGTGTCGATATAGGGTTGCCTGCCCGCAAAGAAGGGATTGGGGCCGAGCGAAATGTGGTCTGCGGCCATCTCCTGCACCTTCATGGGGCCATTGCCAATCGGCGTGGTGTTGAGCTTGGTGGCAATCTCCACAGGCGGCACAGTGGCAAAGATATGGCTGGGCAGCAGTCCAATCGAGGTGTAGTCGAGGAAGGGGCTAAAGACCTCGCGCAGCGTAAAGCGCACGGTGCGTTCGTCCACCTTGCTCACCTGCACGGCTTGCCAGAGGCTGGAGAGAGCGGGCAGGCTGTAGACATCGGGGTCCTGCAAAATGCCTACGGTGAAGATCACATCGTCCACCGTGACCGGCTCGCCGTCATCCCAAAATTGATTCTCCTTGAGGAGAAAGTCGTAGGTGAGGCCGTCGCCCGAGATCATCCACGATTCGGCCACGTCGGGCACAGCGCGCCCATTTTTGTCTGTGCGTGTGAGGCCGCGGTAGAGCAACGCGCAGAGGTCATAGTCGACTTCCGTGACGTCACAACGCAGTGGGTTGATGTACTTGGGGTTGCCTGCTACGCCTTCGCGGAAGACGCCACCCTCGGCGGGGACCATCACGGTCGCCACATTATAGGCCGTGTAGCCCAGCATGGTGGTCAGGATGAGAACACCGGCCAGCGCCAGGAGCACTTGCCAGCGAATGTGTCTGCCAATTGAAGTCGCCGGTGAGAGCTGCGCGCCGGTGCTTATGGGTGGTGGTATGGACACGGCGAAAGGGAACTGCGGGTTAGGGCACAGGTTGCGCCGAGTGCTCCAGCATGGCCACCCCGTATGGAGGTGGGGCCGGCGCAAGGGTATGCAGGCGCGCACGCGCGCGGTGCGGTCGCTGCCAATGCAACGCGTCCGCACGCGGCGCGCACAGGATGCCTATTCGAAGGCAACCGTAACCAGTGCAAAGAGGAGGAAGAGGGCCGAAACCGCAAAGGTGACATTGAACATGGTCTTTTCAATGCCGCGGCGGGTGCGGTAGATGTCGCTGCCGCCAAACATGCTGCCCAGGCTGCTTGAGGTTTGGCCTTGCACAAGCACAAGCACAATCAACACCAGGCCGACGATCATGGTGGCGATCATCATGAAATCTGCAAAATTCATGGCTTCGTCTCTCTTTTCGCCCTGCGGTACAGGGCGCATCAGATACGGGCGCGCGATCCGGCCCGGTGGCAGCAAAACGATATTTAATGTGAAGTCACGTTGAGAT
>DIAV01000279.1 GCA_002415895.1 Anaerolineales bacterium UBA5069 | reverse complement strand
GCAACAATGAGCAGCGCACCCTGGCGCAGCCTTTGCGCGCGGGCCAGGGTGCGGCCGTGGCGGGCGTGCGCCTCTGTGCCGTGGTGCAGGCGCTCCGGCTCCTGATGCGCTACGCCTTGTACATTGGCAAGCCACCAGGCGCGGTTGCAGTAGGCCCACGCGCTCAGGTCACTGGCACGCACAAGCGTGCGCTTGTGCGCCATGTCAGGCGCTCTCGTCGGCCGCGTCGCCTGTGGACAGGTTGTCCATGTCCAAGGGCGTCTCGCTTAGGTGCGTGCCCAGCGTGCCATCCAGACGCAGCTCAAGGCTTTGCAGGGCGCTGCGCATCTGGTCCTGGCGAATGGCAAGAGTGAGATCGCCGCGTGTGCGCTCGAGCACGCCGCGCAGAATGTCGGTATAGCGGCGCAGACCGTCGGTGACGGCGTCGGGAAAATCCACGGCGACGAGATGCGAGTAGACTTCTTCCATAAAGTCGAGCAGCGGCTCGGCCTCCAGCACGTGGCCGCGGCGCATCTGGTCCAGCACAAAGCGGCGCATTTCAGTGGCGGCTTCACTCAGCCCGCGCAGATAGGTGGATCCCGTCACAAACATCTCATCGGGCGTGGGCAGCGGTTGCCCCTGGATGACGGCGTAGACGACATGCGCCTCCACCAGCTCCTTGAGCGCGTCCTGCGTGTAGCCGGCGTTGTAGACGGTGGGCATGGCAGCCAGCGGCTCGACCATGGAGGCGGCATCCTGACGCGCCTGGGCGAGCAGCACATCGGCCTCGTCCCACTCATGGCGGTGAATGGCGCGAATGCTGTGTGCGCACGAGCGCGTGAGCGCGCGCGACAGCGCCAGCGTCTGGTCGCGGCGGCTGCTGATGGCCGTCATCTGTTCGCGAATCGACTCGACGGTGGCGGCCAGTTGCGGCGCAATGGTCGAGCGATCCGGTTGTTGCGGCGGATTGGGCACGGCGTGCTTCCTTTACGTGGATCTGTTTGATGGGCGTGGCGCCAGGCGCTGAACGCGCAGCTATTGTACCGCAAAGGGGGCAGCGGGCGCGAGTCTTTGGTGAGGCAAGACGCAAAAACGCCTTGCCCGAGCAGGGGCAAGGCGTTTTGATCTTCTGTTGTAGACATGTGCAGGGTGCGAGCGGCTAGAACGGAATGTCTTCGTCGCTGCCGCCGCCGGAAGCGCCACCCGCGCTGGTGTTCGCGCTGGAGTTGTTGGCGTTGCCGTAGGAACCGCCGGAACCTTCATAGCTGCGCTCGCCACCATCGCCATCCGCGCGACTGCCGTCGGGGCGGCTACCAAGGAAGCGTACGTTCTGCGCGGTAATCTCCAGCGAACTGCGCGCGTTGCCATCCTTGTCTGTCCAGATGCGCGGCTCATCGATTTCGCCCGTCACGAGAACGAGGCTGCCCTTCACGCAATACTGGCTTACAGTCTCGGCAAGCTTGCGCCAGGCTGAAACACGGAACCAGGTGGTCTTTTCCTGGCGCTGCCCATTCTGATCATTCCACGTGCGGCTGACAGCCACACTGAATGATGTTACGGGCACGCCGGTGGGTGTGTAGCGCATTTCGGGATCACGACCGAGGTGGCCCACAACAGTGATTTGCTGATACGACATACGTAGCTCTCCTTATATGTACGGTCTTCAGGCGTCAATTGTCGGTCAAGGCACGGAGAGGCTTGGCCCATTTCTGCGGGCTCCTCATAGCCATCATTGTATGCGCGCGGCGCGCAAAAGTCAAGAATCAATTAGAACGAATGTGCGAATTCGTGCGCGTAGATGCGAAGGGCTGGCGCGCACTTTGGGGAAGACGCGGCGCATCTCGGCTCTGCCTGAAAGGGGATGCAGAAGGGGACAGGCGCATCGCCTGTCCCCTTGCTACTGCATTCCATGGGGTAGTTACTTCGACGGCTGTACTATTCAGAGACGGGTGTGTGGTGGTCGCGCTCGGGATCCGGACCGTCCCACAGCCTGAAGTTGCCCTTGCCACGCTGGCCGTTAACGTCCTCGGTGCTCATGGCATACTGCAACACCGCATACCCTACGGCATCCGAGTTGACGTCAAGCGCCTGGTCGTTGTTGTTGGCGTAGGTGTCGCATGCCTGATGGTAGCACGCATCGTAGGCGACACCCGCGGTGCCTCCCCAGGTGGCTGCTTCATCGGCAGTCTTGATCCCCTCGGCGCCTGTGAAGAGCCCGCCGGCAGGGATGCCGTTGAGAATGAAGGCCTGGTAGTCGGAGCGGCCGGAGAAATCCGTACCCTTGAAGGGCACGCCGCGTTCAATGAAGAAGCGCTCAAAGGTCTTCTCAATCTGGGCGGATCCGCCGGGTCCTGGGCCTGCGCCCACGCCGTCCGAATCGTCGCCGTCATAGATGAAGAAGACGTGGTTGGGTGAACCCACCATGTCGAAGTTCAAGTAGAGGGCGATCCTGGCCTTCTCTTCCGCCGTGAGATTGGCAACATAGTAGTTGGACCCGACGAGGCCCGACTCTTCTGCACCCCACCAGGCCAGGCGCACCTTGTTGCGTGGTTTTACCTTGGCCAGTTGCTCGGCAGTCTCGAGCAAGGCTGCGCTGCCGGAACCATTGTCGTTGATGCCTGGCCCCGCATTGACGGAGTCCAGGTGCGCACCCGCCATGATGACGTTATTGGGGTCGCCACCTGTGCTTTCGGCCAGTACGTTATATGTGGTGGCAATACCGCGGAAGGTGCTGATCTTCAGGTGCAGAACAAGTCCCGGCGTAGCGGCCAATTGCTGGCCAACGCTCTGCTCGACGGAAGTCACCGGGATGTCCAGCGTGAAGGTGGCGCCGAGCGTGCCGTTGAGACCGCCGGGGGCATTGTTATAAATGACGACGCCGGAGGCGCCCGCAGCCTGGGCATTGGTGGCCTTGACGGCAAAGGCGCAGGACCCACGACTGATCAGCGCGATGTGGCCGACAGGGAAGCCTGCAAAGTCGGTGGCATCACAACCCGGGGTAGCGTCCACAGGCGGCGCAGGCAGCGCGGTGACGGCCGCCGTGACCTCACCGCTGCCCGAGTACGACATGATGTTATTGGCAATTGGGCCTGCTGAGGGTGAAATCTGGTCAAGCACGGTGGGCGCAAGCAGGATGAAGGTTTGGAACTGGAATTCCTGGACTGTGACGCCGTATCCCGCCGCGGTGAGGCGCTGGACGACGTAGTCCTTGGACTGGTTGTAGCCTGTTGTGCCGGAGGTGCGAATGCCGTTGTTGGCATCGGCGATCGTTTGCAATGCCGCCTGATGTTCGCGTACACCACCCAGCGTGATGCATTCGAGCAGCTTCGCAAAGGTGTTGTTCACGCGCGTATCACAACTTGAGGGACCGGCGAGCGCCGCACCTGCAAACCAGAGCGTTGCTACAAGGGCAACGACGAGACTGGCAGTAAGGACATAGGACCTGGTTTTCACGCTTCCTCCTCGAAACGAGTTGTATTGCAGGGGCCATGCGCGAGGTGCGCAACCTGCAAGGTGGGAACGGCTGTCGAAGTCACCTGCTGTAGTCATGGTTCGATGAAGTCACATCAGGCGCGATCGCTGGAGCATGGTTGGGGCACTAAACCTCCTTGCGGCAGGGCCACCCGGCAATGGAAGCGGGCGGGCATCGAGTCGGGCAGGTGGGTCGGGTCAGTCGAGGAGGTCGAGTCGGTCGTGTTTACGTCGTGCTGGAGAGGGGTGAAGCGACAGGGGAGAGCGCATTATCGTCAATCTGGGAGGATTGTCAAACGCCATTTAAGCGCGGCCCTG
>DIAV01000298.1 GCA_002415895.1 Anaerolineales bacterium UBA5069 | reverse complement strand
CCCCCAATTGAAGTTGACTTCATCGGCGCCCAAAATCACCGCAGCCTCGCCAGCGAGGTTGCGATTGGCATAGGCCGCACCCTGCCAGCGCGGTGGCGGCGGTGTGGCCATTGGGTCCGGCGTGGGTGTAATGGGGGCGAGCAGCGGCAGCGCGGCCAGTGGCCCGCTGATGACAAAGAGCGCATCGCGCACCCAGCCCGTGCCGCCGGGGCACTGCAAGTAGTACCAGCCCGGCGCCACAGCGCGGCCAAGTACAAGGCAGCGCGCACCCTGGCCCACTGTGGCAATGGGTGCAAAGTCATCCCCCGGCCCGGCGCGTATATTGGCCGCGTAAACCGTCATATCGGCGATGGGCTGGCCCACAGCGGGCAGGCTGATGCGCGTGGGCAAGGAGGGCGGTAGCCCGCTGACGGCCCCTTCACCGGTGCGCTGCGGCGTGGCTGTCGCGGTGGGCAGCACCAGCGTCGGCGCGGCGGGAGGCAACTCGATTACGCGGCTGACGCGCACCACAGGCAGATTATTGCCCTGCGCCGGCTGGCGCATGCCCCACACAGTCACGGACGCGCCGCGCGCGGCCAGTGCGCTGGTTTCCTGGGCAAGGCGCGGGTTGGCGGCCAGCAGTGCAGATGTTGCGCCGTCGGCTTCGACAAAGAGCGCAATGTAGGGGGCATCGGCAACCTTGAGGCTGCCAGGCAGCGCAAAGACAGGCCCGCCCGCTTGCGCTTCGGCTCTCTGCCCCGCCATGAACAGCAACGCCAACACAACGAGAGCTGCTGCCGCCAGCCACCCTCTACGCGCTGACAAGCAAGCGCGCCCGCGCGCAAAGAAGGGCGCCTGCAAACAAGCGCTTTTGCTGCGAACCTGCGTCGCTTGTGCTTGTTCTGGCTGGCTTTCGCGAATCTCTGCGCCTTTGTGGCTGTGCGTCAACGTTGCACTTCTCTTCGTTGTGCGTTGCGTTTATTGTGCCACCCATGCGCGCACGACCGTCATGGGGGTCAGTGTCTCAACGGCGTAGTTGCCCTGGCCGTCGTCACTCAACGTAACTATGTTCACTGTCCAAACGGGGCCGCTCTTGTCAACGTCGCCCAGAAGTTGCGTCAGGTCGTCGCAGGTGTAGTTTGTGCGCTGTCCTTCCACGGTGATCGATGCACCCTGGTTGTAGGTGCAGAGTGCGCCGTTACCCAGTTGGAAGAGCCACGCGCCGGGGAATGTCCTGCCCTCAACCTGCACCGTGGGCAGCACATCCGTCATTTGGAGCATGAAGCCCGCCTCGCCCGTGGCCGGGTTGGCCCCGCAAACAACCGTCGCACCATCCGTGGCGAGCAGGCAGGGGTCAAAGATTTCGCCGCCGGTGACACTGCAGCGCCACGCCGAGATGTTGGGGAGCAGATCCGATCCGGCATAACATGCGCCCTGTCGAATTTCATTGGGGACTGTGGGCGTGAAGGGGATCAGTTGCGTGCCGGGCGCGGCCACCGGACCTGTGAGCGGCGCAGTGGCCGTCGTGATGACCGTGCTGGTGATTGTGTTGGTGGCTGTTTGGGTGATTGCTTCTGTGAGCGCGCCTGTCTGCGCTGTGGCAGGCTGGAGCAGCGTCAGTTGCACCAGCCACATGCCATCGGCGTTGATCACGCCCCAGGCATCGGTTGTTTCCACCACGGCAAGGCCATCGCTAAAGTCGCCTGCCACGACAAACTGGGCATCAATGGCGAGTGCGCCGCGCGTATTCAGGTAGCCAAAGCGGTCGCCCACCTTGACTGCGGCCAGCCCTTCAGAAAAGCTGCGTGCATCCGTGAAAGCGGGCGTGAAGATGGCGGCTGCGCCCGTATGATCGACAAAGACCTCCTGGCCGTCGAGGATGGCCGCAGCCAGCCCTTCGGTAAAGCCCTCGGCGCGGGCATAGGTGGGCGCAATCGCAAAGTTGCCGGCATGGTCTATAAAGCCCACCTGCGTGTCAACACCCACGGCGGCCACGCCTTCGGCAAAGAGGTCGGCGGCATCAAACTGCGGCTCAATCACCATGTCGCCGTTGCGATTGATGTAGCCAACCTTCGTGCCCTCAAGCACTGCGGCCAGCCCTTCGCTAAAGGAGAGTACGTAATCATACTGCGCAAGGATGACAAGCCCCCCCGTGCGGTCTATGAAGCCAAACTTGCCCGATGGCATTTGCACACCTGCCAACCCCTCGCGGAAGGGCTGGCCCGCGCCAAAGGTCGTCTCGCCAAAGATGTTGCGGCCCATGCGGTCAACGTAGACAACGGCCCCCTGTGTATTGGCCACGCCGGCCACCAGCGCAGGCACAGCCACGGACAGGCCGCCCTCGAAACGGGTGGCCGAGAGATACTCGAGCGGGATCACGGTTTGGCCCAGACGGTTGATAAAGCCAAAGTGCCTCCCATCTTCGCTGACAAGCGCCAGCCCCTCGACAAATGCATCCGCCACGGTGAAGCGAGGTGGCACGACAAATTCGCCCAGCACGTTAACATAGCCTGTCAGCCGCCCATAGCGATAGGGGAAGAGTTTGCCATAGGCTGCGGCGGGCAGTTCCAGTATGGCGTCATCGCGCAGCACGTAGATGCGCTTGAGTGGCAGGCTGGGCGTGTTGGGGTCGTCGGTGGGGCTGGGCACGCGCAAGTCCAGCCAGACCGCGCCTTTGTCCACGCGTAGTGCATCAATGCGAACGGGGTTATCCAGCGCGATGGCTGTGGCGGCCACGGGCTGCCCACTTTGATTGAGGAAGATCGCCAGATCGTAACGCGTTGTGCCGTCGGCGAGGGTTGTTTCAAGAATGGCCGCGGCATCGTCTGCGCCATCGCCGTTGAGGTCACCCACAGCAACCAGCGTCGGGTCAAGGCGCACGGTCGCGCCGAGCGCCCCGATTACATAGCTGCCGTTCACAAACTGGACTGTGCTGGTGAGGCTGTAGGATGGCACAATTGCCGCTATGTTAAGCAGTTGGTCGGCAGTGAGCGGGGGCGGTGGAGGCGTGGCCTCAACAGGGGCCACGGGGGCCACAGGCGCCACAGGCGCGGCCGGCTGTGCGGGCACGGTATTCGTTGTGGGCACGGTGCCCGTTACTGGGGCGGATGCGTCGGGCGGTGCGAGCGCGGGATCAGGTGTGGGCAGGGGCGACTCGGGCGCAGGGGTGGTCTGGGCGGGGTTCTCGGGGCCCGTGTATTGAGGCTCGCTGCCCGGCGGCGCGAAGATTGGGTCAATGGTGGGCGTCGGCTGCTCCTGCGCTGGTGGCGCCGCGAGCGCAAAGGCTGTTGTCAATGTCAGCGCTGCGACCACTGCAAGGGGCGCGAGCAAGCGAATTGAATACGGTTTCATAAGCAAATTCCCTGAAATGGCTCTCTCGTCGTGTGAGCAGCGTCTATGGCCTGCATATGTGCAGCGCCAAAGTGCTTGCCAGCCTGTATACTACTCGCAATGCGTGCGGAAGCGAAGGACGACCCCTCTAGAGTGAACCCACAGCGTGGCGCTGCAGCTCTGCCCACACAGCCAGGGCTGCGCCTGCTCCACGCGCTCACTCTCGTTATATTGGGGGGATGGCTTGTTGTCCGCGCGCTGCAAACGCTGTGGCCCAACGCGCGGCTGAGCCTGGCAATCGGCTTTGCAGGAACAGCGGACGTTGGTTGGGCCGTCGCGGCGCTGCTTCTGGGTGTGCTGCTGCTGATTGCGGCTACAACGCTGCCCATGGGGCAGGCATGGGCATGGGCGGTTGCGGCGCTTTGCGCACTGGCGGCGCTGATATTGATTATCGCCGCGTGGGCAAAAAGCGGCTCCAGTGACTGGCCGGGCGCGTTGCTGGCCCTGGTGGCTGTGGTGCTGCTGGCGGCGCCCTCGGCGCGCGCGCTTTACCTCAACGCAAGAGAGCATGTCTAAAGTGATACCGCAGTGAAACCCACAGCCAAATTGCAGCGCAAAGTCGCGAAGGAGCGCAAAGCAACGCATAGAACAGCAACNNATGTTGTTTTCATGCCGGTATCACTTTAATGGCAGCAAAGGATGTGGTGCCCAATTTCCACGCACCGCATCCTCTTGGGATTGTCTCTACTGCACACCAACTACCGCTCCAGCGCAGTCCGGTTGGGCGGCTGCGTAATTGAGTCGGGGTGGACGCCCCTTTGCCATGGCACGCCAATGGCAGGGAGCAACCAGCGGTCCAGGCCATACCAGCCCGCCACCTTCCACGCCAGTATGAGCACCACCGCCAGCACAAGCAGGAAGCCATTGATGCTGGCCGAACCCGCCATAATAAAATTCCAGTTCATAAAGCCGCCGGCAAATGCTGCAATGCCGGTGAACGCGCCCAATATCAGCGCAACACCAATAAGCAGCTCACTCCACATGATCAAACCGGCAAACCATGTGTACCAGCCCTGGTCCAGCATGAATTGCAGAAACTGCCGGTACCAGTCATAGGCAATGGTGGGGCGGCCGCTCTCGGGAATTTGTACGGCGTTCGTCCAGAAGCCGCGCAGCGGTTCGCCACCTGCCCACACGCCGCCTGTAATTTTGCCCCAGCCCGACTCCAGCCACTGCCAGCCCACATAGAGGCGAATCAGCAGCCAAAGCCAGGCAAAGCGCGTTGTCCCAAAGAGGGCGCGCGCAAAGGGTGGATCGGGTACATAGACTGCGCCGCGGGATGCGGCAGCCGGTGTAAGTTCATCGCGTGCGGTTGTCATATTTGCCACCTCTCAGACCAGTTTGACGCCATTACCGTTGTGTGCGGCTGTTACGCAGCCGCGGCAATGGCGCTCTGCGCGGTTACAGAATCCAAACGCACACCGGCCTGCATAAGTTCGGCATCAATGGCAGCCACAAGGCGCGCCTTGAGGGGGGCGGCCTTGCCAAACGCAAAGCGGGCGACAACCGTCACCTCGGTTGTCGCGCCAACAAATTCGTTGGTAATGAGCAACTGCCAGGGTTCGTTCAGTTCGGGCACGAGTTCGGGCGCACGCTGGCCCAGGTTTCTGAGGGCGTCCAGCGCAACGGCAAGCTGCGCCGTGGGAATGCTGAGTTTGATGAGCGTGCCCGAGTAGGTGCTGCGCGAGAAGTTGCGAATGATGGTGATTTCGCCATTGGGCACAGTGAAGAGCTCGCCCGTGGTGGCGCGCAGCAGCGTGGCGCGCAGGTTGACATCCTCAACCGTGCCTTCCACCTTGTTGCCGGCAACCACAAACTCAACCTTCTCGCCAATTGAGAAGGTGTTGCGGAAGATGTATGTCGCGCCGGCAACCAAATCGGCCACCAGGCCGCGCGCACCCAGGCCAAAGGCCGCGCTAAAGAGACCAATGATCCAGATGATCTGCGCCGAATCGACAAAGAGACGCAGGATGCCCAGCAGCACCAACACGATTGCCAGTGTGGAAATAAAACTGGCATAGAGGCGAATCAGCGTCTCTTTGCGGTTGGGGCCATCATGGCTGAAGCGAGGCACCAGGCGGCCAAAGCCCACCATCCAGCGTGCAATCCGCTGGGAGTTGAAGGCGACGAAGATGGCGAGTGCGAGCAGCGCGAGTACGATCAGGGTGGCAGTCAGGTACTGGGCGAGCGAGCCCAGGAAGGCAGTGAGTGAAAACATAATCCTCGGAGGTGGCAAAAGAAGGGGTGAAGCGCACCGGCGCTCCACCCCTCCACAATGTACGCTAGGCTCGCATTATACGACATGCGGTGCAGGTCTGCGAATGCGCCACCGTGGCTGCATTATGCCGCAGCTATTCCGCGGCATCTGTCTCAAGCGTGACGGTGAGGGTATAGGGAATCGACGCACCGCTCTGCCTGAGCGAAACGACGTCAAGCACAAGTGCGCCCTGGTCGGGCAATGCGCCCGTCCACGTGGTTGCACCGGTGCGCGCAGCCAGCAACGCCGCAGGCAACTCCTGCTGGCTGACAGCCAGGGCCGCGCCGCCTCTGGGCGTCTCCAGCGTCACGGTGGCCGTTTGGGCCTCGCTGCCTTCCAGCAAGTAGGAGACCACGGTGGCGGCGTCAACTTTACCCGAGACAACACCGGACATTTCGCCCAACGGCATAGGGAAGTCCTCAAGCGTACGCGCGCCGTCTGTGCTGGGCAGGTAGGGCATGGTGATCGGCTGGACATCCACCAGCATGAGGCGGCCGTTTTGCAGCGTGTAGGTGCGTTGCTCGCCCGCAACGGCGCAGCAACTGCTCTCCGCCGACCGCATCTGCTCCAGGGCCACGCTGATTTGCCCATCGGTGATGGCCAGGCTGGATGCAACCTGCCCGGCGCCGACGAGCACAGCTGCGGCCTGTTGCACTGCGCTATCCTCCTGTGTAATGAATGCGACGAGGTAGAGGCCGTTGCGCGCGGCACCGGTGACGCTGGCAATTGCGACGGCGTCGGCCTTGCCGTCGGCATTGAGGTCGCCCGTTGCAACGAGCGGTAGCAACTGCACGGTGGCGCTGATGGCTGTGCTATCTGTGGTGGTATCTGTACTGGTCGCGCCGGTGTAGATGCCTTCGGTCAGCGTAATCGCTGCGCCTGCGCCCACATTGGGCAGCATAAGCGCGGCGCCGCCCAGTTCGGCCAGCGTAGGGCGGCGGGTTGTCGCCGTTGTGGCGATTGTTTCCTCTGTGGCCGTAATCTCCGCCGCCGCTGTCACTTCCGCTGTCGGCGTAATCGCAGGTGTTGCTGTCAGTTCTTCGGTTGCCGTGACCTCCGCCGTAGCCGTGACCTCTGCCGTAGCCGTGACCTCTGCCGTAGCCGTGACCTCTGCCATAGCCGTGACCTC